>JAKPNJ010000290.1 GCA_029548445.1 Bacillota bacterium | reverse complement strand
TCAAAGACGCGGATGAACTCCTCGCCGATGATCTTCCGCTTGCGCTCCGGATCCACCACGCCGGCGAGCCGTCCGAGGAAACGCTCCGCGGCGTCCACCCGGACCAGGTCCATGTCGAACTGGTGGCGGAACACCCGCTCCACCTCGTCCCCCTCGTTCTTCCGCATGAGACCGTGGTCCACGAACACGCAGGTCAGCTGCCGTCCCACCGCCCGGTGGACCATCAGGGCCGCCACCGACGAGTCGACGCCCCCGGACATGGCGCACAGGACCCGACCGGTTCCCACGACCTGCCGGATATCCCGGATCCGGTCGTCCACATAGTCGCCCATCCGCCAGTCGCCCGAAACGCCGCACACATCGTACAGGAACCGGGACAGGATTTTGCGACCCTCCACCGTATGCTCCACTTCCGGATGGAATTGGACGCCGTACAGCTTCCGCTCGGGTCGGGCCATGGCGGCCACGGGGCAGTGGGTGGTCCAGGCGGTCCGGAAGAACCCGTCCGGCAGCCGATCCACGAAGACCGTATGGCTCATCCAGGTTTCCGTGGGGTTTTCCAGGTCATGGAACAGGAGACAGTCGGGGTCCAGGGAGACCGGGATGCGCCCGTACTCCCGGTGTTCCGCCCGGGCGACGGTGCCGCCCAGCTCGTGGGCCATGAGCTGCATCCCATAGCAAATGCCCAGGACAGGGATGCCGCTGTCGAACAGGGCCGGGTCACAGCGGGGCGCTCCCGCCTCGAAGACCGAGGCCGGCCCGCCGGTCAGGACGATGCCCTTCGGGTTCCGGGCCAGCAGGTCGGCCAGGGGGGTGTCATGGGGCAGGACCTCGCAGTAGACGCTCTCCTCCCGGATCCGCCGGGCGATCAGCTGGTTGTACTGGCCGCCAAAATCGAGGACGAGGACGGTTTCATGGGCGCTGGGCATCCTGGGAATCTCCTTTGCTGAGGGCGGCCGCGATGAAGTCGCGGAACAGGGGATGGGGCCGGTTGGGCCGGGATTTGAACTCCGGGTGGAACTGGACGCCGACGAACCAGGGATGGTCGGGAATCTCGACGATTTCCACCAGGCGGCCGTCGGGGGACAGGCCGGCGATCCGCAAGCCGAACTCGGTCAGGACAGGGCGGAAGGCGTTGTTGAATTCCCACCGGTGCCGGTGGCGCTCGGAGATGGCCGGGGTGCCATAGGCGGCGAAGCTCGCGGATGCTTCATCCAGCTGGCACGGATAGGCGCCCAGGCGCATGGTGCCGCCCTTGTTCTCGACATTCCGCTGGTCCTCCATCAAGTCGATGACGCAATGGTCGGACTCGGGGGCGAACTCGGAGCTGTGGGCGTCGGCGAAGCCGGCCACGTTGCGGGCGAACTCGATGACGCCCATCTGCATCCCCAGGCAGATCCCGAAGAAGGGCACCCGCTCCTCCCGGGCGTACCCGATGGCCCGGATCTTGCCCTCCGTTCCCCGAATGCCGAATCCGCCCGGGACCAGGATCCCGTCGGCCCCAGACAGGCGATCCCGGAAGGCCTCCTCGGACAGGTCCTCCAGGTCCTCCGCCTGGATCCAGTCGATGTCCACCGCGGCGTCGTTCCAGATGGCCCCGTGGCGCAGGGCCTCGGCCACGCTGAGATACGAGTCCCGGAGTGCCACGTACTTTCCGACCAGGGCGATCCGGACCCGGCGGCGGGCCCGGTCCTGGCGGCCCACCATGGCCTTCCAGTCGGACAGCTCCGGCTCGACGCCCTGGCAGATGCCGAGCTTCCGGCAGACCGCCTCCGCCAGGCCCTCCCGCTCCAGCATCAGGGGGAGGCGATACAGGGAATCGGCGTCCAGGTTCTCGATGACGCAGTCCGGATCCACGTTGCAGAAAAGGGAGATTTTCCGCTTCAGGTCTTCGTCCAGGGGAATCTCGGTCCGGCAGACCAGGATGTCGGGCTGGATGCCGTAGGACAGCAGTTTCTGGACGCTGTGCTGGGTGGGCTTGGTCTTGATCTCGCAGGCCTTCCGGAGATAGGGGAGGAGAGTCACGTGGATGTAGACGGCGTTGCCTTCCCCGAGCTGCGCCCCGGCCTGCCGGATGGCCTCGACGAAAGGCAGGCTCTCGATGTCGCCGATGGTGCCGCCGATTTCCGTAATGACCACGTCGGGCCCGTCGTGGCGGGCCACCCGGAACAGGCAGTCCTTGATCTCGTTGGTGACATGGGGAATCACCTGGACCGTGGCACCCAGGTACTCGCCCCGGCGCTCCCGGTTCAGGATGGACCAGTAGACGGATCCCGACGTGATGTTGGAATCCCGGTTCAGGTTCTCGTCCGTGAATCGCTCGTAATGGCCCAGGTCCAGGTCGGTCTCGATGCCGTCGTCGGTGACGTAGACTTCGCCGTGCTGGATGGGGTTCATGGTGCCCGGGTCCACATTGAGGTACGGATCGAATTTCTGGCAGGCCACCTTGAGCCCCCGGGCCTTGAGCAGCCGGCCCAGGGAGGCGGCCGTGATGCCTTTTCCCAGCCCGGACACGACGCCGCCCGTCACGAAGATGTATTTCGCCGACATGCTCCCGTCCTTCCGTGCCCCGTGGGGGGGCGGATGCCTGAATAGCGACATTATAGGGCAACGCCGGGCCCGGAAAAAGCCCGATCCGTCCGAGGTTCATCCCGTGAACAGCCCCGGCGGAGCCTCGTCGCCCCTTATATGCAAGATCATAGCACATGTCCTGCATATTTTTCAAAAATATCCTTGACTTAATTTGATAAGCTAGCGTATCATGCAGGGCAAGCATCCAAATATTGCGCAATGCCGGGACCAAGACCGGCGAAGCGCCCGGGGATGCGGACAGAAGGCGGCAACGGCGTCGTTTCCTGAGGGAAGCGACGCCTTTTCTATCCATCCTGGAACGGACGGACGGCACTCGAAGGGGAGGGACGGAACATGGAGAAGGCCGAGGGCGGACTGTCGACCCTGCCGGGGCTCGCGGGGCTCCGGTCGGGAGGGGAGGACGATGCCCTGCTCCAGGACCTTCGGCGCATCATCGGGTTCGTGTCCATCCTGGAGACCGCCCTGGCCGGGAACGACAGGGACCCGGGGGATGCCGGGGGACCGGAAGCCGGCACCGGGCCATCCGCCGGCCGTCCGGCCCAGGCGGCCGACCCGGGGGCCCGCCTTTCGGACCTGCGGGAGGACAATCCCGGTCCCACCCTGGAACGGGATCGCCTCCTGGAAGCCGCTCCCGAGACCGAGGACGGCTGCTTCCGGACGCCGGCCGCCCTGGGGAAGGGAGGCGCCCCATGACCGCTGTCGCCGCCCCCCGGACGGACCCCTCGTACCGGCCTTTCTTTCCGGCCGTCGCGCCGGTAGCGCCCGGTTGCCCCGCGCCCCTGGCCCCCGATGCCGTCGCCCTGGCCAGTCGCCTCCGGCAGCGGGACCTGTCCTGCGAGGAGGCGGTCCGGGACGCCCTGGAACGGGTCGGACGCGACGACGGACAATACAGCTGTTTTCTCGGACTGTGTGCCGACCGGGCCGTGGAGAAGGCCCGTGAAGCCGATCGCCGGCTGTCCGGCCTGGCGGCGGACGAGGCCCGCCATGCCTTCCCCTTCCTGGGAGTCCCGGCGGCCGTCAAGGACAACCTCTGCCTGGAGGGGGTTCGCACCACCTGCGGATCCCGGATGCTGTCATCCTATGTCCCGCCCTACACCGCCACCACCGTGTCCCGCCTGGAGGCCCTGGGCGCCGTGGTGATCGGCAAGCTGAACATGGACGAATTCGCCATGGGGGCGTCCAGCGAAACCTCCTTCCTGGGGCCGGTCCGGAATCCCCATGCCACGGACCGGGTGGCCGGGGGATCCAGCGGCGGGTCCGCTGCCGCCCTGGCCGCCGGATTTGTCCCCCTCTCCCTGGGATCCGACACCGGCGGGTCCATCCGGCAGCCGGCGGCCTTCTGCGGGGTCTTCGGGCTCAAGCCCACCTACGGTGCCATGTCCCGGTACGGTCTCGTGGCCTACGCCTCCTCCCTGGACCAGCCGGGTCCCCTGGCCCGGAGCCTCAGGGACCTGTCGGTGCTCTTCCCGGGCCTCGTTGGCCGGGATCCCCGGGACGCCACGTCCCGAGCGCCATCCCCGCCGCCGGTCCCCGATGCTCCCCGGGCCGGGGTGCCGGAGGAGTATCTCGCGGCATCGACTCATCCGGCCCTGCGGGCCGCGGTATCGGAAGCAGTCCGGCGACTGGAGGCCGCAGGCATCCCGGTGTTGCCCCTGTCCCTGCCCGCCACCCGGCTCTGTGTGCCGGCCTATTACATCCTGGCTTCCGCCGAAGCCTCGTCGAACCTGTCGCGGTTCGACGGCGTCCGCTACGGCCACCGGTCGGCAGCCGGCGAGACCCTGGCCGAACGGTGTGCGGCGTCCCGGACGGAAGGGTTCGGCCTGGAGGTGCGCCGCCGGATCCTCCTCGGCACCTTCGTCCTGTCGGCCGGCTACCAGGACCAGTACTACGGAAGGGCCCAGAAGGCCCGGGAGGCCATCCGGGAGGAGTTCCGGCGGGCCTTCGGGACAGTGGATTTCCTCGTGACCCCCGCCACCCCGGAGCCGGCCTTCCGGATCGGGGAGAAGATTACGGATCCCATCGCCATGTACAGCCAGGATATCTGCACCGTGGGCCCCAGCCTGGCCGGCCTGCCCGCCCTGTCCGTCCCGGCGGGTCATACGGCGGAGGGACTGCCTGTCGGGATCCAGCTCATCGGCCCCGCCTGGTCCGAGGCATTCCTGCTGGCCATGGCCCAGCGCCTGGCGGAGGTGCCGGCATGAACAGGGGAACCGGTCATTCCCTGGTCTGCGGGCTGGAGATCCACGTGGAACTCGCCACCCGCACCAAGGTGCTCTGCGCCTGCCCGAACCGCTTCGGGGCGGAGCCCAACACGCTGGCCTGCCCGGTCTGTGCCGGGCTCCCGGGCGCGCTGCCCGTCCTGAACGCCGAGGCGGTCCGGCTGGCGGTCCTGGCCGGGCTGGCCCTGGACTGCACCATCCGCAGCCGGAGTGTTATGGCCAGGAAGAACTACTTCTATCCCGACATGCCCAAGGGCTACCAGATTACCCAGTATGAAGAACCCCTGTGCGTCGACGGGTCGATCCTCCTGGACGACCTGCCGGGCGGACCCCGTCGGGTCCGGATCGAGCGGGCCCACCTGGAGGAGGATGCAGGCAAGCTGCTTCACGACGCCTTCGGTACCGGCACCCTGGTGGACCTCAACCGGTGCGGCGTCCCCCTGCTGGAGATTGTGGGCGCCCCGGACCTACGGACACCGGAGGAGGCCCGCCGGATGATGGAAATTGTCCGGGACCGGCTGGAAGCCTGCGGCGTTTCGGATTGCCGGATGGAGGAGGGGTCCCTGCGGGCGGACGTCAATGTCTCCCTCCTGGACGAGGCCACCGGCCAGTTCGGAACCCGGGTGGAGATCAAGAATGTCAATTCGTTCCGTGCCGTGGAACGGGCGGTGGCGTCGGAAGCCCGGCGCCAGGAGCGGATCCTCGGGGCCGGTGGCCGGGTGGTCCGGGAGACCCGGCTATGGGACGACGGCCGGGGGGAGAGCCGTCCCATGCGGCGGAAGGAAACCGACGACGACTACCGCTATTTCCCGGAGCCGGACCTGCCGGCCCTGCGAATCGGGCCGGAGGAGGTCGAGGCGTTGCGTCGAAGGCTTCCCGAGTTCCCCGCGGAGCGGCGTCGCCGTTACCGGGATGAAATGGGCCTGTTGGACGCGGACGCCCTCCTGCTGTGCCGGCCGCCGGCCGTGGCCCGGCTGTTCGAGTCGGCCTGCGCTGCCGGTGCGTCGCCCAGGGCCGCCGCCGATTTCCTGCGGGTGGAGGTGTTCCGGCACCTGAATCGGGCGGGGCTGGATCCCGCCGATGTGCCATTCGGCGGGGAATCCCTGGCCCGGCTGCTGGCTGCCGTCGGGGCCGGCCGCCTGGCCCCTGTGGGCGCCCGCCGGGTCCTGGAGCGGATGTTCGAGGATTCCGGGGCGGCGGCGGATCCGGAAGGGGAGGCGGAGCGCCAGGGCCTCCTGATCCGGTCCGGCGGTGTCGGTCTGGACGACCTGGCCCGCCGGGTGGCGGCCGCCCATCCGGCGGCCTGCCAGGACCTGCGGGCCGGCAAGGAAAAGGCCTTCTCCTTCCTGCTGGGGCAGGCCATGCGCGAGGCCCGGGGCGGCGCCGATCCCAAGGCCCTGGCCGAGGCCCTCCGCCGGGTCCTCTCCGGTCCGGGACATGAATCCGCAGGACTGACAGGGCCGGCAGAACAGGCCGGCGGGAAGGGAGACCCGGCATGAAACCCATCGAGCCCCGATCCTCTTTTCATCTCTCGACTGGCCTGGTCCCGGCTTCCGGGCGACCGAACCCCCTGCCGGACGATGGCGAGCCTGCCGTCGTGGCCGTCGTGGCCGGCACGGTCCAGCGGGTCCGCCACATGGGCGCCGTCCGGTTCATCCTGGTGCGCCGGGAACGGGACCTGGTCCAGTGCGTGGCCGAAACCTGCCGCGTCGCGGCGCCTGGACAGGACGCCCCCCGGGAGGACCTGGCCTGGCTTTCCTCCCTGTCGGAGGGAGATATCGTGGTCCTGGAGGGCGCCCTGTGTCCCGAGAGCCGGGCCCCGGGAGGCCGGGAACTCCGGATCCGGTCAGGGCGGCTGCTGTCGAGGCCGGCCGGCCCGCTGCCCCTCTCCCTGGCCCGCCCCGTCCTGTCCGCCTCCCTGGAGACCCTGCTG
>JAKPNJ010000275.1 GCA_029548445.1 Bacillota bacterium | reverse complement strand
AATACAAGGAAGATATCGCCACCGGCACCCGGAGCGCGGCCGCGGGCGGATTCACCACCGTGGCCTGCATGCCCAATACGGATCCGGTCTGCGACCGGGCGGCCATCGTCCGGGCCATTCGGCTCCGGGCCGAAGAAGTCGGTGTGGTGCGGGTCCTGCCCATCGGCGCCGTCTCCAAGGGACTGAAGGGCGTGGAGCTCTCCGAGATGGGGCTCATGGCCGAGGCCGGGGCGGTCGGCGTGTCGGACGACGGTTCCCCCGTCTTCGATGCGGACCTCATGCGCAAGGCCGTTCAATACGCAGCGGAATTCGGCCTTCGGGTCATATCCCACTGCGAGGAGCTCTCCCTGTCCGCGGAGGGCCACATGAACGAGGGCGCCCTGGCGGTCCGGATGGGCCTGCGGGGCATCCCGTCCCTGGCGGAGGAGATCATGGTCGCCCGGGACCTGCTCATCGCGGAGGACCTGGACCTGCCGATCCACCTGGCCCATCTCAGTTCCGCCCGATCGGTCCGGATGGTCCGGGAGGCAAAGCGGCGGGGCGTGCCCGTGACGGCCGAAACCTGTCCCCACTATTTTGCGCTGACGGAAGAGGCCTGCCGCGGCTACAACACCAACGCGAAAATGAATCCTCCGCTCCGGACGGAGCGGGATGTGGAGGCCATCGTCGAGGGCCTGGCCGACGGGACCCTCGACTGGATCGCCACGGACCATGCCCCCCACCATGCGGACGAGAAGGACACCGACTTCGCCCTGGCGAAAAATGGGATCATCGGATTCGAGACCGCCTTCCCGCTGGCCTATACCTTCCTCGTCCGGACCGGCCGGATGACGCTCCCGCTTCTTCTCGACCGCATGTCCAGGAAACCCGCGGCGTTCCTCGGCGTTCCCGGCGGGAGCCTGGAGCCCGGAAATCCGGCCGACCTGGCGGTCCTGGACCTGGATACGCCCTTCCGTGTCGATCCCGGCCTATTGCGATCCAAGGCCCGCAACACCCCCTTCGGCGGGTGGACACTCCATGGGAAACCCCTGATGACATTGGCGGGAGGCCGCATCGTCCATGACGCACTTCGCTGACCGACTCCAGGACCGGATCGACCGCCTCGGCAACCCCACGGTCATGGGGCTGGATCCGCAGCCCGCCCTGGTCCCCCCCGACATCCTCGACGCCGCACTGGCCTCCTCCCCGGATCCCCGGCTGGGGCTGGCCCGGGCCTATCGCGAGTGGAACCGGCTGCTGATCCGGTCGGTCTCCGACGTGATTCCGGCCGTCAAGCCCCAGGTTGCGTATTATGAACTCCTGGGTGCTCCGGGGATGGAAGTCCTGGAGGACACGATCGCCATGGCCCGGGACGCCGGCATGCTGGTCATCGCCGACGGGAAGCGCAATGACATCGGCAGCACCGCCGAAGCCTACGCGGCCGCTTTCCTGGGCGGCATGACGCTGCCGGACGGACGGCGAATCGAGGGCCTCCGGGCCGACGCCGTGACCCTGAACGCCTACCTTGGCTCCGACGGCATCCGTCCCTTCCTGGAGGCGGGCCGGGCGAACGGCGCCGGCGTCTTTGTCCTGGTCCGGACCTCGAATCCCGGGGCCTCGGAATTCCAGGATCTCCGGGACGGTCAGGGAATCCCGCTGTATGCAAGAATCGCCGAACAGGTGGATGCCTGGGGGGCGGACTGGGTCGGGGAATCCGGGCTGTCCGCCGTTGGCGCCGTGGTGGGGGCCACCTGGCCATCCGAGGCGAGACTGCTTCGGGGCCAAATGCCCAGGGCGATTTTCCTGGTTCCCGGCTATGGTGCCCAGGGCGCCGGGGCGGACGACGCCGTGGCCGGCTTTCGGGAGGACGGACGGGGCGGCCTCGTCAATGCGTCCCGCAGTCTCATGGGGGCCTGGCGGAAGGCGGGCCCCGGAATCCATCCCGTGGATGCCGTCCGCAGGGAAGCCCTGCGGATGCGGGACGACCTGTCCCAGGCCCTGGACCGCTGCTGTCCCGGAAGGAGTCGCTGAATGCCCAGAATCGAGGAGATCCGCCGGGTCCTGGTCATCGGGTCCGGCCCCATCATCATCGGCCAGGCCGCCGAGTTTGACTACGCCGGCACCCAGGCGTGCCGGGCCCTCCAGGCCGAGGGCGTCGAGGTGGTGCTGCTCAACAGCAACCCCGCCACCATCATGACCGACCGCAGCGTGGCGGACAAGGTCTACCTGGAACCCCTCCACCTGGACGTGGTCAAGCGGATTCTCCTGAAGGAGCGGGTGGACGGGCTCCTGGCCACGTTGGGCGGCCAGACCGGCCTCAATTTCGCCATGGAGCTGTCGGAATCCGGGTTCCTGGACGAGCATGGGATCCGTCTCCTGGGCACACCGGCCTCGGGCATCCGGATGGGCGAGGACCGGGAGGAGTTCCGGGCCGCCATGCAGCGAATCGGGGAACCCTTCATTCCGTCGGCCACCGCCCAGACCATCCCGGAATGCCTGGCTGTCGCGGAACGGATCGGATACCCGGTCATCGTACGGCCGGCCTTTACCCTGGGCGGGACGGGCGGCGGCATCGCGGCGGATGCGGACACCCTGCGGAACATCGCCGCCACCGGCCTCTCCGTCAGCCGGGTGGGCCAGGTCCTGGTGGAAAAGTCCATCGCGGGCTGGAAGGAAATCGAGTTCGAGGCCGTCCGGGATGCCGTCGGCAATGCCATTACGATCTGCAGCATGGAAAACATCGATCCTGTCGGCGTCCATACGGGCGACAGCATTGTCGTGGCGCCGGCCCAGACCCTGACGGATATCGAGTACCAGCGTCTCCGCTCCTCGGCGATCCGGATCGTGACGGAGCTGGGGATCGTCGGCGGGTGCAATGTCCAGTTCGCCCAGCATCCGGAACGCGACGACTACGCCGTCATCGAGGTGAACCCCCGGCTGTCCCGCTCCTCCGCCCTGGCCTCCAAGGCCACCGGCTATCCCATCGCCAAGGTGGCGAGCCGTATCGCCCTGGGCTACCACCTGGACGAGATCCGCAACGAGGTGACGGGCACGACCTGCGCCTGCTTCGAGCCGTACATCGACTACGTGGTGACCAAGATCCCCAAGTGGCCCTTCGACAAGTTCGTCCGGGCGCGCCGGACCCTTGGGACCCAGATGAAGGCCACCGGGGAAGTGATGGCCATCGGGAACAGCCTGGAGGCGTCCCTCATGAAGGCCGTCCGGTCCCTGGAACTGGGCCTGTACAGCCTGCGGGTCCAGGCGATCCGGGACCTGTCCGATGCGGAACTCCGGGTCCGGCTGGCCGGCGTGGACGACATGCGGCTCTTCATCGTGGCGGAAGCCCTCCGGCGGGGCCTGTCCCCCCGGGAGATCCGGGACCTGACCATGATCGACCTCTTCTTCCTGGACCGGATCGCGAACCTGGTCCGGATGGAGGAAGCCCTGTGGAAGACCCGGGACGCGAAGGAGGCACCCCTCGAGGCCGGCCTGCTGGCGGAAGCCCACCGGCTGGGGTTCTCCGAAACCGGCCTGTCCCGGCTGACCGGACGTCCCATCGGGGACATCCGGGAGCGGAAGCGGTCCCTGGGGCTCGTCACGAGTTTCAAGATGGTGGATACCTGTTCGGCGGAATTCGCGGCTGCCACCCCGTATTTTTACTCGACACCGGACCGCGAGAACGAAGCCCTGCCGACAGGCCGGCCCAAGGTCCTGGTCCTGGGATCCGGACCCATCCGGATCGGCCAGGGCATCGAATTCGACTACTGCTCCGTCCATTCCGTCCTGGCCCTTCGGGAAATGGGCTACGAGGCCATCATCCTCAACAACAACCCCGAGACGGTGTCCACGGATTTCGACACATCGGACCGGCTCTACTTCGAACCCCTGACCCCGGACGACGTCCAGGCCGTCATCGAAAACGAGAAGCCCCTGGGAGCCATCTGCCAGTTCGGCGGCCAGACCGCCATCAAGCTGATCCATCCCGTCAGCCGGCTGGGCCTCCCGATTTTCGGCACGTCGCCGGACATGGTGGACGCCGCCGAGGACCGGGAACGGTTCGATGCGATCCTGGAACGCTGCGGCATCGACCGTCCACGGGGCGCCACGGTCCTGACCCGGGACGAAGCCCTGGCGGCGGCCAACCGCCTCGGATACCCCGTCCTGGTCCGGCCCTCCTATGTCCTGGGAGGCCAGGGCATGGTGATCGCCTACGGGGACCAGGACATCATCGAGTACATGGACATCATCCACATGACCGAACAGGAGCACCCGATCCTGGTGGACAAGTACCTGGCCGGCCTGGAGCTGGAGGTGGACGCCGTGTCCGACGGGGAGGACATCCTGGTCCCCGGCATCATGGAACACCTGGAGCGGGCCGGCATCCACTCCGGCGACTCCATCTCGATCTTCCCGGCCTACATTGCCGAGAAGGTGCGGGATGTCATCATCGACTACACCCGGCGCCTGGCGCAGGCCCTCCAGGTCGTCGGGCTGCTCAACATCCAGTTCATCCTCTATAACGACCAGGTCTACGTGATCGAGGTCAACCCCCGGTCCAGCCGGACAATTCCCTATATCAGCAAGGTCACGGGCATTCCCATGGTCTCCATGGCGACCCGGATCATGATGGGGGCGAAAGTACGGGATTTCGAGTACGGAACCGGCCTGTACGCCCGGTACCCCTGGATCTACGCCATAAAAGCGCCGGTGTTCTCCTTCGAGAAGCTGCATGACGTCGATACGAGCCTCGGCCCGGAGATGAAAAGCACAGGCGAGGTCCTGGGCCTGTCCGACCGGTATTCCGAGGCCATGTACAAGGCCATCCTCGCGTCCAACTTCCGGTTTCCGAAGCGGGGAGACGGCATCCTGATGACCGTCCGGGACGGGGACAAACCCGACCTGGTTCCGCTGGCAGAAAGACTGGCGATTCTCGGGTTCGACCTGTATGCGACGGGCGGGACCGCCCATTACCTCAACCTGCATGGCGTCCCCACCAGCGTGGTTCGAAAAATGGGAGAAGCGTCCCCCAACCTGGTGGATCTCATGGCCAGCGGACGGGTTCGCCTCCTGGTCAATACGCCCACCCGGGGCCGCCAGCCCGAACGGGACGGCTTCCGGA
>JAKPNJ010000240.1 GCA_029548445.1 Bacillota bacterium | reverse complement strand
CTTTTGCAGGGTGTCGTAGGTGTCCTCGGGGTTCTGGGAGGTAATGCGCTGGTTGCTGCGGACCTTGCCGAGGGCCGCCATGAACGCCTCGTCGGTCACGCCGTGGCGGGACAGGATGGCCTGGGAGGGGGTTTTTCGCTCTTTCAGGAGGGCAATGTACAGGTGCTCGACGCCGACATACTCGTCCTTCATCCGGCCGGCTTCGTCCTCGGCGGCCAGCAGGAGTTCGCTCAGGCGCCGGCTGGCGTAGAGGTTCGCGCCCCCGCCGGAAACTTTGGGCTGCCGGGCCAGCTCCGCCTCGATGTCCCGGGCGATGGCGGCGGGGTCCTGGCCCAGGGTCGACAGGAGTTTCGGGATCAGGCCGTCGGGCTGGACGACCAGGGCCAGGTGGAGGTGCTCCCCGTCCACCTGGGCATGACCCATGCGGATGGCGGTGTCCTTGGCTTCCTGGATGGCATCATGGGCCTTGACGGTATATTGCTCCGGGTTCATGGGTGTCGCCTCCGTTTTATACTTTGTCTTTCTTTGTCTTTCATTATAGGCGCCTTCTTTTCGCTTGGCAAGTGGGGGGCGCCGGCATGAGGCCGATCCGCAAGAAGATGAAGGCGGGACATGGAAAAGCGGCACCCCGGTTGTCGCCGGGATGCCGCCCTTCGTCAGGTTCGGGAGTCGACGAAAGGTCGACCCGCGCGTCCGATGGCCGTCAGGCCACGGGGCCGAAATTCGGGTCCGGGAGGCCGACCACCGCGTGGGCGATGACATAGACCTGGCTGCCGTTGAAGGGGCCTTCATTCCGGTAGGCGCCGGGAGCGACGGGTTCCACGAAGGTCTTGCCGCTCCGGATCTTCGGATACATGTTGTAGCCTGCATACACGTGGGTTTCCTCCAGCATGTATGGCGAGTCGACATGGTAGGTCACGGCCACGATGCCATCGGCCCCGTACACGACTGTGACGGATCCAACCAGGGTGCCCTTGCTGGTATCGCTTTGTGCAGCGCCGGCCCAGAGCTCCCAGTTATACTCGCCAGGCAGGATCGGGTTGGTCCAGCCCCAGCGCATGAACTTCGGGATAAAGCTGATGGCGGACGCACCCTTCGCGAAGGCGGTTTCGTAGACATATCCCTGGACGTTGACCTTCAGGAGGGCGTCCGCGGACTGCTCGGTCTCGACGATCCAGGCGGTGTTGGCATAGGCGTGGCTGCCGGCCATGCCGTAGTCCGCCCAGGCGAAGGATTTGCTGTAGGTGAAAGTGGCGTTGTCGGGAGCGGTCACATGGCCGAGATGAATCTCCCCGAAGAGGTCGCTCATGTCCATGATATGGACGGTCTTGTTGATTTCCGTGGTCGGGTCGCCCCAGGTCACGTCGGCGGATCCGGAATAGGTGTCCCGCTCGGTGGTGACCGTGGCGATATTCGTCCCGGCGATGGCGCTGTCCAGGGCCTTGTTATAGGTCCCCTCGAGTTTCTCCCCGGGAGCGAGGATATACGGGAAGGTCACCCCGAAGTCCACCAGGACGGATGAGCCG
>JAKPNJ010000238.1 GCA_029548445.1 Bacillota bacterium | reverse complement strand
TGTGGCCTTCGGGCTCCATCTCCGGCGGGTGCCGGCTCCCGTCGTCCGGGAGAAGGTGAACCAGGCTCTCCGGACCGTGGACCTGGACGGGTATGAAAAGCGCTGGGTGGACCAGCTGTCCGGCGGCCAGATGCAGCGGGTCGCCATCGCCCGGGCCATCGTCAACGAGCCCCAGGTCCTCCTCCTGGACGAGCCCCTGGGCGCACTGGACCTGAAGATGCGCAAGGAGATGCAGGTGGAGCTCAAGGACATGCAGCGGGAGCTGGGGATCACCTTCGTCTACGTGACCCACGACCAGGAAGAAGCCCTGACCATGTCCGACACGATCATCGTCATGAAGGAAGGTGTCATCCAGCAGATCGGAACCCCCACCGACATTTACAACGAGCCCCGGAATGCCTTCGTGGCCGATTTCATCGGCGAGAGCAACATCCTGCCCGGGCGGATGGAGGAGGACTTCCGGGTGGAGTTCGCCGGCCGGTCCTTCGCCTGCGTCGATTCCTGCTTCGAGGATCCCCAGGTGGACGTGGTGATCCGTCCCGAGGATGTCTGGATCCGTCCCGACAGCGACTCCGGCCCGCTGGGTCTCCAGGGCCGGGTGTCTTCGGTGGTGTTCAAGGGCGTCCATTACGAAATGCTGGTCGAAACCGGCGATTTCGAGTGGATGGTCCACAGCACCGACCGGGTGGAGGAGGGAGCCGCCGTGTCCCTGGCCTTCGATCCCGAGGACATCCACATCATGTGCAAGTCCCCCTACTCCCCCGATCGCGCCGGATCGCGGCCGGAGGAGGGGCCGGAGGCCGGGAGCGCCGGGGAGGCCGCCTGGTGACCGCCCGGCCCGTGAGGAGGTCCCTGTCCCGGTACGCCACGTACCCCTATATCCTCTGGATGGCGGTCTTCACCATCGCGCCCCTCCTGCTGGTGGCCTTTTACGCCCTGACCGTGGAGCAGCCGGACGGGCGGTTCGTCCTGTCCCTGGAAGGATTCCGGAACATCCTCCAAAGCCCGCCAAAGGCCCTGGATGTGCTGTTCCTGAAGGAACTGGGCCTCGTGGTGACGGTCCCGCTCTATATCGACGTCTTCGCCCGTTCCCTGGAAATCGCATTGGCCAGTACCCTGTTCTGCCTGCTCCTGGGGTACCCGGTGGCCTACATCCTGGCCCGCCGCGCCGCCCGGCTCCGGGGCGGCAGCGACGCCCTGCTGATGCTTTTCGTGATCCCCATGTGGATGAACACCCTCCTGCGGACCTATGCCTGGCTCGCCATCCTGGAGCCCAAGGGACTCGTGAACAACCTCCTGGAGGGCATCGGCCTGCCCGCCCAGCGGCTGCTCTACAACGAGTTCGCCATCGGGCTGGGCATGGTATACAACTACCTCCCCTTCATGGTGCTGCCCATTTATTCCGTCCTCGTGAAGATCAGCCCCAGCGTCGTCGAAGCCGCGGAGGACCTGGGCGCCGACCGGACCCGGGTCTTTACCAAGGTCGTGTTTCCCCTGAGCCTCCCCGGCGTGGTGTCGGGCATCAACATGGTCTTCATGCCCGCCATGACCACCTTCCTCGTGCCCAACCTGCTGGGCGGAGGGCGCTACATGCTGATCGGCAGCCTCATCGAGCGCCAGTACCTGGTGATGCGGGACCAGACCACCGCCTCCGCCCTGTCCATCGTGCTGCTGCTCTTCGTCCTGGCCACCATGCGGTTCGTGACCCGCTACGAAAAGGAGAACGAGGGAGGGGGGCTGCTGCTGTGAGACGCTTCCTGAAAGGCCTCCAGGGCTTCTACATGGTCCTCGTCTTCCTGTTCCTCTACGCGCCCGTGATGGTCCTGATCGTCCTGTCCTTCAACAAGGCGAAATCCCGGGCGGTCTGGGGCGGCTTTACCCTGGACTGGTACCGGAAGCTCTTCGAGAACCGGGAGATCCTGTCTTCCCTGGAAGTAACCCTGGTCGTGGCCCTGGTGTCGGCCCTCGTGGCCACCGCCGTGGCCACCGTGACCTGCCTGGGCCTGGACCATCTCCGCAAGCGAATCCGGTCCCTGCTCCTGAGCGCCACCTATATCCCCATCGTCAATCCCGACCTGGTCACCGGCGTCTCCCTGATGCTGCTCTTCTTCTTCATGCGCCTGCAGCTGGGATTCGTGACGCTGCTGCTGGCCCACATCGTCTTCAACATCCCCTACGCCATCCTGTCCATCCTGCCGAAAGTCCGCCAGATGGACCGGAACCTGTACGAGGCGGCCCTGGATCTGGGGGCCACGCCTGCCCAGGCCCTCCGGAAGGTGATCCTGCCCGAGATCATGCCGGGGGTCATCAACGCCCTGATCCTGACCTTTACCCTGTCCATCGACGACTTCGTCATCAGCTATTTCACGTCCGGCAACCAGGTGTCCACCCTGGCCATCACGATATACTCCATGGCCAGGAAGAGCATCAACCCCCAAATCAACGCCCTCTCCACCCTCATGTTCGTTTCGGTCCTGGTCCTCCTGGTCATCGTCAACATCCGGACCAGCCGTGACGTCAGGAAAAAACCAAAGGAGGTCTCCCCATGACACGCATCCGCCTTGCCGCCCTCCTGACAGCCGTCCTGCTCGCGGCGGTCCTCCTGGTCGCCGCCACCGGCTGCGGTCCGGCCAAGACGCCCCTCTATGTCTACAACTGGGGGGAATACATCGCCGAGGACGTCATTGCCCTGTTCGAGGAGGAGAACCCGGACATAACGGTCAAGTACAAGACCTACTCCGACAACGAAACCATGTACCCGCAGATCTCCAAGAGCGCCTTCGACGTCCTCTTCCCCTCGGATTACATGGTGATCCGGCTGATTCGGGAAGGGATGCTGGCCAAGCCCGACTTCGCGAACCTTCCCAACGCCGTCGCCCATACGGATCCCAGGCTCGCCCAGACCCGGTTCGATCCCGACGACCAGCTCAACGCGCAGCTGTTCGAGTACGCAGTGCCGTATCTCTATTGCACCGTCGGCCTGATCTACAATACCGACGTCATCGACCTGGGCGGCTCCACCGATCCCAAGGACGTGTGGGGGGTCCTGTTCAATCCCGAGTACGTAGACCGGATCGGCATGTATGACAGCATGCGGGAATCCATCGGCGCCGCCCTGAATTACCTGGGCTACAGCCTGAACACCATGGATCCCGCCGAGCTGGCGGAAGCCAAGGCCCTCCTGATCCGCCAGCGCCAGGAAGTTCGGCCCATTACGGGCATCGACGAATTGAAGGACAAGTACGTCTCCGGCGAACTGGTGGCGGGCATCGCCTGGTCCGGCGACTACCAGGTCTGCCTGGACAAGCTGTCCGAGGAGAACGCCCCGGACACGAACCTGGCCTATGTCCTGCCGAAGGGGTCCAACTTCGCCATCGACTTCATGTGCATCCCGGCCAACGCCCAGCACAAGGCCGAGGCCGAGCGCTTCATCGACTTCATGTGCCGTCCGGATATCGCCCTGAAAAATGCGGAGTATGTCCTGTACTCGTCGCCCAATCTGGAAGTGGTACCCCAGCTGCCGGAAGAGCTCCGCAACGACCCGAGCTTCTATCCGGACGGCGAGACCCTGGCGTCCCTGGAAGTCTTCTTCTCCAACGAGGAGATCGAGGAGACCTACGCCCGGATCTGGGAGGAAGTCACCGGCAACTGACCGTCGCGTTCCCCGGCGTCCTCGGGCGGGGGTTCCGGCTTCGGTGCCAGGGCCTCCGCCAGGACCTGCTCCATCCGGCTCACATGGACCAGGGTGACCTTCTCCAGGACGGTGGCCGGAATGTCCGCCGCGTCCCGCCGATTTTCCTCGGGGGCCAGCACCCGCCGGATGCCGGCACGATGGGCCGCCACGACCTTCTCCTTGAGGCCGCCGATGGGCAGCACCCGGCCCCGGAGCGTGATTTCTCCCGTCATGGCCAGCTCGTGGCGGACAGGACGGCCGGTCAGGGCCGATGCCAGGGCGGTGGCCAGCGTGATCCCGGCTGAGGGGCCGTCCTTGGGCGTGGCTCCTTCCGGCACATGGATGTGGATGTCGTACTTGGCGGGAAATTCCGGATCCAGGTGCAGGGCGGCGGCCTGGGACCGGATGTAGGTCATGGCGGCCCGGGCGGATTCCTTCATGATCTCTCCCAGGGAACCGGTCAGCTCCAGCTTGCCGGATCCGGGCAGGACATTCACCTCGATGGCCAGGGTGTCTCCCCCCGCCGCGGTCCAGGCCAGGCCCGTGGCCACGCCAACCTGGTCCTCCTCGAAGGCCGACTCGTGGCGGTACTTCTTCCTGCCCAGCAGGTCCTCCAGCCGATCCGGGCGAATCCGGACCCGCTTCCGGCCCCTCTCCTCCCGCAGGAGAACGACCCGCCGGCAAAGATGGGCCAATTCCCGCTCCATCTGCCGGACCCCGGCTTCGTGGGTATACCCCGCAATCAGGGCCCGCAGGGAATCCCGGCCGATCCGGAGGTCCTCGGGGGCCAGGCCGTGGGACAGGAGCAGCTTGGGCAGGATATGGCGGAGGGCGATCTCGATCTTCTCTTCTTCGGTATAGCCGCTGACCGGCACCACTTCCATCCGGTCGAAGAGGGGGGAGGGAATCCCCTCGGCCGTATTGGCCGTTGTGACGAACAGCACCCGGGACAGGTCGTAGGGTACTTCCAGGTAATGGTCCCGGAACGCAAAGTTCTGCTCGGGATCCAGGACCTCCAGCAGGGCCGAGGACGGGTCTCCCCGAAAGTCCGAACCCAGCTTGTCGATTTCGTCCAGCAGCATCAGGGGGTTGTCGGTGCCGACCTGGCGGATGGCCTGGAGGATCCGGCCCGTCATGGCGCCGATATAGGTCTTCCGATGGCCCCGGATCTCCGCCTCGTCCCGGATGCCGCCAAGGGACATCCGGACATACCGGCGCCCCATGGCCTCTGCGATGGACCGGGCGATGGAGGTCTTTCCCACACCGGGCGGGCCGATCAGGCAGAGGATGGGCGCTCGGTCCCGTGCGGGGGTCTCGGCCTCGGCCCGGTGCTTCCGGACCGCCAGGTACTCGAGAATCCGCTCCTTGACCTTTTCCATGCCATAGTGGTCCCGTTCCAGGTGGGACCGGGCCACGGGAATGTCCAGCCGCTCCTCCGACATCTTCCCCCAGGGAAGCTCGAACACGGTTTCCAGGTAGCTCCGCAGCACCGACGCTTCCGGATGGCCGGCCGGAATCCGCGACAGCCGGTCAATTTCCGACTTGATCCGGGTTCTCGACTCGTCCGGCAGGCTCAGGCCCTCGAGCTTCTCCAGGAACTGTTCCGAATCCGACCTATTGCTGTCCTTTTCGCCCAGCTCTTCCTGGATCGCCTTCATCTGCTCCCGAAGGACATATTCCTTCTGGTTGCGCTCAATGGTCTTCCGGACCTTCTCCCCAATCTCCTTCTCCATCTCGGCGATGGCCGCCTCGCGATACAGGATGCCGGTCAGTTCCGTCAGCCGCTCGGTGACATCCACCAGTTCCAGGAGGTGCTGGCGGTCCGGCAGCTTCAGGGGCAGGCTGGTCGCCACCAGGTCGGCCGCCATGGACAGGTCGTCCTGCTGCGAGACAGCCCGGACCGCTTCCGGCGACACTTTGCCGCTGACCACCGCGAATCGCTCGAAGGCCCGAATCATCTGCCGCCGATAGGCCTCCAGGGTGGTCGGGTTCTCCAGTTCGATATCGGGAAAGACCTCGAGGCTCTCGGCGGTCCGATAGCCTTCCAGGCGATGGATTTCCATGATGCGGGCCCGGTTCATGCCCTCCACCAGAACCTTCAGTCCCTCGTCGGTGGGCAGCTCGATGATTTGTCGAACCCGGGCGATGCAGCCGATGGGATAGAGGTCCGCAAGGGCGGGCTCCTCCACTGTCGGGTCCCGCTGGGCCACCAGGAACAGCAGCTGGTCGGATTCCATGGCTTTCCGGATGGCAGCCTTGGAGGCCTCCCGGCCCACGTCGAAGGTAATGGCCATGTGGGGAAAGAGGTTGATCCCCCGCAGCGGAACCATGGGCAGGTTCAGGACCAGGCCTCTCCGGACCTGGGTCGACGACTCGCCGTCCGGCCCTGGATTCGCAAACCGGGCATCGACAACCTGGGCGCCGGCAGATCGGCGCCGGCGGACCTGGGTCGACGCTGCTGCCTTTCGAACCTTCCGGCCGCCCTCGGTCGCCGTATCCGCTGTCCCGCTTTTCTTCCGCCTGGGCTCCGCCATGGGTTCCCTCCTGGTCAATCGAATGGTTGCTCTAAAATTGTAGCAGAAAGACCGGCGCATCGCGCCGGTCTTTCACCAGGAACAATGGATGCAGGATCGGCCTATTCGATGATGTCGGTCACGGTACCGGATCCCACCGTCTTGCCGCCCTCGCGGATGGCGAACCGGAGTCCGACTTCGCAGGCGATGGGGGTAATGAGCTGGATGGTCATGTTGATGTGGTCACCGGGCATCACCATCTCGACGCCTTCGGGCAGGTGGGCTACGCCGGTCACGTCGGTGGTGCGGAAGTAGAACTGGGGCCGATAGCCGTTGAAGAAGGGCTTGTGGCGCCCACCCTCGGCTTGGGTCAGCACGTAGACCTGGGCCTTGAAATTGACGTGGGGCTTGATGCTGCCGGGCTTGCAAAGCACCTGCCCGCGCTCGACCTCGTTGCGCTGGATGCCGCGGAGCAGGCAGCCCACGTTGTCGCCGGCCTCGGCCTGGTCCAGGAGCTTCCGGAACATCTCGACGCCGGTCACGACCGTGGTCCTGGGTTCGTCGGTCAGGCCGACGATCTCCACCTGGTCGCCAACCTTGACGATACCACGCTCCACACGGCCGGTGGCGACGGTGCCGCGGCCGGTGATGGAGAACACGTCCTCGACAGGCATGGCGAAAGGCTTGTCCTTGGGACGATCGGGAGTCGGGATGAAGCTGTCGACCGCATCCATCAGTTCATGGATGCAGGCGTACTCCGGTGCGTTTGGATCCTTGCTGGTGGACTCGAGGATATTCAGGGCGGACCCCCTGATCATCGGGGTGTCGTCGCCGGGGAACTCGTAGAAGTTCAGCAGGTCGCGGACTTCCATCTCGGTCAGCTCGATCAGCTCGGGATCCGCGATGTCGCACTTGTTCAGGAAGACGACGATATAGGGAACACCAACCTGGCGGGCCAGGAGGATGTGCTCCCGGGTCTGGGGCATCGGGCCGTCGGCGGCGGACACGACGAGGATCGCGCCGTCCATCTGGGCTGCGCCGGTGATCATGTTCTTGATGTAGTCGGCATGGCCGGGGCAGTCCACGTGCGCATAATGGCGCTTCGCGGTCTGGTACTCCACGTGGGCGGTGGAGATGGTAATCCCGCGCTCACGCTCTTCCGGCGTTTTGTCGATGTTGTCGTACGAGGTGTACGCGGCAGTCCCCTGCATGGCCAGCACCTTCGTGATGCCCGCGGTCAGGGAAGTCTTGCCATGATCGATATGGCCGATCGTGCCGATGTTGACATGCGGCTTGTTTCTCTCAAACTTTGCCTTGCCCATTTGTTCCGTTCCTCCTTCACAGCCTGTAGCTGTGTTCTTTCTCGGTCTTTAAAGCCGTGACCGTTCCATTATACGGGACTCAATCCGAAAATTCAACTGCAATCGTGTATCGGCGCCCCTTTCAGGGCAACCGGGACAGACGGGGACGTCAGCGGTTCAGGAGACTTTCCGTCAGGTTCTTCGGAACCGGCTCGAAGTGGCTGATCTGCATGGAGAACGTGCCGCGCCCCTGGGTCCTGGACCGGAGGACGGTGGCATAGCCGAACATCTCGGACAGCGGGACCTTGGCCGTAATGGACTGGGCGCCCCCACGGGCTTCCATCCCCTCGATGTGGCCGCGGCGGGCGTTGAGGTCGCCCATGACGTCGCCCATGTAATCTTCGGGGACCAGGACGTCCACCCGCATGTAGGGTTCCAGCAGGACGGGGTCGGCC
>JAKPNJ010000220.1 GCA_029548445.1 Bacillota bacterium | reverse complement strand
GTCGTCGATGCCGAGGGCCAGCTCTATGCCGTCCGGACCGAGCGGGGCGTCCAGAAATGGTCCTATGAATCCGAGCTGGAAGGCCCGTACGAAGTGACAGAAGGGCACGTGGTCGTCCGAACCCTGAAAAACCGGGAGCTTCCCAACGCCGAGCACTGGCTCGGGACCGACCGGATGGGCCTGGATGTCCTGACCCGACTGATGTATGGCGGCCGCATCTCCCTGATGGTCGGCTTCGTCGTCATCCTGATCGAGCTCCTGCTGGGCGTCCTGATGGGCGGACTCGCCGGCTATTACGGCCGCTGGGTGGACAACCTGCTCATGCGCCTGGTGGACATTTTCAACTGCATCCCCACCCTGCCGGTGCTCCTGATCATCAGTTCCATCATGATGGCCACGGGTATTCCACCCCAATACCGAATCTACTTCCTGATGCTGGTCATGGGCCTCCTGGGCTGGCCGGGCATCGCCCGGATCGTCCGGGGCCAGATCCTGTCCCTGCGGGAACAGGAGTTCATGGTGGCCACGGAGGCCACGGGACTCCGGCCCATGCGCCGGATTTACAAACACCTGGTGCCCAATGTCATGCCCCAGCTCATTGTCATCGCCACCCTGGGCATCGGCGGCGTCATCCTGACCGAGTCCGCCCTGTCCTATCTCGGACTGGGGCTCAGCTTCCCCTACGCCTCCTGGGGCAACATGGTGGATGCGGTCAACGACCGGAAAATCCTGCAGGATTTCCTCAACATCTGGGTTCCCCCGGGTCTTTGCATCCTGCTGACGGTCATGTCCTTCAACTTCGTCGGGGATGGTCTCCGTGACGCCTTCGACCCGAAGATGAGACGATAGGCGGTGGGGAGCATGCAGGAAACCAAGTGGACGAAACGGCGACGGGTTCGGGGCTACATGAAGGAAGTCGAGCGCCGGAACCGCCTCCAGATGCGGGCGTACGTGATCCGGAAGCGGAACGAGCGAGGACAGGACCATGACTTCCTGTCCACCATGAAGAATCCGGACAACGTGGTGGAATTTGACAACCTGAAGACCTACTTCTTTACCGACAGCGGCACGGTCAAGGCCGTGGACGGCGTCACATTCAGCGTCCCCCGGGGCAAGACCGTGGGGGTCGTGGGGGAATCCGGGTGCGGCAAGTCCGTGACCTCCCTGTCCCTCATGCGCTTGCTCCAGGAGCCCGCCGGCCAGATCGTCGAAGGCGAGATCCGATACAACAACGGGACCCGGACCGTGGACATCGCCCGGACTCCGGAGGACCAGATGCAGACGATCCGTGGCAACGAGATCGCGATGATCTTCCAGGAACCCATGACCAGCCTGAACCCGGTCTTCACCATCGGGTACCAGGTCGACGAGGCCATCGCCCTCCACAATCCGGACATGGACAAGGCCGCCGTCCGCATCCGCAGCGTCGAGATGCTGAAGATGGTGGGGATCGCCCGACCCGAAGGCATTTACAGGGCCTATCCCCACGAGCTGTCCGGCGGCATGCGGCAGCGGGTCATGATCGCCATGGCCCTGGCCTGCGACCCGAAACTGATCGTGGCCGACGAACCCACCACGGCCCTGGACGTCACCGTCCAGGCCCAGATCCTCGACCTGATGCGCCACCTGAAAAACCAGATCAGCGCCAGCATCATGCTCATAACCCATGACCTTGGCGTCGTGGCGGAGATGGCCGACGAAGTGGTGGTCATGTACGCGGGCCGCATCGTGGAAAAAGGGACGGCGGTGGATATCTTCCACAACCCCCTCCATCCCTATACCGTGGGCCTTTTGCGCAGCAAGCCTTCCGTCAACCGGCTGACGGAACGGCTCTATTCCATTCCGGGGCAGGTCCCGAACCCCATCGACATGCCGGACTACTGCTATTTCAAGCCGCGCTGCGAGCGCTCCATCGCCAAGTGCGACGGGGAGTACCCCCCCATGATCCGGGTCAGCGAGACCCATGAGGTCGCCTGCTGGCTCCACGAGAAGGAGGGAACTCCCCATGCCTGAGAACCTGGTGGAGGTCCGGAACCTCGTCAAGCATTTCCCCATCCGGTCCGGGGTCCTGCAGCGGGTCAGCGGCCAGGTCCGGGCCGTGGACGGCGTCTCCTTCGACATTCCCAAGGGCAGCACCATGGGCCTGGTGGGCGAATCGGGCTGCGGCAAGACCACCATCGGCCGCACAATCCTCCGCCTGGTGGAATCCACCGCCGGGTCCGTCCGGTTCGAGGGGGAGGACCTGTTCGCAATTCCCAGGAGCCGGCTGCGCGTCATGCGCCCCCGGATGCAGATGATCTTCCAGGATCCGTACAGCTCCCTGTCGCCCCGGATGCCTGTCGGGGAGATCATCGGGGAGGCGGTCCGGGAGCATGGCATCGTGCCACCGGGTGAATATCGCAAGTATCTTGCCGAGGTCATGGAAAGCTGCGGTCTCCAGAAGCAGCATGTGGACCGGTATCCCCACGAGTTCTCCGGCGGCCAGCGCCAGCGGATCTGCATCGCCAGGGCCCTGGCCCTGAAACCCCGCTTCATTGTGGCGGACGAGCCCGTCTCCGCCCTGGATGTGTCCATCCAGGCCCAGATCATCAACCTGCTGAAGGATCTCCAGTCGGAATTCGCCCTGACCTACCTCTTCATCTCCCACGACCTGTCGGTGGTCGAGCATATTTCCGATACCGTGGGCGTCATGTACCTGGGGTCCATGGTGGAAATGGGGAACAAAAAGACGATTTTCGAGAAGCCTCTCCACCCCTACACCAAGGCCCTGTTCAGCGCCGTTCCCGTGCCGGATCCCCTGGTGCGGATGGACCGCGTGATCCTGGAGGGCGATATTCCCTCCCCCGCCCATCCGCCGCCGGGGTGCAAGTTCCATACCCGCTGCCCGAACCGAATGGAGATCTGCAGCCGGGAGGTACCGGAGACCATCCGGTATGCCGACGGCCACGAAGTCGCCTGCCATCTGTATTCGAAGGAGGGACCCTGATATCCCTCCGGGAAGGAGGCCTGCCATGCCGGAGCGTCCGGACCATCCCGTCCCCGGGAAGAAAAAGCCCGGAGAGCCGGCCGATGACGGCCATGTGATCGCGGACATGAATGTCGAGGGCATGCCCTGGTACTCCCGCCAGAGGCGAAAGGACGAGCGGGAAGCCCGCCGGGCGGAATTCAGGGCCCTGAACATGACCCCCAAGGAGCGCCGGGCCATGATTCTCGGTGCCATCGGGGCCATCCTCCCCTGGCTGCTCCTCTACGCCCTGATTTTCTTCCTGGTGTTCCTGCTGCTGGACCTGCTCTGGATCCGCTGACCGCTCCCCATTCCGACCTTCAGGAGGACTCGGACGGAGGACCCGAACCGGGTCCTCTTTTTATGCATGATGGTTTTGGAAACAATAATAATACAACAATACACATAATAAATCTTAAATAGTACATATATACATGATAAACATAGAAACAACCGGAAGTGCAATCAAAAATATGTGCAAATGGACATAGATATCGTTGACACGGGGATGACAGACTGCTATCCTCAAATTGGTTCAAATATATAAGAATACAACACAAACAAAACAACAGGGTGTGCATGTACTTCCCGGTATCCGGAACCCCAAGTTCGGCCAGGACGCGGAGGAACCGAGCGAAAGGTGGTGGTGGCAGCCAGTCGGACATGTCGTTCCGAATCCTGCGGTCCTTCCAATCCCCTGACCGGTCTCCCGACCCAGATTCCATGCATGACAAGGAGGAAACACATGAAACGAGCCAAGATCCTGTCTGTCCTGCTGGCCGGCCTGATGGTGCTGTTCGTCCTGGCTTCCTGCCAGGGGCAGCAGACCACCGGCACCCCCGCCGCCGCCACCCCGACGCCCGACGCCGCGGCCGACCCCCTCAAGAAATTTGATCCGCCCATTACCGTGACGGTGATCAAGACCGCCGACACCTTCTTCGGCTATACGGAAGACCAGACCCCTTCCAACAATGATATCTACAAGCTGTGGGAAGACATCGTGGGCATCAAGATCGTCAACAAGATCGAGACGGCCTCGGAGGCCTACAGCCAGAAGGTACGCCTGGCGATCACCTCCAACGACCTCCCTGACCTGATCGCATCGTCGGCAGCGGATTTTGCCGAAATGATCCGCAACGACATGATCCATGACCTGAAGCCCTATATGGCCAACTGGATGACCGAACGGACGAAAACCGCCTTCGGGGCCTTCGAGGGCAAGCTGTACGGACCGGTTTCCTCCGGGTCCGGGATCTACGGCATTCCCGCCACCAGCAACGTCGAAGGATCCCTGCGCAACGTCTGGGTCCGGAAGGACTGGCTGGAGAAGGTCGGCAAGGAGCTCCCGACCACCATGGAAGAGCTCCTCGAGCTGGCCCGGGATTTCGCGACGAAGGATCCCGACGGCAATGGCGAGAAGGATACCTTCGGGCTCCCCCTGGACAAGGACATCAATACTTCCCTGATCAATACCTTGGAGATCGTGGCCAATTCCTACGGCTACTATCCCAGCCGGGTCGTCCGCAAGGGCGGCGAGGTCATCCTCGGCTCCATGGAAGCCGGCATGAAAGACATCATCAAGATCTTCCGGGACTTCTATGCGGAGGGGGTCATCGATCCCGAATTTGCGTCCAAGAACTTTATGCAGGTGGACGAGGACGTGGGCGCCGGGAAGTACGGCCTCTGGCTGGGCGTCTTCTGGAAGCCGGTGGATCCCGGGTTCGCCGCAACCTACAAGGACGGCGTCGAGTGGCTGACCGCCCCGATCCCGAAGAGCACCACCGTCGAGAAGTTCGCCCCCTATGTGTCGTTCCCGGCCAATGCCTACTATGGCATGAGCAAGAAGTTCGCAAACCCGGAAGCCCTGCTGGTGATGGCGAACCACTTCATGTCCCAGGATCTCTCCGACAAGGAAGGATGGGCCTACAACTGGGGCGTTACCGGCAACAAGCATGTGGGCATCCCCACCAACAACTGGTCGCCGGTCCAGTGGCAGGATCCCCTGTTCTTCGATTCCTCGCCGCTGGTGAAAGCCCTGGCCGACCCGGCTTTCGACCGGGAAAACCCCGCCTACCCCGTTCACGGCCAGGCCTATGACATCCTCCATGGCGATGCCGGGGCCGACGCAACCACCGTCCGCC
>JAKPNJ010000218.1 GCA_029548445.1 Bacillota bacterium | reverse complement strand
CCGGTATGCGTCTTCCTGCGTCCGGATCCAGCTGGATTCCGATTCCGACGGCCTTCGCGTCACCGTGGAGGACGACGGGCCGGGGATCGCGCCGGCGGATATGGACCGGATCTTCGATCGTTTCTACAAGGGGCCGGGGGGCAAGCACGGCATCGGCCTGGCCATCGCCCGGGCCGTCCTGGAGCATCACAAGGGGACACTGGCAGCCGAGAACCTGCCGGCCGGCGGCGCCCGGTTCGTGTTCCGCCTGCGGCATCCGGAGGCCTGAGGCGCGGGGTCGCAGGAGGCGCGGGAAGCGCAGGAGGCGCGGGGGTCGCAGGAGGCGCGGGTAGGGGGGTCGGGTGGTGCAGGGAAGGGGGACATGCCCCTTTTTTAGTGCATGTGATTTCGACGTCCGTTGCGTACATTTCCGGATAGGGACAGTGAGCCCCTCTTTTCAACATATGCAAAATCGACGTACATTGCGTACATATCTCTGTCACCTGCGCTTTCCCCTGCTGCATCCCCCATTCGCCATTCGCTCGTTCTCCTGGCATGGGCGTGTTGCTGAAACACCCGCCCTGACACCTCTGTGTGACCTTCTGTAGCGTACGCTTTGGTCGCGTGACAATACACAACTCAAAAACGTACGTTGCGTGCGTCGAAGTCACATAGAGTTCAAAACCCCCTGTATGCGCTGCCCCATGCACACTCCGGCGTCCACCTCCTGCGCTCCCCCCGGCGAACCCCCATCGACCGCCTTGCCGAAATGCCCCAAAACTGCCACAAAGCGGCGGGGAGGCGCCGGGCACAGCGCAGGGGTTCTATGATAGAATCGACTGGCGTGAAGCCCCGGAAGACGGGGTGACGAGGAGGGAGCCGCATGATCGAGATCCGCAACCTCACGAAGTATTACGGCGACAACTGCGCGGTCAACGACATCAGTTTCACCGTCAACAAGGGCGAGATCCTTGGATTCCTGGGGCCCAACGGCGCCGGGAAGACGACGACGATGAACATCCTGACCGGGTACCTGTCGGCCACGTCGGGCAAGGTCACCATCAACGGCCATGACATCCTGGAAGAGCCCCAGGAGGCCAAGAAGACCATCGGGTACCTGCCGGAGAACCCGCCGCTGTACCTGGACATGACCGCGTTGGAGTACCTGAAGTTCGTGGCCGAGCTGAAGGGCGTCCCCCGGGCCGAGCGGGCGAAGCAGATCGGGGAGGTCATGCGGCTGGTCCGCATTACCGACATGGCGAACCGCCTGTGCAAGAACCTCTCCAAGGGGTACCGGCAGCGGGTCGGGTTCGCCCAGGCCCTGCTGGGCAATCCCGATGTGCTGGTGCTGGACGAGCCCACCATCGGCCTCGACCCCAAGCAGATCATCGAGATCCGGAACCTGATCCGGGACCTGGGGAAGCGCCATACCATCATCCTGAGCTCCCACATCCTCCCGGAGGTCCAGGCGATCTGCGAGCGGGTGGTCATCATCAACAAAGGCATCATCGCCGCCATCGACACGCCGGAGAACCTCTCCCGGTCCTTCTCCAAGGCGTCCCGGCTGCAGGTCCTGGTCCAGGGCCCGGCCAAGGAACTGACCACGAAGCTGCGGACCATCCCCGGGGTCAAGAACGCCGAAGTCGTCCTCGAGAAGGAGGGCGGCATCCAGCAGCTGGTCCTGGAAAGCGACCCGGAGGTCGACGTCCGGAAATCCGTGTTCTTTGTCCTGGCCGACAACCGCTGGCCGATCCTCGAGATGAGATCCCTGGACCCGACGCTGGAGGACATCTTCCTCCAGGTGACCGGTCCCCAGACCGCCGGAAGGAGGAGCTGAGCCATGCACCGCATCCAGGCCATCGCCCGCAGGGACTTCCTGTCCTACTACAAATCCCCCATCGGCTATGTCATTCTCGCCATCTTCGTGCTGGTCAACGGGTTCCTGTTCTCCTCGAACCTGCTGTCCTACCGGTACGCTGACGTGGGCGGCCAGCTCATGGCCATCTCCTCGATCCTCTTCCTGATCATCATCCCCCTGATGACCATGCGGACCTTCTCCGAGGAGCGGCGCAACGGCACCGAGACGCTGCTGCTGACCTCCCCGGCGTCGGTGGCGGAGGTCGTCATCGGGAAGTACCTGGGAACCCTGTACATGTTCCTGACCATGACCGCCTCCTCCCTGATCTTCCTCGTGATCACGGTCCTCTTCGACGGCAACGTGGACATCAAGATCCTGGGATCGTACATCGGGTTCATCTTCCTGGGGGCCGCCTACCTGGCCATCGGCGTGTTCGCCTCCTCCGTGACGGAAAACCAGGTCATCGCCGCCGTCATTACCTTTTCCATCATTTTCGGGCTCATGCTGGCCGACGGCATCGCCTCCATCGCCGGCTCCATGATGTCCACCTTCCTGGGCAACGTCAATCTCTTCGGCCTCACGGACCTCCAGCTGGACAAGATCGGCCAGGCCATCACCGACGGCCTCCGCTGGCCCAACCCCACCACCCGACTGGCAAACCTGGAATCCGGCATTTTCGAACTGTCGCCGCTGCTCTTCTTCCTGAGCCTCGCGGCCCTGTTCCTGTTCCTCACCGGCCGCATCATCGAAAAGCGCCGCTGGAGCCAGAAGTGAGCGGGAGGAAGACGAGATGAAGAAGGAAATAGGCAAGGATATGGAAATGGAAACCCCGGAGGCCGTGCAGGCCGAAAAAGCCGAGAAGGCCGAAAAAGCCGTGAAGGCCGCGAAAGCCCCGAAGGCCGACAAGGCCCCGAAGCCCGCGAAGGAAAAGGCGCCCCGCCGGATCGTGGATCGCCGCAACCGGACCCTGAAGACCATCTCGGTCTTCTCCGTCCTGATCCTGGTGGCCATCCTCCTGATCGTGAACATCGGCTTCGACGCCTTCCTGGCCGAGTCGACCAAATGGGACTGGTCTTCCGGCTCGATCTACAGCCTGGGCGATGTCTCGAAGGAAATCCTGAAGGACATGGACGCCGAGATCCGCATCGTGGGCCTCCTGGACCGGGAGGTGGCCAAGCAGAGCCTGGGCGACATCCTGCTGCTGCTGGACGAGTACGCTGCGTTCAGCGCCGGCAAGGTCACCCTCGAATACATCGACCCCGACCGGACCCCGGGGATCATCGCCGAGCTGGATCCCGAAAACCTGCTGAAGCTCCAGGGCGGCCAGTTCGTCGTCCGGAACGATGCGCTGGACAAGACCAAGGTCGTGACCCAGAACGAGCTCTACAAGTACGAGTCCGACACCAGCAACCCCTTCTCCCAGCCCTATCCGGTGGGCATTTCCGCCGAGCAGGCCTTTACGGGCGCCGTCAAGTATGTGACCGCCACCCGGACGCCGGTCGTGTACTTCTCGACCGGGCAGCAGGAGGAAAGCTACGAGGAGAACTTTACGGTCCTGGCCGACCTGATGAAGTACAACAACCTGGACGTCAAGTCCCTGGACCTGGTGACCGCCGCGGAAGTCCCCGATGACGCCACCCTGGTGGTCATGCTCTCGCCGCAGCTCGACGTCAGCCCGGCCGCGGCCAAGCGCCTGTCCGACTACCTGAAGGGCGGCGGACGCCTGCTCGTCGTGGCCGGCTACTCCAACACCCGGTTCCCCGAGCTGAACCGCGTCCTCCTGGACTACAACATCGAAATCGGCGGCAGCCGGGTCCGGGAAGGCAACGTCAACTCCCAGCTGGGCGGCGACGCCTACTACTACGCCGCCACGGTACCCGTGAGCGCCGTCAGCACCCAGGCCTACCGGGCCATCGTCCGGAACACCCGGTCCATTATCGACCTGAAAAACACCAAGGAATGGATCCAGGCCAGCACCATCCTGACCACGACCGAGGAAGGCGTGGCCGAGACCGACGGCGATCCGGAGAAGTCCTCCGAGCCCGGCACCCAGGTCATCGGAATGGCCGTGGAGAACAGCGGCTTCGTGGACGGGTCGACGGTGACGGAGCCCGCCCGGGTCCTGGCCCTGGGGTCCGTGGACCTGGTCAGCGACATGATGCTGCTGGGGCTGGGCGACATCTCCCAGTACAACCAATACTTCGTGTATACATCCCTGAACTGGCTGGCGGAGATCGGGGAAGACAGCCTCTTTATCCCGTACAAGCCCTTCCCCAGCTACTACGTGACCCAGGGCGACGCCACCAGCTATTGGGCGGCCGCGGTCTTCGTGTTCCTCCTCGTTCCCGCGGGCCTGCTGGTCACCGCCATGGTGGTCTATCGCCGGCGCAAGAACAAGTAACCCGCTGGCAGGGAGGGGATTTCGAGCCATGAAACAGTGGAAAAGCCTTGTGATCATGGGCGCCGCCCTGGCGGTGCTGGTCCTGGCCGTGGTGCTGGCCAGCGTCCTCGGAAAGCCGGACGACGGCAACGGGGATACCCCCACGCCGGTGCCGACCCTGGCCCCGGTCCTGTCCCTGGCGGAAGCCGACGTGACCGCAATTCGGCTCGCCAACGAGAATGCCGTCATCGACCTGCAGCCCACGATCATCCCCGGGCAGGACGGCGCCGCCGATACCACCGAGTGGAAGATCCTCACCGACCGGGACCTGCCCTGGGACAGCTCCAGCATTAAGACCGCCGTCAGCCTTGCCATCAATATCCGCTGTACCAAGGAAATCGGGACCGAGGTGGCCCAGGCGGACCTGGCCCAATACGGACTGGACGCGCCGAAGAGCAAGGTCCAGGTCACGGACAAGACGGGGAAGACCTACACCGTCCTCTTCGGGGACAATCCCCCGGCCGACACCGACTGGTATTGCATGCTGGAAGGGACCTCCCGGGTGTGCATCACGAACCCAGGCAACGGCCTGAACGCCAACAAGACCTATCTCGCCTTCCTCCAGAAGACCGTATTCGACATGACCATGGAGGAGATCGTCGGCTTCGACCTCCTGCGGGCCCGGGACAACCTGGAGTACCGCTCGGTCCTGGAATTCGACGACGAGGAAGACCAGTACGGGACCTGGATGGTCCTGTCCCCGGTCCAGGTGGAAGCCAATACCGAGGGGGTTCCCACCCTGGTTTCCCAGCTGGCGGAGCTGGGCGCCACCGAGTATGTCGAGCTGGATCCCGACGACCTGGCCGAGTACGGACTGGACGCCCCGGCCTACACCTTCCGGCTGAAAGACAAGGAAGGCGCCGAGGTGACCCTGCAGCTGGGCAAGGGAGCGGGATCGGGCACCGTGTATGCCCTGTCCTCCCGGATCCCGGCAGTCTTTAAAATGGGAACCGCCGCCCTGACCGCCATCGACAAGCCCCTGGTGGAGCTCGTGAACCGCTTCGTCTACCTGGCCTCCATCTGGGAAGTGGCGAAGATCGACTTCCAGGCCGGCGACTTCTCCTTCCAGTGCGAGATCGACGACGCCCAGGGGGGCGACGACGAGAACGCCGTCTTCAAGGTCGACGGGAAGGACGCCAAGGTCCGGAACAGCAGCGACGACCTGCTCTTCCGCCGCTTCTACCAGTCCATCATCAGCGTCATGGTCTCGGACATCGAGGCCGACGCCACCCCCGAGGACCGGGGCGACATCCGGATGGAATACACCATGAAATCCGGGGACAAGGACGTCCTGACCTTCAGCGAAAAGGACGAGTACAACTACTACGTATTCCGCAACGGGACCTACACGGGCCTCGTGGCCACGGCCGACGACTTCTATTCGTCCGCCAGGGCCGACGACCTGGGCATCCTGCCGGCGCACGACGCCATGATGACCGCCATCGAGAACGCCGTGGACGGCGTATACGACGAACCGACCCCCACTCCGGGCTGAGGCCATGGCCGATCCCATCCGAAGGATTCCGTCCTCCCCACCGCGGCGTCCCGGCACCCCGCCGCGTCGCGGCGGCATTCCGCCGGGACGCGCCGGCGCCTCGCCCCATCGGGCCGGGCTGGTCGCCCTGGCGGTGGTAGCGGTCCTCCTGATGGCCGCGGTGGTGGCCATCGCCTTCCTGTTGCCGGAGGACGCCTGGACCCCGACGGACCCCGAGGTGACGACGCCAGTGACCCCCCTGACGGGCTTCGACTGCGATTCCAACGAGGCCATGACCCTCCATCCCCTGGGGAACGGGGTGGTCAAGGTTACCCGGAGCCGGCTGGTCCGGATGGACATGACCGGCACCGAGGGCTGGTCCCTCGACATCGATATGCAGAGCCCCTTCGTCGTAGCCCGCAACGGCCGGATGCTGGTGGTGGACCGGACCGGCTTCGACTGGGTTCTTGTGGACGCCTCGGGCCGGCTGGCCTCGGGCCGGACCACGGGCGCCATCACCGGCGCGGCCCTGGGAGCGGACGGCGGGATCGCCCTGATCCATGACGAGCCCGGGTATCGCGGCGTCCTGCGGCTGCTGGCCCCGGACGGGACGTTCCGGTTCGAATGGAAGTCCGCCGAGTCCGGCCACATCCTGTCAGCCGCCTTCGATCCCGCCGGCGGCTTCGTGGATGTCTCGGTCCTGAACAGCGACGGCACGACGCCCCTGACCTACCACAAGCGGTTCTCCCTGGAGGCCGCCGAGGTCGCCCAGCACCGCCTGCCGGACAATTGGATCCTGCCGGTGGTGGTTCATGACCCCGAGGGGCATCCCGTCTTCGTGGGCAGCCAGCAGCTCATCGCCCTGTCCGACAACCCGGAGCCCGCCTGGTCCCTGTCCCTGGCCCGCATCCTCTCCGCCCACACCGCACCGGGCGGCGTCCTGGTGGTGGGCAGCGAGACCGCGGATGGCGACCTGCGGTTGTGGCGGGTGGACAGCCAGGGGCGGAAAGGCAGCAGCCTGGTCCTGCCCTTCGAGCCCGACCAGACCGCCCTCGGCGACGATGGAACCTACATGGCCTTCTCGTCCGGCAGCCGAATCCTGATCGTCCGGATTCCAGGGGCTAACCAGGGGCCGAACCAGGCCCCCGTCCAGGCCGGCGACCTGCGCACCACCGGGGAAGTCCTGCGCCTGGCCTTCACGGGGGATCCCCGGGAGCCCCGGCTCCTGACCGTCGTGGCCCGGGACGGCGTCCGCTCCCTCCTGCCCTAGAAGGCCATCCCGACGAGTGAACGATACAGAATCGTTCACTTTCGTTCACCTGCCCGGGCGAACGTACCGGGTCGCCCGGCCATCCCCCTTCTGAAGCAACAAGCGCCTGGCGGCGAGGGAAGACAGGAGCCGGGCCGACCGTGTCTTGCCGAGACCCAGCAGCGTCTCGACATCCCGACGCCGAATCTCCTGGCGGGATGCGAACAGGGAAAGCACCTGCTCCTCCTGGGGGGTCAGGGAACGGCTCAACGGGGTCTCGTCCGGGGGTCTCGCAGCCGAGCGGCTCCTTGGCAGCAGGACCGTAATCGCATGTTCGGTCACCTGGAACTCCGGCGAATTGGGGCGTCCCCGGTACAGGGCCAGGATGCGCCGGACACCGGTGGCCATGCGCTCGATGAGACCCAGTCGGAGAAAGACATAGTCGATGATCCGGTTTCGCGGGATGGACAACCGCCCCATGCGATACTCGATCTCCGAGATGCCGAGGGGCAGGCTTCCGGGAGAGACGATGGCGACATGGTCGGAATGGATCTCCACCCGGATCTGGCCGTCAACTGTGTAGTCCCGATGCACCAGGGCATTGGCGATCGCTTCCCGATACGCAACCAGGGGGACCTCTTCCCAGGTAGTCCGCCTGGCGCCTTCGATTTGTTCAGACGTGGCCAGGTGCTTGGAATGGAACAGGATGGCGGTGTCGAACTGCTCCAGGATGGAATGGTGCTCCAGGACCATGCGATCCTCGATCTCGACCGTGTTCTCCCGAAAGGCAACCAGGACCATGCCGGCGGTCCGGATCGGATTCCCGTCCGAGAGAAGGGCGGCCGCACGCGTGTACCGTTCCCCACGGATCAATTCCAGGGTCTTCAGCAGGTCGTCGAATACTGTTGAGGAAAGACCCGCCTTGCGCAGGTTTTGTTCCAGGTACCGGAACGACAGATTCTGGTTATCGGACGGCAGTTCGTCGAACGTCCTGTTCTGGCCTTCCAGGATCAACCGGTTGAGCATGGCAGCATCCGCCGGTACTGTGGCCGTGTCCGAACGGACATAGGCCCTTCCCTGGCAGTAATACGGCGTCGATTCACCTTTCAGGACATGTAGAACCAGGATCGTCCGTTCATCCTGCAGAACCGTCTCGATCCAATAGCTCGGATAGGGTTCCAGGTGGTCATGGATCGCGTTCTCGATCTGAAGGCGTACCTCGCCGGGATTTTGGAGGCCGACGGGGCTTCCGGAATCGTCCACACCGACCAGGATTCGTCCATCGTGGAAGTTCGCGAATGCGCTGACAGTCCGCATCATGCTGCGGGTGAACTCCCGCTTGAACTCGACAAACCGGGATTCCCCCATCGTCAGGATGTCCATTGGCGAGGCCATGCGATTTTCCTCCCTCCGAGTTCCGGGAAGCGAACGGAAGTGAACGATTTATATTCGTTCACAAGTGTAGCACATGCTGGGTGAAGAAGGAAGCAGGCCCGGGCATCCCTCCTGCCGTAAAAAAAAGACACCCGATTGCGAATGCTGTAGCAGGCACCGAGGTTCACCCCGCCCCGCCTTTCTGCTATACTGCAATTGATACTATGTCTTGACAACCCGGTTGACATCCAAGTGGACCTCGACACCGATCCTGGCCAGGCGCGCGGAATGCCGCCTATATCGGGAAGACCGGAAACAGAAGGTTCGAAAACCATCACTCGTTTTTCCAGCAGAAACCTCCATGGCGCCATTCGGACCATGGGGGTGCCGTCGTTCCCCAGGAAGGTGATGACGATGAAACGAGGGATCCTGCAGCGAGGGATCGCATGGGCGATCGCCGCCTGCCTGCTCCTGCCCCTGTCCGGACTCGGATCGGCTCCCGAAACGGTCTCGGCCGCTACCGTCAGCCTGGGTGTTTCCAATTACGGAGCGACCATGTATACGCTGACGATCCAGGTTTACCTGAGCGGCGGTACCGGCTATGGGGAGCGGGGGCTCTACTATCGGAAGAAGGGCACGACTGCCTGGATCCAGAAAGTCGCATCCAATGTCAATCCATACACGATCAAGCTCCAGGGCCTGGAGCCCGGTACGGATTATGAAATCAACGCCTATGTCATCATCGGCAAGGTGACCTACTTTGCGGGATTCGTCAAGACGTACCGCACCACCCAGGCACCGGTGCTGCAGACAAACAGTGTGGACAATATTACCCAGACGACCGCCACGGCCCATGTCTTCGTCAGCCCGAACGGGCACAAGCTCAGATCCGTCATCCTGAAAATTTTCAGGGTCTCGGACAACTTTCTCGTCCACTCCAAACTCCTTGCGACGGACCTGAGTTCCAACATCAATGTGAACTATACCGTCTCATCCCTCCGATCCGGTACGTATTACCAGGTTCGCCTGGAAGCCGTGACCATGGACAATGAAACAGCCTATTCGGGGTATTTCACGTTCAGGACAAAGCTGGCCATCATCAAGCCGCCCACGGGGATCATCAAGCCGACCCCGACACTGACCCCAAGGCCGACGCCCACCTCAAAAGTAACCCCAACGCCAACCCCAAGGCCGACTTCCAAGCCGACGGCCACCCAGGCGCCCACCGCCGGACCGACGATGACGCCCAAGCCAACCGCCACTCCAGCTCCAACCGCCACCAAGGCACCGACCGCCACGCCAAAACCCACCTCTGCCGCCACCCCAGTCCCCACTTCCCCCGGAGACCCGACGGCGACAGACCAGCCAACGGCAACCAGTCCGCCCGAGCCAACGGCCACCCAGGCGCCGGATCCCACATCGCCCCAGCCGACCTCCGCCGAACCGACCTCGAGTGAGCCGACGTCCGCCGAACCAACCACAACGGATCCCACCGACCCGGCCGATACGCCCACGGAGGGCGGCAGCGGGGAGATCACGGACGTCGTTACCCAGCCTGCCGGCCAGGGAGGTTTCCTGGACGACCTGGGCAGCGGCGGCCTGGTCCTGGTCGGGATCCTGGCGGGTCTCCTGCTGCTGCTCGTCGGGATCCTCGTGGGCGGGATGGGTCGCAAAAGGAAGAAGGAGTCCCCCGGCGGACCACCTCCCGGTCCTTCCCCCTGAAACCAGGCCAATCCGACAGGCCCAACGGCCTGACACAGGAAAGGAAGGTCCCCCGATGCATTCCGCACTTCGCCGCACCCTCTCCCTGGCCTTGGCCGTCTCCCTGCTGTTCCTGGCCCTCGGGATCGGGCCGACGCCGCTTCACGTCGACGCGGCGGTCACGGTCGGCTTCGTCTCCGGGACAAATTCCTGGTATACCCTGACCACTACATTCAGCGCCACAGGCGGGAGCGGATATGGGGAGCGGGGCATTCGGTACCGGAAAAAGGGCGGGACGATATGGGTTATTAAGAAGTCGGCCACCTACGACAACCCGTTCACCATGACAATATCCGGACTCCCGCCCAAAACGGAGTACGAGATCCAGGGGTACATGAAGTACACAGGGGGGACGGCGTATTCCGCAACGAAAATCCTGACAACCGGAATATTGCCCACATTGACTGTCAAATCCGTGGACGAGATCACGAACACATCGGCCTTGACCCACCTGAATATCAGTACGAACAAGAACTTTCTTCATGAGGTCACACTCAAGCTGTACAAGGTCTCCGACAATTCGCTGGTCAGGACGACGATTCTCTTTACGAACCTGTCGATTGGCAAGACGATCGATTATCGGTATACGACCCTGAGCCCCGGCACCTATTACCAGGTCCAGATCGAGGCGACAAACAGTCATGACGAAGTGGCCAAGTCAGGCCTGTTCACCTTCAAGACGACGGGGATCGTCATCATCAAGCCCACGGGGA
>JAKPNJ010000206.1 GCA_029548445.1 Bacillota bacterium | reverse complement strand
GGTGGCGCTCCTGCTGCTGATCCCGGACGTCCTCCTGCGCTTATTCACGCCCGATGCCGCCGTGGTGGCCGAAGGCGCCCGGGTCTTGCGGATCGTGGCGATTCCCCAGCTTTTCTTCGGGACGTCCATCGTTCTGTCCGGCGCCCTTCGGGGCGCAGGGGACACGAAATGGCCCCTCTATATCTCCATCGCCGGCATGTGGGGCCTGCGGATGGTCCTGGCCGGCCTCCTGGCCAGGGCCCTTGGCCTGGGCCTGCCCGGCGCCTGGATGGCCATGTCGGTGGATCTCTGCCTTCGCGGGATCCTGGTGTTCCTGCGCTTCCGGTCGGGCCGCTGGGCCCGGATTCGGGTGTAGTGTTCAATCCAGGATTTCCAGCCACACGCTTTTCAGGTAATGGGACTCCGGGTACCCTCCCAGGACGGGATGGTCCATGGCCTGGCGGCGGACGGCCAGGATCCGGACCGTCCGACGGGCATCCATGGCAGCCTCCAGGACGGTGTCGAGGAACATGGCTTCCTGCATGTGATAGGAGCAGGAATGGGTCGCAAGGAGTCCTCCCGGCGGCAGCAGCCGCAGGGCACCCAGGTTGATCTCCTTGTATCCCCGCCGGGCGTCGGGCAGCGTCCGCCGGCTCTTGGCGAAAGCCGGGGGATCCAGGACGATGGCGTCGAACCGGCGCCCCTGCTTCCTCGCCTCACGCAAGTAATCGAAGACGTTGGCCTCTGCCAGGTTGATGCCGACAAGCCGGTTATGCGCCGCATTGTCCCGGACATGGCGCAAGGCCTCGCCGGAAATATCCAGGGCTGTCACGGAGGCGGCCCCCGCCCGGGCCGCGTGGAGGGCGAACCCGCCATGGTAGGCGCAGGCATCCAGGACCGATCGACCCGCGACCCAGGTTTCGAGAAAGGCGTGGTTTTCCTTTTGATCCAGGTAGGAACCGGTCTTCTGCCCGGTGTGCAGCGGAACCGCGAACGCAAGCCCGTTTTCCAGGTACAGGGCCGTTTCCGGGACGGTGCCGATCCGATGGGGAGGCTCCGGCAGCAGGCCCTCCCTGGCCAGGATGGGATCGTCCTGCCGGACCAGGATGCCAGCGGGGGAACAGGCCTCCCGGATTCCGCCCGACAGGACCGGGATCCATCGGACCATGCCCAGGGACAGGATCGACAGGACGACGGTATCCCCGAAGCGGTCCGCGATGACGCCGGGCAAGCGGTCCGCCTCGGCGAAGACCAGCCGTTCCCCGGTGGTGTCCGGCCGGGCGATGCGCCGACGGAAGTCCAGGGCCTGCCGGAGCCGTTCGCGGACCAGCCGCTCCCCCGAATCCTCCAGCAAGGTCGATTCCGGGTTCGGGCCGTGTTCCAGCAGGCGGACCGTGATCATCGACCGGGAATTGAAGTAGCCGCGGCCCAGCCGTCGCCCCTGGAGGTCCAGGACATCCGTCGGGTCGCCGTCTTCCAGTGGGCCGGAAGACGACCGGATCTCCGTCCGGTAGACCCAGGGGTGGCCGGCCTCGAGGCGCCGGACACCCGGCCCCCCGATCCGGACTGCGGAAATGGAACGGGACATGGGGCACCTCCGCGACGAATCGTCGCATCCTTCCGACGGGTATACAAGCGGCGTCGGTTTCGGGATAATGGACTTGTTCCATCATACACCGTCGATCGGGAACCGGACCATTCCGATTCCCGACGGAACCAGGAGGGATCGCCATGAACCACCCACCCTTGCATTCCGTCCGCCCTATCGGGGACTTGAGGGACATGCTGGCGCAAAGCGTGCGGCTGTACGCCGACAAGCCGGCCTTCCTCGTCAAGGACGCCCGGGGCGGGCCGTACCGTCCCGTGACCTATCGCCAGTTTGGAGAGGATGTGGCGTCCTTCGGAACCGCCCTCCTTCGGGCGGGATTCCAGGGGGCCCGGGTGGCGATCATCGGGGAGAACCGCTACGAATGGGCGGTGGCGTACATGGCCACGGTCTGCGGCCTGGGTGTTGCGGTCCCCCTGGACAAGGAACTGCCGCCCCATGAGATCGCAAGCCTGATCCGACGGTCCAGGGCCGATGTCCTGGTCCATACGGCCCTTCGCCGGGAAGACGTGGCGGCCATCCGGTCCGGGATCCCGACCGTCCGGCTGTTCGTGGACGCGGACCTCCAGGAGGATGCCAGGGGGACCCGCGCCTTCTCCTCCCTGATGAAGGAAGGGGAGATGGCGTCTGCGTCCGACCGGAATGCGTACTTGTCCCTCCCCATCGACCCGTCCGTGCTGCAGGTCCTCCTGTTTACGTCCGGCACCACCGCGGATTCCAAGGCCGTCATGCTGTCCCAGCGAAACCTGTGCAGCAACCTGACCGCCATGTGCAGCATGCTGTATATCGACGAGAAGGACACGTTCCTGTCGGTCCTGCCGCTCCACCATACGTACGAGTGCACCTGCGGCTTCCTCTGTCCTGTTTACCGGGGCTGCACCGTGGCCTATGCGGAGGGGCTGCGGCAGATACCCCGGAACCTGCAGGAGAGCCAGGCCACCCTGGTGCTGGTGGTTCCGCTGATGCTGGAGGCCTTTTACCGGCGCATCCTGTCCGCTGCGGCCCAGGACCCGGAAAAGGCGAAAAAGCTGAAAACGGGCCTGGCCCTCAGCCGCACCCTCCGCCGTATCGGCATCGATGTCCGAAGGAAGCTCTTCGCCCCGATCCATGACACTTTCGGCGGCCATCTCCGGCTGTTCATCGCCGGCGGCGCCCCCATTGATCCCGCCGTCATGAAAGGCATGCAGGATTTCGGATTCCATTGTGTCCAGGGGTATGGCCTGACGGAATGCGCCCCCATCCTCGCCCTCAACCGGGATCGGGTCTTCCGGAACGAATCGGCCGGCCTGCCGCTGCCCGGCGTGGACCTTCGGATCGATGAACCGGACGAGGACGGAGTCGGGGAGATCGTAGGACGGGGACCCAATGTCATGTTGGGGTACTACGAAAACGAAGAGGCCACGGCCGAGGCCCTTCGGGACGGCTGGTTCCATACCGGCGACCTGGGATACCTCGACCGGGACGGCTTCCTGATCATCACCGGCCGCAAGAAGAATGTCATCGTAACCAAGAACGGGAAAAAAATCTTCCCCGAGGAAGTCGAATCCCTTCTTGGCCGGAACGAGCTTGTCCGGGAAAGCCTGGTCTATGGAATCCAGGACGAAAGCGGCGAGATGGTGGTGGCGGCCGAAATCGTGCCCGATTTCGAACGCCTGGCCCAGGAGAACGGCGGGCAGGAACCGTCGGAGGCCATCGTCCGCTCCCGGATGGCCGACGTGGTCAAGGGCGTCAACCAGCTCCTGGTCCCTTACAAATATATTCGGAACTTCCACATCCGCCGGGAGGAGTTCGACAAGACCACCACGAAAAAAATCAAGCGCCACACCGTTCGGATCGGTGCGGCGCCGGGAGGGAAGCCCGGTCCGGCCTAGGCCGAATCCGGGCGGCCTCCTGACCGGGCCGGGTGCGCCGGGACAGGAGGCCGAAGACCCAGGTCAGATGAACATGGACATGTCGCTGTCCTCGGCGAAATCCAGCATGGAGGCCACACCGCCCTGCTCGACCCCGTCAATCAGCTCTTCCGGACGGATTCCCATGACATCCATGGACATGGTGCAGGCCACCAGCCGGACACCGTTGCCGAGGGCCGTTCGGACCAGGTCCTCGAGAGAGTCGATGTGCTTGCGTTTCATGATGCCCCGGATCATGCGGGGACCGATCCCCATCATGTTCATGCTGGAAAGGCCGAGCCGTGTGGACCCGCGGGGCATCATCCACCCGAACATGCTCTCGACCAGGGACTTGCGGACCCGGACCCGTTCCCGCCGCCGGAGGATGTTGAGCCCCCAGAATGTAAAGAACATGGTGACCGGTCGACCCATGGCGGCGGCCCCGTTGGCGATAATGAAGGCGGCGATGGCCTTGTCCAGGTCCTGGGAGAAGACCACCAGGTTCTTGCCCCGACCGGTCGTGGCGCCGGCCGGAGTCCGGGACTCCGTTTCGACTCCTGCAGGCGCTTCCTTGAGGATCCGGACCCTTGAACGTCCCTGCTCGACCGCTTTCTCCACGACCCGGTGCCCCGTCCTGCGGGCCCATGCGTCCACATCACAGGAGAATGCCGGGTCCGTCGACAGGATGTCGACCAGGTCCCCGATGCCGGCCTGCCGAACAGCCTCGGCCAGCCGCAGGATCGGACCCGGGCACTGGAGGCCGCAGGCGTCCACGGCATGGACCGCGGGAAGGGATTCGCCCCGTTCCTGCTGGGGGATGCTGGCTTCCGACAGGTCGGCATCCAGGGCGTCCTGGAGGATCGGGCTGACCTCGTTCCTGGCATGGGGGGCAGCTGCCAGGGCGGGGAAGGACCGGGTATTGGACCGGTAGAACCGATAGCCGCCCGAAAGGTTGTACACCGGATCGAACCCGCGCTGGGACAGGATCCTGGCTGCGACATGGCCCCGCAGACCGATCTGGCAGAAGAGATACACGGGTTTCCCGGGATCCAGCTCCCCGATCCGCTGGCGGAGATCATCCAGGGGAATGTTGACCGCCCCCGGGATGCTCCCGTTTTCAAACTCCTCCGAGGTTCGGATATCCAGCAAGGTTATGCGCGACAGGTCGAGCCCTGCCACCTCGTTCCAGGCGAACTCCCTGTCGAGCCCGGACAGGAGGTTGCCGGCCACGAAGCCCGCCATGTTGACCGGGTCCTTGGCCGACCCGAACGGCGGCGCGTAGGCAAGTTCCAGGTGCTGCAGGTCTTCCACTGTCATGCCGGCCCGGATGGCGACGGCCAGGATGTCGATCCGCCGGTCCACGCCGTTGTACCCCGTGATCTGGGCGCCCAGCAGCTTGCCTGTCCCCTGGTGGAACAGCGTCTTCAGGGTCATGTAGGTCGCCCCAGGGTAATAGGAAGCGTGGTCGGCGCTGAAAGTCACGGTTCTGCCATACGGGATGCCCTTTTCCTTAAGGGTCTTCTCGCTGGCTCCCGTGGACGCCACGGCCATGTCGAACACCTTGAGGATGGCGGTGCCCTGGGTTCCCCGATACCGGGATGGAATGCCGCACAGGTTGTCCGCGGCGATGCGGCCCTGCCGGTTGGCGGGAGAGGCCAGGGGAATGAAGGTCGGTTGGCCCGTGATGAAATCCGTCACCTCCACGGCGTCCCCGACCGCATAAATGGCGGGATCGTCGGTGCGCATGGTGTCGTCCGTCACAATGCAGCCCCGGACGCCGGTCCGGAGCCCGGCTTCCCGGGCGAGGGACGTTTCCGGCCTTACCCCGACCGACAGGATCACGAGATCGGTTTCCAGGCGGCTTTCATCCGACAGGGCCAGGGACAGGCGCCCGCCGGCCCTCGTAATGGCAGTCAGCGCCGTGTTCAGGTGCAAGCCGATGCCGTGGTCCACAAGGTGTGCATGGACATCCGCCGCCATGTCCGCGTCGATCGACTGGATCACGTGGTCGGCCAGTTCCACGATGGTCACCGAGAGACCCGCTTCCCGAAGATTCTCGGCCATTTCGACACCGATGTACCCGCCTCCCACGACGACGGCGCTCCGGGTCTTCTCTTCGCTGACCACTTCCAGGATCCGGTCCATGTCGGGGATGTTCCGAAGCACCAGGACACCCTTTTCGCGAACGCCGGGAATGGGCGGCAGGATGGGTTCCGCCCCGGGGGACAGGATCAGGGCGTCATAGGACTCCTCGGTCAGGCTGCCGTCGGGATGGCGGACCGTCACGGTCCGGTTGGCCCGGTCGATTTTCAGCGCCTCGGTCCGGACTCGGACATCGACGTTGAACCGGGACCGGAAGGATTCGGGGGTCTGGAGAAGAAGGCGGCGGCGGTCCTTGATCGTTCCGCTGATGTGGTAGGGCAGCCCGCAGTTGGCAAAGGAGATATGGGGACCCCGCTCCAACACCAGGATATCCGCATGTTCGTCCAGCCGCCGAAGCCTGGCTGCCGCGGTGGCGCCGCCCGCCACGCCTCCGACAATGATAATCCGCCTTGCCATGTCGCAATCCTCCATTCGATGGTCACACTATCGACAGCATCTGCCAGTTTGCCAAGGGAGGCTGTAACCTCCATCACTGAAATCGGACGAAAATACGGAATTGTCCGGAAGGATCCCGTGACCCTTGATTAATAAATAATAAAATAATATATTAAAAATTACTAATAACAGAATTTCATGGCGCGGATGCCGCGCACACGGACGGAGGACCGATTGGACCCTGGAATGAATGGGGGGGCGCAGGGCTCCCTGGAAGGCGTTTACCTTGTCTGCGACCTGGACGGCACGCTGCTGGGACCGGATTCGACGCTCCATCCCGACAACCTGGCGGCATTGACCTGGTTCAGGCTGCAGGGAGGCCGTTTTTCGGTTGCGACGGGACGGTCGCCCCATTCCGTCCTGGCGAGCCTTCCCGAGCTTCCCGTCGACCAGCCCGGAATTTACTGCAATGGCTCCATGATTGTGGAACAACAGGATGGAACCCTGGTGCGGGGTCTCCCGTTGCCGGAGGGAACCGTGGACGCGGTCCGGACCGTGCTCGACCGGATACCGGGGCTGGCCGTCCAGGCCTTCTCGGCGGACGGGATGCACCGGATCGTGGACAACGACGAAATGCGCCGCCATTTCGCACCGGAAAAGGCCCGGCCGATTCCCGGGGGGTTCGACCGCCTCCCTGCCATCCTTTACAAAATCCTCCTGTCCGGTCCCGAATCCGATCTCCTGGCAGCCCGATCCCTGCTGGAAAACGCCATGCCGGGCCGGTTGGCCGTCACGCGGTCGTCGGATACGCTCCTGGATGTCATGCGGGCGGGCACGGACAAGGGGGAGGCCGCCCGGTTCCTGAAAGCCAAGCTGGACGCCATCCGGCCGATCGTCCTGTTCACGGCCGCCGGCGACCATGAGAATGACCTGGGGCTGCTGCAGGAGGCGGATTTTGCCTTTGCCATGGGCCAGGCCCCCGATATCGTGAAGCAGGCGGCCGATGTCGTGCTGCCGGACCATTCCACCCCCTGCCTCCCGGCCGTAATCGGCCAGATCAGGAGGATTCTCGAGGTTTCCTCGATGCCATATCGAACTCCGACTGAATCCGAAAAAATTCTGGAATCATGAAAGGAAGGATCACATGAGACGCAAGACCAAGTATGTCATGGAATTTCCCTCCCCGGTCCGGGAGCGGCTGGAGGCACTGGCTGCCCAGTCCGGGCGGACGATCCCGGAGATCGTCGTGGCCCTGACCGAAGCCGTGGTGACCATCGCGGGCCCTGCCGCCGTCCCATCGGTTGCTGCCGTCCCGTCGGACGCGCCGCCCAGGAAGCGCGGCCGCCCAAGGAAGCAGCCGTCGGAAACCGTGAACGCCGTTCCTTCGGAGACGAAGCGCCGGGGGCGTCCCCGCAGGAATCCGGCTTCCGACGAGGCGGTTGCCGCTCCGGGAGCCGAGAAGCCCGCATCCGGCAAGAAGCGCGGCCGTCCGAAGAAAGTCGCGGAGGAATCCTATGTCATTCCGGCCCCCCTCGAGCCGGAAGTGGATGTCTATCCCGCCGTGGAGCATTCCATGGAATCCATTGAACCAGTCGCCCTGGGCGAGGCCCGGGTCCTTGGCACGTCCGGACCGTCCGGAACCCCGAAGCGGGCCCGGGCAGCCGGGAAGCCCGCACGAAAAGGCACGGGGCGGAAGAAAAGGGAAGCCGCCGTGGCAGTCATTGCCAAAGCCACCGCTCCCAAGGCACGGAAGCGCAGGAAGGCAGCCGCGGAACCAAGTCCGGAAAACGCCGATCCTGCAGCCGGAACCTGACTGTATCTCAGTCCCGGATCTCCCTCAACCGGGCGAACCAGGTGACATCCTCGTCGCCCCGGGCGGTTCGAACGGACCGAAGCGCAAGGCCCTCCTCCCTGAAGGACAGGTGACGGAGGAGCCTTGCGCTTCTTTCATTCCTGGACAGGCAACAGGCAGTCAGGCGTCGGAGGGGGAGAATTCGGAAGAAGGCCCCGATGGCCAATTCCAGGGCTTCGGCCATCAGGCCCCGTCCCTGGCTGTCACGGTCGATGGCAAAGGAGATCTCGCCTGAAGCCCAGGGCTCCGGCCGGACCTCCTCGAGGGCGATCCATCCCACAACCGTATCCGGGCGATCCGGGAGGTAGAGGAGAAAGACGAGTCCCCGGCAGGTCCTGGCGGCCTCCCGGGCGTTCCAAAGGAACCCGGAAGGAAAGCCGGGACTGTTTGCTATGTCGGCAAAGCCGGGATGCCATTCGGCAAGGAAGTCCCGATTCCGTTCCAGGAAGCGAAGAAAGGATGCCAGTTGGGTGGGATCGGCGGACCGGAGAAGGATGGACTGTCCCGGAATGCGAATGGGGTCCGGCTCCCGGGGGACATCGCCGTCCCCGTTGTCGTTCAGCAGGACGAAATGCCGATGGTCCCGGAAGGTCCCGTCGATTTCCAGGTACCGCCGGAAAAACCCTTCCTCCCGGAACCCCAGGCGGTTCACAAGACGGATGGAGGGTTCATTGTCCGGCAGGATGTTCGCCTCGATCCGATGGAGGCCATACTCCGCAAAAAGGAATCGGATGGCCTCCCGGATGGCCTCGGTGGCATACCCCTGGCCGACGGCCGTCCTGGCGAGCTTGTATCCCAGCATGCAGGAACGGAAGGAGCCGCCTGTAATCTGGGAAAAGCAAATGCGGCCGATGGGCGGATGGCGGGGGGGAAGGGCCTCTTTTCGGTATAAATAGAGAGGCAGGCTTCGCCCCTCGGCATACAGCCGGGATTCCTGTTCCATCAGGGTTCGCTGGCCTGTTTCGGTAAAATGGAGTTCGTCCCGGCGGGGATCGAAGGGTTTGTGGAAATCCCGGTTCTCCGTTACGAATCGGAGAATGCCGGGAACGCAGGATGCATCCGGAAGAATCAGGACCATCCGATCGGTCGAGATCCGGAATCGCGGTTTTTCGCCCTGTCCCGCAAGCCGCTTGCCTGTCATGGCCAACCATCCCTTCCTGATGCCATGATACAGGAAATCATGTCCTTTCGGGACCCGCGGATGGATTTCGACTGCGGCGTCAGCCGGCCGGCCGGGGGCCCGATGCCGTGTCGTACGGCCATGTGATGATGCCGCCAATATCGTACACGCGGGTATACCCAAGGTCGGCAAGGAGCCGGGCCGCCTGGCCGCTGCGGTTGCCGCTGCGGCAATACACGAGGATCACGGTATCCTTCCCGGGTACCAGGCCAGCCGCCGAGTCGGCGTCAAGGTCGGCCAATGGCAGCAGCACGTCGCCCGGGATCCGTTTGGCCTCGTTTTCTTCCGGCGTCCTGACGTCCAGCAGCAGGTACGGCTCCTTGTCGGCGAGTCCTTCCTCCAGGATTCGCCAGGCCGTGTCCTGGTCCAGGAGCCTGTATGCGCCGGCATCCGGAACGGGGAGTACCACACCGGGAGAGGCTCCTGTCGTAGGGGTTGCCGGGGGAGAAGAAGTCGCTCCGGGGCTCGGGGATCCTTCCCGGGGCGTTGCAATGCAGCCGGCCGTGGCCGCGGCCAGGACAAGGGAGAGCAGGAGCAGGACTGTCAACGGGAGCCGACGGGACATGCCATACACTTCCTTTCCATTTCTGTCTTTGAATCGCCGGTCGAAACGACTGGCCTTTCGATGGGGCCGAATGCGGCAGGATCGCCGACCGTGAAAATCGGACAACAATACTATATGATTTGGATGACGGCAGGCGCCGTAGCCCCGGATACCGCGTTGGTCCGGGAATCGATCCTGCCGGGAAGATGGAGGCGGCATCATGTCCATGCAATCCGAAATGACCCCGATCCGACCAGGCGATCCTGCCCGGCCCGAAGCCTATATCCGGAAGGCCCTGTCCCTTGGCGCCGCCGACGCCCTGGCCTTCCACCCGGAGGACCTGGCCTTCGATCCCAGGACCTTGCTGAAGTGCATGTTCGGGTGTCCGGACTGGGGGCTCGGCCCCACCTGCCCCTCCCGGCCCGGATCTCTCCGGCCCTGGGAGTACCGGGACATCCTGGTGCGGTATCGATGGGGGATCCTCGTCCATGCCCGGGACAAAAAAACATCCCATGAGGTATCCTTCGCCCTGGAGCGCCAGGCCTTCCTGGACGGCTATCCCTTCGCGTTTTCCCTCAGCGATTGTGCCGCCTGCGAGACCTGCGCCGGCCTGCAGGGTCACCGGTGCGCCAACCCGCGGAAAGCCCGCCCGGCCTTTCACAGCGTCGGGATCGATGTCTTCGCCACCGTCCATCGGTTCGGCCTGCCGCTGGAACCCCTGCAGTCGGAGACGGATCCCCAGAACTGGTACTCGGCCGTCTTTATCGAATAGACGGCGAGTTTCCACCGGATCCGCTTCCTTTCGACGGAAGCGAGGCCAGACGGAGAAGGGCCCGGGCATACAGGTGCACGCAGCGACGGAATGTGTCCCGGGCAAGTGACTCTCCGGCCTGGTGGGCGGTTTCCGCTTCGCCCGGGAACAGGGGGCCGAACGCGACCGTATTGGGCATGGAGCGGGCATAGGTTCCGCCGCCGATGGCGACCGGACGGGCCCCGGGATCGCAGGTGGCGCGATAGACCTCCATCAGCGCCGCCACGAGGGGATGGTCTTCCCCGAAGCGGATCGGATCGTGGCCGCCCAGCCGGGCAAACACGAATCCTTCGCTTGCCAGGGAAGGAAGGAGCCGATCCAGGATATCCTGTTCCGACAGGGTGACGGGATACCGGATATCCAGGTCCAGGACGGCTTCCTCCGGCGTCAACTCCAGTCGGCCCACATTCAGGGTCAGGGGACCCGACAGGTCGTCGCGGGAGGCAATTCCCACCCCTCTTCCGTCGATCCCGGTCGAGAACAGGCGGCAGAAGGCATCCAGGAATCCGTCCTCGATTCCCTGCCCAGCCAGCCAGGCCTGTGCCAGGACCAGGGCCCGGGAGACGGCATTTTCGCCCAGCTCGGGCAGGCTGGCATGGGCCATGACGCCCAGGACTTCCGCCGACAGGCATGTTCCAGTCCGGCCGGACGGTTCGGGTTCGGATTTCGCGGTCGCGAGCCGAAGCGGGATGGCGCGCGCTTCAGCCAGGCGGGCCAGACTGGCGGCAGACGCATCGGTTTCGTTGCCCCGGACGCGGAAAAGGAGTCGACAGGCTCCGGGCACCATGTTCGGCCGGGAACCGCCCTCCGCCCGGGGGAGTCTCTCCGACGAGGGGGACGCGGGATCCCGGGAGCGGCGGATTCGGCACTGCAGGATGCCCTTCTCGGCATGGATCACAGGGAAGACCGCATCCGGCGTAAACGCCCAGTCCGGGGTTTCCTCGGAGATGCGGTACCGTTCCATGCATGTTGAGCCGCTCTCCTCATCCAGGCCCAGAATCAGGCGGAAGCGGGTCCGGTGCCCGACCCCGGCATCCTTGAGGAACCGCATGGCCAGGTAGGCCGCTGCAGCCGGTCCCTTGTCATCGAGGGAGCCCCGGCCGACGATGGCCCCCTCGCCGACGACCGGCTCGAACGGATTTCCCGTCCAGCCGTCGCCTGCCGGTACAACATCCAAATGGCACAGGACGGCGACAAGCCCAGGGCCCTCGCCGAACTCAACGTAGCCTGCCATGCCGTCCAGATGTGCTGTCCGAAATCCGTGGGCGGCTCCCTCGGCCAGGAACCGGTCGAGAACCCGCCGGGTCTCGATTCCGAACGGGGCGCCCGGGGCGGCGACTCCCTTAACGGAGGGAATCCGGATGAGGTCGGACAGGAGTGCAAGGCCTTCCGCCTCCAGGTGGGCCAGGTCGGCCAACGCGATGTCGGACCATTCCGGAACCCGGGCGGGCAGGGGGGTGGCGGCTGCGGGCATGGATCTACCTCCGTATGATACCTGGAAGCGTATGGTACCATTGACTATATCATGACGCCAAACGGTGGAGGAGGGAAGAGGGTGCGACGATCCGACCCGGACGGGAAAGCCTCCGATCCGCGCCGGCTGCCGGTGCGGAACCTCCTGGGCCTGGCCCTGGCCGGAGGCGGCATCGTAACAGCCTGCCGGTCGGGCCGTTCCTTCCGCTTCGATCTTGCCGGGGCTGGAGAGACCCCATTCAGCGTACTGGTAATTGAAGCCGGGGAGGACGCGCCGGGGCTGCTGTCATTTCCTGTCCCGCTCGCCGCGCCGGAAGGATATCTCGTTTTTCCGGCAGGGGAAGGCCTTTCGGTTGCAGACCCGGCGACCGGGGACCCGCCAGGCGGACCCGCAATGGGGGATGGCGCTTTCCTCCGGACCCTGGCAGCCGGCCGGCCTGTCCGGGATTTCCTGGATTGTGTCCAGCTGCACCTGCCTGATTCCGTCCCCCTTCCTGAACCACCGGGCCCCATCCGTCCGCTGGATCCACGGTGGGCCGGCCATGTCCATGCCCATTACACAAGGGGTGACCTGTTGGACACGGACCATCTCGCCCGGCGGATCCGGTCCGGCCCCGCCCTGGCCTGGATGGAGGACGGCCTGCCGGTCGGCTGGATCCTGACCCACGAGGAAGGCACCATGGGGGTCCTGGAAGTCCTTCCATCCAATCGGAGAAGGGGCATCGGCCAGGCGCTGCTGCAGGCCATGTGCCGGCGGATCCGGCAGGACGGAGGGATGCCCGTGGCCCATGTCGGAAGGGACAACCCGGCATCCCTGGGCCTGTGCCGGAGAATCGGCATGCGGGAGGATTGCCGGGTAGCCTGGTATCTGCTCGGCCAGCCATCCGGCGGGCCATGCGGGGGACCCGCGTCCGAAAGATAGGATTGTCAAGTCCGGGCGCCTCGGGTATAATGCTGACGGTCTCACTACGCACACGGGAACCCAACCTGTCGCTTCGGCGCCGTGGTCCCGTGGAGGAAAAACAGGAGGATTTTTTATATGGCAGTCATTTCGATGAAACAGCTTCTGGAAGCCGGTGTCCATTTCGGCCACCAGACCCGCCGCTGGAACCCCAAGATGGCGGAGTACATTTACACCGAACGCAACGGCATTTACATCGTCGACCTCCAGAAAACCGTCAAGAAAATCGAGGAGGCCTATCTGTTCGTGCGCGGCATTTCCCAGAATGCCGGCACATTCCTCTTCGTCGGAACGAAGAAGCAGGCCCAGGACTCGATCCGGGAAGAAGCCGAGCGCTGCGGCATGTACTATGTCAACAATCGTTGGCTGGGCGGGACCCTGACCAATTACCGGACCATCCGCCGCCGCATCGACCGGCTCGAGGAACTGAACCGGATGGAAAAGGACGGCACCTTCGACATGCTGCCCAAGAAGGAAGTCGTCAAGCTTCGCCTGGAAATGGAGAAGCTCGAGAAGAACCTCGGCGGGATCCGGAACATGCCGGGCCTGCCTTCCTGCCTGTTCGTCGTGGATCCCAGGAAGGAACACATCGCGGTTCTCGAAGCGCGCCGCCTGCGCATTCCGATCGTGGGCATCGTCGATACGAACTGTGATCCGGATGAAGTCGACTATGTCATTCCCGGCAACGACGATGCCATCCGGGCCGTCAAGCTGATCGCCGGCAAGATGGCCGATGCCATCATCGAGGGGCGGCAGGGCGAGCAATTGGCCATGCCATCCGGACGCCAGGCTGTCCAGATGACATCGGACGAATTGGCCAAGATCGAGGACACGATCGAGATTCAATAAGGAACGGAGGAGAGACAGGATGACCATTACCACTGACATGATCAAGGCCCTCCGCGAGAAAAGCGGTGCGGGCATGATGGACTGCAAGAAGGCCCTGGCGGAGAACGGCGGGGACCTGGACAAGGCCATGAATTGGCTGCGTGAAAAAGGCATCGCCTCGGCTGCCAAGAAATCCGGCAGGATCGCCGCGGAGGGCATCGTCGACGCCTATATCCATGCCGGCGGACGCATCGGGGTGCTGGTCGAGGTCAACATCGAGACCGATTTCGCCGCCCGGAACGAGGATTTCCGGACTTTCGTGCGGGATGTGGCCATGCAGGTCGCGGCCATGAACCCGAAATGGATCTCCAAGGAGGAAGTGCCGGCGGAGATCCTGGAAGCCGAAAAAGCCGTGATCCGGTCCCAGGCCCTGAATGAGGGCAAGCCGGAGAAGGTCGTGGACCGGATCGTGGAAGGACGCATTGCGAAGTTCTATACGGACCATTGCCTGCTCGAGCAGGTTTTCATCCGGGATGACGCGAAAACCATCGGGTCCCTCCTGAAAGAGAAGATCGCGGTCATCGGCGAAAACATCAGCGTTCGCCGCTTTGCCCGGTATGAGATGGGCGAGGGGATCCAGAAAAGGGAAGAGAATTTCGCCGACGAGGTCATGAAGCAGGTCGGGACCTGAGCCGCCAGGGGGACACGCAAACGCTGTCCCCTTTTTCTTGACTTGGCCGGGGGAACCGGCCCGGGCGCGACAGCGGGAAAGGAAGGCCATGGAAGAGCGCACACCGAAGTACCGGCGGATCCTGCTGAAAATCAGTGGAGAGGCCTTGGCCGGCCACAGGTCGCTTGGCATCGACAATGAGGTCCTCGGCAATCTGGCTGCCCAGATCCGGCAGGTCCAGGGACTGGGCGTCGAGGTCGGCGTGGTCGTGGGGGGCGGGAATTTCTGGCGGGGCCGGACCAGCGAGGGCATGGACCGCGTCACGGCGGACCATATGGGCATGCTGGCGACCGCCATGAATGCCCTGGCCCTGTCGGACGCATTGGAACAGGCCGGTGCCGTGACGAGGGTGCTGAGCGCCATCGAAATGCGCCAGTTCTGCGAACCCTATATCCGGAAACGGGCCGTCCGGCACTTGGAAAAGGGACGCGTGGTGATTTTCGCCTGCGGCACAGGCAATCCGTTTTTCTCGACCGATACCGCATCCGCCCTCCGGGCAGCGGAGATCGAGGCCGAGATCTTCCTGAAAGCGACGTTGGTGGACGGCGTGTATGACAAGGACCCCCATCTCCACGGCGATGCGGTCAAGTATGACCATGTTTCCCATGACGAGGTGCTGACCCGGGGGCTCAACGTGATGGATGCCACCGCGGCGGCCCTTTGCCGGGACAACCGGCTGCCCATCGGGGTCTTTAACCTCGGGGACCCGGAAAACATCGTCCGGATGGTGTGCGGGGATCCCATCGGCACCATCGTTTCCTGATCCTTCCTCCGGTCGTGTCCCAGCGTTCGTTGAACTGCCCGGGGTCTTCGATTATAATCGGGATAGATTTCAGGGAGGGCATGTCCGATGATCGAACTCACGAAGGAATCCTACAAGCCAGTGGAAGAGCGGATGGCGAAAACCATCCAGGTGCTCCACGAGGAGTTCCACGCGATCCGCGCCGGCAGGGCCAATCCCCATGTCCTGGACCGGATCGCCATCGATTATTACGGAACCCGGACCCCGATCCACCAGGTGGCCAACATCCAGGTCCCCGAGGCCCGCCTCATTACCATAACTCCCTGGGATCCCAGCACCCTGCGCGAAATCGAGAAAGCCATCCAGACGTCCGACCTGGGCATCCATCCCAACAATGACGGCAAAACCATCCGCCTGGTCTTTCCCTCCCTGACCGAGGAACGACGGCGCGACCTGGTTCGCCAGGTATCCCGCCTGGGGGAGGAGGCCAAGGTGGCCATCCGCAACATCCGGCGCGACGTGATTGACAAGTACAAGGACAGCCAGAAGAAGAAGGAGATGACGACAGACATGCTGGCCGACGCCGAGGTCCATATCCAGAAGATTACGGACCGGTTCATCGCGGAAATCGACAAGGCCATCGTGGAGAAGGAAAAGGACCTGATGGAGGTCTGATTCCGCAACACACAGGAAAGCCCGCATTTGCAGCGCAGCGCCGGGCCCTTCGCGGCCCGGCGTTCCTATCCGAAAGAAGGGAGGCAGCGTTCCGTATGGGCCGTATCCGGTCAGGACTCCGATCGCTGCTCCGCAGAAAGGACCCGGATCCTTCCCGCGATGCCGTCACCCGGATTCCGGTCCACCTGGCCGTCATCATGGACGGGAACGGTCGATGGGCCAAACAACGATCCCTGCCTCGGAAGGCCGGTCACAGGGCTGGCGCCGAGAACCTCCGCCGGTTGGTGGATGCGTGCGCCCGGGCCGGGGTGCGCTACCTGACGGTTTTTGCCTTTTCCACGGAGAACTGGAACCGATCCGCGGACGAGGTGGCTTCCCTGATGGACCTGTTCGTCGAATTTTTCGAGCGCTTCGATCCTGAACTGGCGGATGCCGGTGTCCGGGTCCGGTTCTGCGGCGACCTGGACGCGCTGCCCCAACGAATCCTGGAGGTCATCCGGACATCCGAGCGCACATCCCGTGGCCGAAACGGCATGCAGCTCGTCGTGGCGTTCAACTACGGCAGCCGGCGCGAGCTCGCCCATGCGGCCCGGGAAATCGCCCGGGACGTGGCGGAAGGTCGGCTACGCCCCGACGAAGTGGACGAGGGGACCCTCTCCGGCCATCTCTACCTGCCGGACGTCCCGGACCCTGACCTGCTCATCCGGCCCAGCGGGGAATACCGGCTGTCGAATTTCCTTCTCTGGCAGGCAGCGTATTCGGAGCTTTGGTTCTCGGACGTCCTGTGGCCGGATTTCAGCGAACGGGACCTGCAGGAGGCCTTTGCATCCTATTCGAAGCGGAACCGTCGGTTCGGGGGTGCGGAATCATGATGGAGCGCATCCTGACCGGCTTCCTCTTCGCCCTGGCCATCGCGGCCCTATCGTTGCCCGGTTTTGTCCTGCCGGCCTTGCCCATCCTGATGATCGCCGCCGTGGCCGTAATCTGCATGCGTGAACTCGCGGACGCCCTGTCGGTCTACGGCCTGAAGCCCCTTCGGTTCATGTCCCTGGCCGGTGCCGCCTGTGTGGCCGCCCCGCTGCTGGCCCCCCTGGTCCATGGCGATCCCGGGTGGCGCCTGCTGGCCCGCTCCGCACCGGATGCCGCCTTCCTGGAGGCCGCGGGGGGAGTCCGCTCCCTTGTCATCTCCCTCCTGGCCACGGGATACGCCGCCGCGTCGGGCATCATGCTGATGCTGGTCATGGCGTCGATCATGGGCGTCATCCTGAAGGAAGGCCCCAAGGTGCTCCTGGATGCCGTGGCGACCTCCGCCATGATCATGTACATCGCCTTTCCGCTGTCCTGCCTCGTCCTGATGCTGGTGGCGCTGCCGGACGGCTATCTCTGGATGCTGGCCGCCATGGCGGTCTCCTGGGTAACGGACGTCACCGCCTTTTTTGCCGGGTCCTTCTTCGGCCGTCACAAGATCGTGCCTGCCATCAGCCCGAAAAAGACCTGGGAAGGCGGCATCGGCGGGGCCATCGGCGGCATGCTGGTCATGACCGCGTGGTTTCTCCTGTTCATGCGGTCTCCCTTTCCGGACGAGGCGCCATCCACGGTGTTCCTCCTTGCGGCCGGCGCGGTCACGGGCTTCCTGTGCAGCGCTTCCGCACAGCTGGGGGACTGGTTCGCCTCGGCGGTCAAGCGGTTTTGCGGCGTCAAGGATTTCGGCACGGTGCTGCCCGGCCACGGCGGGGTGCTGGACCGCTTCGACAGCGTCCTGTTCTCCGCCCCGACCCTGCTGCTGTGCGCCCTGGTTTTCTATATCGTTCGCTGAAAGGAGACGGCCATGCCCCATTCCCTCGCCATTCTCGGCTCCACCGGCTCCATCGGGACCCAGGCGCTGCAGGTCGCGGCCGACGGCGGCATTCCCATCGTGGCCCTGGCGGCCGGACAGAACCTGGACCTCCTGGAGAGGCAGGTTCGCCTCCATCTGCCGGATGTCGTCTCCGTCCGGCAGGCGGATGACGCACGGATCCTTTCGGAGCGGTTGGCCGACATGGAACGCCCTCCCGACGTGATGGCCGGGGAGGCGGGCTTGCGGGCCGTCGCCACCCATCCCGGTGCCGACACGGTCCTGGCCGCCATGGTGGGCGCCGCAGGACTCGTTCCGGTCCTGGACGCCCTTGCGGCAGGCAAGCGGCTGGCCCTGGCCAACAAGGAGACCCTGGTCGCAGCCGGCCACCTGGTCATGCCCCTGGCCCGGTCGCGGGGCGTCGACATCCTGCCGGTCGACAGCGAGCATTCAGCCATCTGGCAGTGCCTTCGGGGCGAAGCCAGGAGTTCCCTGCGCCGCATTCTCCTGACCGCCTCGGGAGGGCCGTTCCGAGGCATGACGGGGGCGCAGCTGGAGCATGTCCGCGCAGGGGATGCCCTGCGCCATCCGACCTGGTCCATGGGAGGCAAGATTACCATCGACTCGGCGACCCTCATGAACAAGGGGCTCGAAGTCATCGAAGCCTGCTGGCTGTTCGACGTGGAACCCGAGCGGATCGATGTCGTGATCCATCCCCAGAGCATCATCCACTCCATGATCGAATTGGTGGATGGCTCCGTCCTCGCCCAAATGGGACGTCCGGACATGAAACTGCCCATTCATGTGGCCCTCTGGCATCCGGAACGGGTTCCCAATGCGGTCGTGCCGCCCTATGACCCGATCCTGTCGGGACCCCTGACATTCGAGGCCCCGAATCCGGACGCCTTCGCCTGCCTGCCCCTGGCCTACGAGGCGGCCAGGCGGAAGGGAACCCTGACGACCGTGCTGAATGCCGCCAACGAGGCGGCGGTCCAGGGGTTCCTCGAAGGAAGGTTGGGCTTTCCCGACATCGCCCGGATCGTCGAGTCGACCATGAACGCCCATCTGTCGGGCGGCCGCTACCTGCCCTGTCCGGAGATCGGGGCGGTCCTGGAGACCGACCGGTGGGCCCGGACCGAAGCCGTCCGCCGAATGGCCTCCATTCGGAAGGACAAGTAATCATCTGGAGGGATCCATGGGGATTCTGGTGGGACTGCTCCTTCTCAGCGCGCTGATGGTGATCCATGAACTGGGTCATTTCCTGGTCGGCAGGGCCCTGGGCTTCGCCATCGAGGAATTCGCCATTTTCATGGGACCCGTCCTTTTCTCCTGGAACAGGAAGGGCATCCGGTACAGCATCCGGTTATTTCCGATCGGCGCCTTCGTCCGGTTCTCCGGGGAGGAAAGAAGGGACGATACCGACAAGTCGGACAACCCGGCCCTCTTCCACCGGCGGCCCCGGTGGGCCCGGGCGCTGGTCATCGGCAGCGGTCCCGTCATCAACCTCCTGGCCGGCGTCGCGGCGTTCGCCATCCTGTTTACATCCTACGGGTTCACGACCACCACCGTCGACCAGGTCGCGGACGGCAGCCAGGCCGCCACCGCCGGAATCCGGAGCGGGGATCGGATCGTCATGGCCAACGGCGCCCATGTCGCGACCACCGTCGATTATTCCGTGGAACTTGAACTGGCCGGGGTGTCCAAGCCCGTGGAACTCGTCGTCCGGGATGCCGCCGGGACCGAGCGAACCGCCCTGCTGGAACCGGTGATCCGGGATGTCTATCGCCTTGGCGTCACAAGTCTCGGTCCCCTCGAGGAAGGCGGCCGGGAGATCCTGACGGTGGATCCGGAATCCAATGGGGGGAATCCTGTCCTGGCGGTCGGGGATCGGCTGCTCGCCGTAGATGGAATTCCGGTGGAGAACCTGGAGGCCATGACATTGCGGATCCAGGAAAGCGCCGGCGGGTCCCTCCGGGTAACGGTCCTGCGGAACGGCGAATCCCTCGACCTGGACATGGTCAGCACGAAGTACCGGGAAGGCAATCCCCGGGGGCTCTCCTTCACGACGACAGGCGGGTTTTTCCCGGGTGTCGGCGAAGCCTTCCGCAATGCATATTCCGTGGTCAAGCTGACCTTCCGGAGCCTTTCCATGATCCTGACCGGCGCCATCCGCCCCCAGGACTCCCTGACCGGGCCCATCGGGATCATCGACACTATCGGGTCCGTGGTAAACGATGGCCAGCCGGCCTGGATCAAGATCTACCAGCTCCTGTCCCTGTTTGCCCTGATTTCCGTGAATTTGGGCGTTTTCAACCTGTTGCCCGTTCCGGCCCTCGACGGAAGCCAGCTGATCCTCATCGGCATCGAGGGGTTGCGGGGAGGCAAGCGCCTGCCGGCCAAGCTGGAGACTGCGATCCTGATTTCCGGATTTGCCCTGATCATCATGCTGGCTGTCGTGGGGCTCGTCTTCGACGTCATGCGGATCCTGGCCCGATGATGCAGCAGGAGGCATCCCGTCCTGTCCGAAAGGCCACCCGGCCTGTCCAGGCGGGCCCCATCCGGATCGGCGGCCTGGCCCCTGTCTCGATCCAGTCCATGACCTGCACCGATCCCCATGACCGGGACGCGACCCTGCGGCAGGTATGCGAACTGGCGGAAGCGGGCTGCGACCTGGTTCGCCTGGCGATCCCCGACCTGGAGGCCGCCTCGGTTTTCGGGCAGGTCCGCCGGCAGTCCCCGGTCGCCCTGATAGCCGACATCCACTTCGATTACCGCCTGGCGCTGGAGGCCATCCGGCAGGGCGCCGATAAAATCCGCATCAATCCGGGCAATATCGGGGGAGAGGACCGTGTCCGGGCCGTGGCGAACGCAGCCCGGGAGCGGGGCATCCCCATCCGGATCGGCGTGAACTCCGGATCCCTTCCGCGCGAAATCCTGGCTCGTCATGGCGGCGTGACCGCGGAAGCCCTGTCCGAAAGCGCCCTGGAAGCCGTTGCCAGGATGGAAGCCTGCGGATTTGCTGACCTGGTGGTCTCCGTCAAGTCCTCGGATCCGTGGCTGACCATCCGGACCAACCGGATCCTGTCCGACCGGATGTCCTATCCGCTCCACCTGGGCGTGACGGAAGCCGGAACGCCGGCGGAAGGCGTCATCCGATCCGCCGTCGGCATCGGAACCCTGCTGGCCGAGGGAATCGGCGATACGTTCCGGGTCTCCCTGACCGGCGACCCGGTCCCGGAGGTGCATGCCGCCCGCTCCATCCTTCGGACCCTCCACCTGGCGCCGCAGGGCATTCGGATCGTGTCGTGCCCCACCTGCGGACGAACCCGGGTGAACCTGGCCGATACGGTCGAAGCCGTGGAGAGAGCCGTTGCCGGTCTTTCGGGCGACCTGACCGTCGCGATCATGGGATGTGCGGTCAATGGGCCCGGAGAGGCGAGGGAAGCGGATGTGGGCCTGGCCGGCGGAGATGGGGACTATCTCCTCTTTTCGAAGGGCCAGGTCCTGCGCAAGGTCCCGGCGGACCGGGCGGTGGAGGCCCTCCTGGACGAAATCCGGCGACTCCTGTCGGAAGGAGGTTGAGCCGGATGTCGTGCGCCCTTGACGAACTGTGCCGACGGCTGACGGGACAGGTTCCTCCCGCCAACGGCTGCGACCCGGAATCCGGTGCGGACGAGGGCCTTGTCACCGGTGTCCGGCTGCATCCCGACGGACGGATGGAAATCCGGCTGCTGGTTCGGGACTATCCGGAACCGGACCGCCTGTTGGCCGTTGAGAGATGCATCGAGGAAAGCCTGGGCATTCCCCTGGCCGATGTCGTGCTGTGTCCGGCAGAGCCCCCCGCCCTGGGCCAGGCGGTCCAGGCGGCAGCCAGGATGAAACCCTGGATCCTAAGACGATTGTCCATCATGCAGGACATGGGCGCCTTGACGGCGCTCCTCCATCACGCCGACTTCGTTCCCGAGCCGGACCATGTCCGGATCGTGGTGCCGGATGCCTGCCAGTCGGCCATGGCATCGGCCCGCCTGTCGGACGTGCTGACCACCCAGTGCGAGGCCTCCCTGTCAGTCCGCGTCCCGTTCCGAATCCAGGAATCCGACCCCCGGGACACCATGGAACAGGCGGCCCGGATCCTGAAGGAGGCGGAGCTCGACGCGAGGCGAAACCGCCCGGTTCCGGCGCCTTCCGACCGAACCGATGCCGGGGGAGATCCCGGTCGGAACGGGAGAACCCGGAGTGCCGGCGCCCACGGTGGCAACGGGAACGGGCATGGAAACGGAAGTGCGAATCATCCCGGGAAGAAGGAGCCCCGGCGGCTGAAGCAGCCGGAAACCCGCATTTGGGGACGCATGGATCCGGGAGCTCCCGTGACGGCCATCCGCGACCTGTCGCCGGATTCGGGGCTTGTGACGCTGGAGGGCGAAACGGTCCTTGTGGAGGTCCGGACGCTTCGGAATCCTTCAAAGTGCCTGGTGGTGCTCTCCATCGCGGACGAGACGGGCGCCGTCCACGCCAAGGCCTTTCCGAAGACCGAGGATGCGCGGCTGCTGGAAGCCCGTTTCAAGAAACCGGCCCAGTCGAGGATCCACGGCAAGACCTACTTCGACGGGGTGTATGACAAGGACCTCCTGGTTGACCTGGTCGGCATCGAATCGCGGCCGGAACCGGAGACCCGCCGGGACCGTTCCGGGGAAGGCCGGGTGGAGCTGCATGCCCACACCCGCATGAGCACCCGGGACGCGATCTGCGATCCCAGGGCCCTGGTGGAGATGGCCGCCTCATTCGGGCATCCGGCCCTGGCCATCACGGATCACGGGGGTGTCCAGGCCTTTCCGGACGTGTATGCCGCGGCGGTCCATTCCCGGGAGAAGGGAAAGCCCGTTGCGATCCTGTACGGACTGGAATGCTACCTGGCGGATGACGGCATGGCCGTCGCCCACGACCCCGATGAAATGGCCCCCCGGCGCGCGTCGGACGAGGCCGGGGATACCGGCTCCCTGGCTGTCGAATCGGCTGACACCGATCTCCCGGAGGGGGAGGACCCGCCTCTCCAATCCATCCCGTGCGAGGAACAGGCGCGGGAACCGTCCGACTCGTTCGACCGGGGTTTCGTGGCCCTGGATCTTGAAACCACCGGCCTGGACGCGTCGAAGGACCGGATTGTCGAAATCGGCGCCGTCCGTTTCCTGCCCGACCGGCAGGGAGGATTTGTCCAGGCGGACGTCCTGTCCATGTTCTGTGACCCGGGCATCCCGATTCCGGACGAAGTGACCGCCCTGACCGGCATCCGGCAGGAACAGCTGGAAGGCGCACCTTCCCCGGGAGAAGCCCTGGACCGGCTCCTGGAGTTCATCGGACCCCTGCCCGTGGCGGCCCACAACGCCTTGTTCGACCTGTCCTTCCTGCGGTACGAGGGATTCCGTTCCGAGCCCCGCAAAAAAGTCAACCCGAAAATGGCGGACACGCTCCAGGCCGGGAGGGCGTTTCTCCCGGACCTTCCGAACCATCGGCTGCCGACCGTGGCCGAACGGCTCGGCATCCGGGTGGAGGCATCCCATCGGGCGGCAGATGACGCACGGGTATGCGGGGAGGTCCTGTCCCATTTTTTGCGCATGAACGGGGCCTCGTCCCTGTCCGCCCTGAATGCCGCGGCGGGGCGGATTCCCCGGGAACAGGTCCTTCGCCAGTCGCATCCTGTGCATCATGCGGTCCTGCTGGCCCGGGATCCCCTGGGTCTCTACAACCTGTATCGGCTGGTGTCGATCAGCAGCACCCGATACTTCCATGGCCGCCCCCGGCTGCCCCGGAGCGTTCTGTCCTATTTTCGGACCGGCCTGCTGGTGGGGTCCGCCTGCGAGCGCGGCGAGGTCTTCCAGGCCATCCTGCGGCTCTACCGGGAGTCCGGGAACGACCTCGACACCGCCAGGAATCACCTGTCGGACCGGTCCGTCCGCCACATGGCCCGTTTCTACGACTACCTGGAAATCATGCCCATCGGCAACAACGCCTTCCTGTTGCGGGATCCCGACAGCGGCCTTGGCAGCGAGGAGGATCTCCGGAACCTGAACCGCCTGGTCCTCGCCCTGGGCGCCCAGCTGAGGATTCCTGTCTGCGCCACCGGCGACGTCCATTTTCTCGACCGAAAAGATGCCGTGTATCGGGAAATCCTCCAGACGGACATGAATTATGCCGACGCGTCCTGCCAGCCGGATCTGTCCTACCGGACCACGGAGGAGATGCTGAACGAGTTTGCCTACCTGGGCCGGCTGAAGGCCGAGGAAGTGGTTCTTCGAAACCCGTTGGAAATCGCAGGCCGCATCGTCCCGAACCTGCGGCCGATCCCGGAGGGCATTTTCCCGCCGGTCATCGCCGAAGCCCCCCGGCAGGTGGAGGCCCTGACCCGGAGCCAGGCCGAACGGATGTACGCCTTCCGGGGCGTCCTGCCGGACCTCGTCGCCACACGGATCGACCGGGAGTTGACGGCCATTATCCGCCACGGATTCGCCATCATGTATTATACGGCCCATGTGCTGGTGAAAACCTCCAACGAGGACGGGTATCCCGTCGGTTCCCGGGGTTCGGTGGGGTCCTCGCTGGTGGCGACGCTGTGCGGCATCAGCGAAGTGAATCCCCTGCCGCCCCATTATCGCTGCGGAACCTGCCGCCATTCCGAGTTCGTGTCCGATCCGTCGGTGAAATCGGGGTACGACCTGCCCCGGAAGGCCTGTCCCCATTGCGGGACCGACCTGCAGCGGGACGGCCAGGACATCCCCTTCGAGACTTTCCTGGGGTTCAGCGGCGAGAAGCAGCCGGACATCGACCTCAATTTTTCCGGGGAATACCAGGGCCGGGCCCATCGCCAGGTGGAAACGCTATTCGGCCGGGACCACACCTTCCGGGCCGGCACCATTACGGCCTATGCAGAGAAGAACGCCGCGGCCATCGTATCCTCCTACTTCGAGAAGCTGGGCCGCACGGCCACCAAGGCGGACAAGGCGCGGCTGGCCCGGGGGATCGTGGGGGTCAAGCGCACGACAGGCCAGCATCCGGGCGGCATTATCGTCGTCCCCCAGGATAGGGAAGTGTACGACTTCACTCCGGTCCAGCACCCCGCGGACAAGGTGTCCTGCGGCATCCTGACCACCCACTTCGACTTCCACTCGCTCCATGACACCATCCTGAAGCTCGACATCCTCGGGCATTTCGACCCGACGATGCTGAAGACCTTGGGCGACCTGACCGGCATTCCGGTCCAGGAGATCCCACTGCCGGACGAGGCGGTCATGTCGCTGTTCACGTCGACGGAAGCCCTCCGCTTTGCAGACGCCTCCCTTGCGCCGGACTGCGGCACCCTGGGCCTGCCGGAACTCGGGACCCTGATGGCCCGGGACATGGTCCGGGAAACGCGGCCTTCTTCGTTCTACGACCTGGTCCAGCTGCTGGGCCTGTCCCACGGCACCGATGTCTGGAAGGGAAACGCCCAGGACCTGATCGCCAACGGCATCTGCAGCCTCCACGATGTCATCGGGTGCCGGGACAGCATCATGACCGGCCTGATCCAGTACGGCCTCGCATCGAAGGACGCCTTCGACATCATGGAGCGGGTCCGGAAGGGGAAAGGACTCCTGGAGGCGCAGGAATCCGCCATGCGGGCGGCAGGGGTTCCGGAGTGGTACATCGTCTCCTGCAACAAGATCAAGTACATGTTTCCCAAGGCCCATGCCGCGGCGTATGCCATTTCGGCCCTGCGGATCGGGTGGTTCAAGGTCCATCGGCCCGCGGCCTATTACTGCGCCTACTTTTCGGTCCGGGGCGACGATTTCCGGGCCGATACGATGATCGCGCCGCTTCACCGGATACGGGGAAGCCGGGAGGAGCTCCAGCAGCGAAAGTATGCCTGGACGGACAAGGACGAAAAGACATTCTACCTGCTCGAAATCATCGAGGAAATGATGGCCCGGGGCATCGCGTTCCTGCCGCCGGACCTTGTGAAATCCGACGCCACACGCTTCATGGAGGAAGCACCGGACCGCATCCGGCCGCCCCTTACATCCCTGCCCGGCCTCGGCACCCATCTTGCCGCCGCCATCGTCGCCGCCCGGAACGAACGCCCCTTCCTGTCCAGGGACGACCTGGCCCGCCGGGCCGGCGTCGGGTCTTCCATCCTGAACATCATGGAATCGACAGGTGCGCTGGGGGACCTGCCGGCAACCTCCCAGCTCGATTTCTTCAGTCTCCTGGGAGGATGACGCCATGCAGGCCAAGGTTGTCCTCCGCGAATCGATCCGGTCCTTCGACAGGGAGTACATCTACGGGATCCCGTCCTCCCTGCAGGGAAGCGTCACGGTCGGGTCCCGGGTCCTGGTTCCCTTCGGGCCCGGCGAACGGCCCAGGGAAGCCTATGTGACATCCGTCGGGGAGATGGAGGCCGACGGGTTCTCCGTCAAGGAAATCCTGGCGGCTCCGGACCGGGGGCCCGTCCTCCGACCGGACCAGATCCGCCTGGCGGACTCGATGCGGCGCATCTGGGCCTGCACATACGGGGATGCCCTCCGCACGATGGTGCCATCCGGCATCTCCCTGACCACAAAGATCCGGATCGTGGCGACGGAGCCAGGCAGGCACCGGCTGGCGGACACACCGGACAACCCGTCCCTGTCGGCCCTGCTCCGGACAGTGGCGGACCGGCCCGAGGGTGTGCCCGAAGAGGACATCCCGGGGACCGCGTCGATCCGAAAAGCCCTGATGGAGGCGCTGGCCGGCGGCCTGGTACGGCGTGAATTCCAGGTCCGCCAGGGGGTGCGGGAGAAGACGCGGACCGTCGCCTGCCTCGTCGACCCGGACGAGGCGGCCGCCCTGATGGATGACCGGCAGGTCCGGCACATCCAGCAGGTCCGGGTCCTGGAAGCCCTCCTGGAATATGGTCCCATGCCGATGGAAGACCTTCTCGCCCTGTCCGGTGTCACGAAATCGACCCTGGCGACCCTGCGGAAGAAGGGACTGGTCGAGCTCCTGAAGGAGGAGAACCCGGCCCGGGACGAGGATGCGGCGCTGTCCCCGGATGCGGAACCGCCCGTCCTCGAGCCCGACGCCACGCCCACCGCCGACCAGGACCAGGCCATACGGCGCCTGGCCGACGCCATGGAGGCGTTGTCCTGCCGCCGGGGTGACCCCCGGGAATTCCTCCTCCACGGGGTGACCGGCAGCGGGAAGACGGAAGTGTATCTCCAGGTGGCGGGCAAGGTCCTTCGATCCGGTCGTGGCGCCATCATCCTGGTTCCCGAGATCTCCCTGACCCCCCAGATGGTCCGGCGGATCCAGGACCGCTTCGGCTCCGATGTGGCGGTCCTGCACAGCCGACTGACACCCCTGGAGCGGACTGTCCAGTGGCGACGGGTCCTGGAAGGCGGTGTCCGGCTGGTGGTCGGAGCCCGGTCGGCGGTCTTCGCCCCCCTGGCCGATATCGGCCTCCTGGTCGTGGACGAGGAACAGGAGACGTCCTACAAATCCGAATCGACGCCGCGATACCATGCCGTCGACGTGGCCCGCCTGCGATGCCAGGACCATTGCGCGCTGCTCGTCCTGGGCTCCGCCACCCCATCGGTGGAGTCCTTCGCCCGAACCAGGGACGGCCGGTCGGAACGCCTTGTCCTGCCGGTCCGGATCGGTTCGGCCGGCCTGCCTGCCATGCGGATTGTCGACATGCGGAGAGAGCTGGCGGAAGGAAACCGGAGCATTTTCAGCCGGGACCTGGCGGCGCGCATGACCGAGGCCCTGGCCGCCGGTGAACAGGCCATGCTGTTTCTCAATCGTCGGGGGCATTCGGGGTCCGTGCTGTGCCGGGAGTGCGGCCACCTGGTCCGATGCCGGTCCTGCAGTGTCGGCATGACCTACCATACGGCTGCCCCCCGTCCCGGGGAGCGGGAACCCGTCGCGCAGGGATTCCTGGTATGCCATTACTGCGGACGGATCCTGCCGGTTCCCACCCGATGCCCGGCCTGCGGCGGAACCCGCATCGGGCGTTTCGGCGCCGGGACCCAGCAGGTCGAGCAGCTTTTCCGGGAACGGTTTCCCGATGTGCCCGTGCTGCGGATGGACCAGGATACAACCTCCGGCCGCATGGGCCATGAGCGAATCCTGGACGCGTTCCGCAGCGGACAGGCGAAAGTCCTGATCGGAACCCAGATGATTGCCAAGGGCCATGATTTTCCCCAGGTCACCGTCGTGGGCATCCTGTCCGCCGACCTGATGCTGGCGATATCGGACTTCCGCTCTTCGGAGCGGGCCTTCCAGCTCATGGTCCAGGCCGCAGGACGGGCCGGCCGGGGAGACGCACCGGGCACCGTCGTAATCCAGACATACAATCCGGATGATTTCGCGATCCGATGCGCCGCCGCCCATGACTATGACAGCTTCTTCCGGAACGAGGAGCGATACAGGCGGACCATGGAGTATCCTCCCTTCGGGTCCGTTGGCATCGTCACCGCGTCATCCGCGAATCCCACCCTTGCGTCGGAGGCCGCGAAACGGGCTGCCGCCCACCTTCGTTCCAGGATCGAGGACCGGAACCTTCGGGATGTCTCCGTCATGGACCCTTCCAGGGCGCCTCTCTACCGGCTGCATGACCGGTATCGCTGGCGCGTGGTGATCAAGGCCGCCCAGCGGGCCACCGTGTCCGCACTCCTTGGGCTCCTGGCCGACCAGGAGCCGGATCCGGACGTCTCCCTATCCCTGGACGTGGATCCTTACCAGATGCTGTGAGCCGCCCGCCCGGTCCGTATCGCCGGATCCGGAAGGTCGACCGGATGGGTGTGCTATAATTTGCTTGTTGGGAAGGAGGGGGATCCCGCATGGCCCTCAGAGCGATTCTCGTCGATGGAGACGACCTCCTGCGCAAGACGTCGAAACCCGTGGAGCACTTCGACGCCCGGCTGCATGACTTGCTGGACGATATGGCCCAGACCATGTACAAGGCCCGTGGCATCGGGCTGGCTGCGCCCCAGGTCGGCGTCCTGCGGCGCGTGTTCGTGGTGGACCTTGGCGATGGGACCGGCCTCCGGGAATTCGTCAATCCCGTGATCAGCGCTGCCCTGGGAGACCAGGTGTATGAGGAAGGATGCCTTTCGGTTCCCGGATGGTACGGGAATGTCCATCGCCCGGCCCGGCTGACCGTCGAGGCATGGGATCGGCATGGCCGTCCCTTCCGGCTGGACGCAGCGGACCTGATGGCGGTGTGCGTCAGCCATGAGAACGACCATCTCGACGGTGTCCTGTTCAAGGACAAGGTGGATGGAGAGCTGGTGAAGCTGTGACCCTCCGGATCGTGTACATGGGGACGCCCGCATTCGCGGTTCCGGCCCTGGTTGCCTTGCTGGAGGGACCCGACCCGGTGGTCGCCGTCGTGACCCGGCCGGATGCCGAAAAGGGAAGAGGACACAGGGACCGGGCCGTTCCCCCGGTCAAGGACGTCGCCCTGCAAGCTGGCGTGCCGGTCCTGCAGCCGGAAAGCGTCCGGGATCCGGATTTCATCCGGTCCCTGGCGTCCTTCCGCCCCGACCTGGTCGTGACGGCCGCCTTCGGCCGGATCCTCCCGAAGGAAGTCCTGGAGTTGCCTCGCCTCGGATGCATCAATATCCACGGATCCCTGCTGCCGAAGTATCGGGGCGCTTCCCCGATCCAGGCCTGTCTCCTGAACGGGGATGCGGTCTCCGGCGTCACCCTGATCCAAATGGACGAAGGCATGGATTCGGGTGACATTCTCGACCAGGCGTCCGTTCCCGTATCCGAGGACATGACGGCCGCCGAGCTGTCCGGAATGTTGGCCGAACTGGGAGCCCGTCGCCTGGGAGCGATCCTGGAAGACCTGAAGCAGGGGCGGATCCGGCCGGTTCCGCAGGAGGCCTCCGAGGCCACCTTCGTCCGGAAGCCCATGCGGGAAGACGGGCGCATCGACTGGACGCAGCCTGTTGACCTGGTCCATAACCGGATCCGGGCCATGACACCGGAACCCGGGGCATTCACAACCCTCCGGGACCGCCCGTTCAAGATCCATCGATCCCGCATCCAGAGTCGGGAGGGTGTCCATGGCCATCCCGGCGAAATCGTATCCTGCCATTGCGGCTGGCTGGAAGTCGCCTGCGGCACCGGATCGCTGGCCCTCCTGGAGATCCAGGCGGACTCCGGGAAGCGGCTGCCCACCAGCTGCTGCGCACACAACTACCGTCCGGGAACCATCCTGGGGGATGCCGCCCCGGAACCGGACCCTGCCGGAAAGGAGGCATGACCCTTGCTGCTGCCAATCGGTACCACCACGGACGGACTGGGAACCAACGGGCTCTCGCTGCTGCTGATCCTCGTGGCCATGGTTCCGGGCATCCTGGCCCAGGCCCGGGTCAGGAGCACGTTTGGCCGATACTCCCAGGTCCGCTCGCGATCCGGCTATACGGGCACCATGGCAGCCCGCCGGATCCTGGACGCCCAGGGCCTGCACGACGTCCCCATCGAGCGGATACCGGGGCAGCTGACGGACCATTTCGATCCCCGAACCCGGATCCTGCGGCTGTCGGAATCCACGGCGGAGATCCCCAGCGTCGCCGCGGTCGGCGTGGCCGCCCATGAGGCAGGTCACGCCATGCAGCATGCCGCGGGATACGCCCCGAACCGCCTGCGGGGGTTCCTGGTGCCCATCGCCAACATTGGCTCCAATGCAGGTCCCTACCTGGCCATTTTCGGCATTCTCCTCGGCTTCGGCTTCCTGGTCAACATCGGCATTGCCCTTTATGCGTTTGCCGTCCTGTTCTTTATCGTGACCCTTCCGGTGGAGTACAACGCAAGCCACCGGGCCATGTGCGCCCTGGAAGATACCGGCATTCTGTCGGAAGAGGAACTGGCGGGGGCGCGAAAAGTACTGAATGCCGCCGCACTGACCTACCTGGCCTCGGCCCTGGCCGCTGTCGCGACCCTGGCCCGCCTTCTCCTGATCTCCCGGTCCGGGAGGCGCCGGAGTTGACGCTGCATGCCCCATGACAAGAAGGTCAACCCCAGGCCGTTCCCCGGGGACGGCGCCCGGGACGCGGCGGTCCGGCTGGCCCATTCCATCCTGGAGGAAGGCGCCTACTCCAACCTGAAGGTGTCCGCCCTGCTGGACCGGAACGACCTGTCCGCCCGGGACCGGCAGTTCGCCATGGCCCTGGCCCAGGGAACGGTCACGCGGCTGGTCCAGGTCGACCGGATCCTGGGCCGCCTGTCCCACCGTCCCATGGAACGAATGGATCCCTGGACCCGGACGATCCTTCGCATCGGGGTATTCCAGCTGACCTTTTCCCCATCGATACCCGCGGCGGCCGCGTGCCACGCCATGACCGCCCTGGCCCGCCATCTCCTGCATGAAGGTACCGTGGCCCTGGTGAACGCCATCCTGCGATCGGCGGCACGCCAGCCGGACCTCCTGGACGTGATGATGGGACAGGAAACGGACCCGGTCCGGCGCTTCTCCCTGGAATCCGCCCTTCCGATCCCACTGGCCGAAACGCTGGCATTGGAGATCGGCATGGGGGAAGCGAGCGCACTGGGGCAAGCCTGGCTGCTCCCGCCGTCCCTCGCCATCCGGGTCAACCGGATGCGGACCACGCCGGAGCGCCTGTCCGTTCGCCTGGAGGAAGAAGGGGTCCGGTCCCGGCCTTCCGCCTTCCATCCGGACGCCCTCCTCCTGGAGGGGCTTTCGTCCCCTGTCGGCAAGCTGCCCTCCTTCAGGGAAGGGGAGTGGACCGTCCAGGGAGAGGGGGCCATGATGGCCGCCCGGATCCTGTCGCCGGAACCGCGGCAGCGGGTTCTCGACCTCTGTGCCGCACCGGGCGGAAAAACCGGCCACCTTGCGGAATTGGCGTCGGACCGCGGCACCATCCTCGCCGCCGACCGATCCCCCGAACGGCTCCGGTTGGTGGCGGACCAGGCCGGACGGTTGGGGCTCTCCTCCATTTCCCTCCGCCTGATGGACGCGTCCGCGCCCGCACAGGACCTGGCAGACGGGTTCGACCGGGTGCTGGCCGATGTTCCCTGCAGCGGACTGGGATTGCTTTCCGGGAAGCCGGAGATCCGCCACCGGTTCCGGCCCGGGGACCTGCCCGGCCTGGAGGCGCTGCAGGCCGCCATCCTGCGGACGGCCGCCGATTCGACGGCTCCCGGGGGTCTCCTGCTGTATTCGACCTGCACCGTCCTGCCCTCGGAGAACCGGGAGCAGGTCGTGCAGTTCCTGGCGGATCGTTCCGACTTCCGTCCGGAACCATTTGTCGAACGACTGCCGGAACGTCTTGTCGCCCGGGACCCGGGTCTGGCCGAGGACGCTCGCCGGGGCTGGATCCAGCTGCTGCCCCATCGCCACGGGTGCGAGGGATTCTACCTGGCCCTGTTTCGACGGTCCGCCGCAGCGCGGGGAGGGGAGGGGCCCGATGCGGGATCTCTATGACCTGACCTATGACGAGGTTGCCGCCGAACTTGGGCGCATGGGGGAACCGGCCTTCCGCGCCGGGCAGGTCTACCAGTGGCTGGGACGGGGAGCGGGCGACTGGCCGGCCATGACAAACCTGCCCGCTTCCCTTCGGGAACGGCTTTCCCGGACGTTCCGCCTGGACGGACTCCGGCTTTCGGAGAGGCGGGTGTCCGCCATCGACGGAACCATCAAGTGCGCCTTCCTTCTGCAGGACGGCAACCTGGTGGAAAGCGTCCTCATGCGCTATCGGCACGGGTACTCGATCTGCCTGTCCTCCCAGGCCGGATGTCGCATGGGCTGTGCCTTTTGCGCATCAGCCAGGGCCGGATTCGGCCGCAGCCTGACTTCCGGGGAGATGCTCCAGCAAGTGGTCCGTTTTGCGGCCATGGAAGGCGTTCCGGTCCACCATGCCGTGGTCATGGGGATCGGGGAGCCCCTGGACAACTACACGGAACTGGTCCGCTTCCTTCGTTGTCTCAACGACCCCAGGGGATTCGGCATGGGGCTCCGGCATGTCTCGGTCTCAACTTGCGGCCTTGTAGACAAAATGATAGACTTTACCGATGAAGGTCTTCCCGTTACGCTGTCCGTCTCGCTCCATGCGCCGAACGACGGAATCCGCCGACGCCTGATGCCCATCGCAGCCCGCTGGACGATGGACGAACTCCTGGAGGCCTGCCGGCGCCATACCCGTGTGACGGGCCGAAGGGTGACCTTCGAGTATGCCCTGTTCGACGGCGTCAATGATCGCCCCGAGCATGCGGAGGAACTGGCGGAACGAATCCGCGGCATGCTGGCCCATGTCAACCTGATTCCGGCCAACGAGCTCGAGTCGGGCGGACTGAAGCAAAGTTCCGGCAATGCCGTCCGCCGATTCCAGGACATCCTGGCCGCCCGGGGAATCCAGGTGACTGTCCGCCGCGAGCTCGGATCGGACATCATGGCCGCCTGCGGACAGCTCCGCAGAAGGCTGGAAGAGGCGAAGGACGACTGATGTACGGCGCCGCCACGGACAAGGGACTGATCCGGACCAACAACGAGGACAGCTATGCCGTGCTGCCCCCGGAAGCGGATCGTCCCGGCGTCCTGGTCGTGGCGGATGGCATGGGGGGGCATCGGAAGGGAGAATTGGCCAGCCGGATCGCCGTGGATTACCTGGTGGACCGGCTGCGGGACATCCTTCGGAACGACCTGCATCCCGATGACGTGGAGTCCCTGCTGACGGACCTGATCCAGAAGGCCAATGTCCGGGTGTATGTCGGTTCGCTGGAAGACCCGGAGAACCATGGTATGGGAACGACCCTGACAACGGCGGTCCTCACGGGGGAAACCCTGGTGATCGGCCATGTCGGCGACAGCCGGGCCTATCGGCTCCGGGGGCATTCCCTCCAGCGCATGACGACGGATCATACCCTGGTGCAGGAAATGGTCGATTCCGGCAGCCTGACGCCGGAACAGGCCTCGACCCATCCCAAGCGGCATATCATCACAAGGGCTCTCGGCGTGCCGGAGTTCATGCCGGTCCAAATCGTCCGTTCGTCCCTGCAGCGAGGCGACCGCGTCCTGCTGTGTTCCGACGGATTGCATGGTTCGGTTTCGGAAGAGGTCATCCGTCAGCTGCTGCGCCGGGAGCGGACGGCAGCCCTGGCGTGCCGGCGGCTTCTCGAGGCCGCCCTGGCCGCAGGCGGTGAAGACAACATTACGGTTGTCGCCGCCTACACCTGATCCCCGGGAGGAGATCTCGCGACATGATGGACTTGAACCAGAACAACCTGGCCGGCGTCATTTTCGGCGGACGGTACCGGATCGACGACCGGATCGGGAAGGGCGGCATGGCCGTCGTCTTCAGGGCCATCGACCTGATGGACGGCTCCCGTGTCGCCGTCAAGATCCTCCGGCAGGAGCTGCTCTATGACGACGAATTCATCCGCCGGTTCGACGTCGAGGCCAAGGCCGCCTCCAGCCTGCGGCACCCGAATATCGTCCGGGTCCTGGATGTGGGGGAAGAGGACGGGCTCCGCTACATGGTCATGGAGTATGTTGACGGAACCACCCTCAAGGAACTGATCACGCAGCAGGGCCGTCTGCCCTGGGAGACCGCGGTCCCGATCGCCATCCAGATCGGCCTCGCCATGGAGCATGCCCATGCCAACGGCATCGTCCACAGGGACATCAAGCCCCACAACATCCTGATTACGCCGGACCTGGTGGCCCGGGTCACGGATTTCGGCATCGCCCGGGCCGCCTCGGCCAATACGATCACGGTGACCGGCGGCAGCGCCCTGGGATCGGTTCACTATTTTTCTCCCGAACAGGCCCGGGGGGGCCTGGTCGGTGAAAAATCGGACATCTACTCGCTGGGGATCCTGCTGTACGAGATGCTGACGGGACAGGTTCCGTTCGACGGGGATTCCGCCGTGGCCATCGCCATCCAGCATCTCCAGGATTTCCCGGAACCTCCCGCCGCCAGGGTACCGGACCTGCCCGGCGGCCTGTCGGACATCGTGCTCAAGTGCATCCAGAAATCCCCGGACAAGCGGTACCGGGATGTGCGGGCCCTGGTGGACGAACTCGACGCCTTCATGGTGGAACCCGGCGGACTTTACGGCCAGGTGGAAGGCGGCTCCGACCTGGCCGCGAGCACCGTGACCATGCCCTCCGTCGGACCGGATACCCGTTTTGACCGCCTGAAGGAAATGGAAAACGTGATCCGTCGGCGCCGACGCCGCCGGGTCCGGGATGTGGTCCTGAGCCTGCTGCTTTTCCTGGGCCTCCTGGCCGGCCTGGGGTACGGTCTGTCGTACGGATACACCTGGCTCCTGGCCATCCTGAATCCCGGGCAGGTCGACGAGTTCCGGGTCGAAAACTATGTGAGCCTCAATATCAACGACGTGAAGCAGCAGCTGGACCGGGCGGGAGTCACGTACGAAGTCAAGCTCGTCCGTTCGGATACGATCCAGCGGGACATCATCATGGAACAAAGCATCAAGCCGGGCATGACAGTCATCCCCGGCAGCATCACGGTCCTGACCCTGACCGTCAGCAGCGGTTCCGATACCATCCGGCTCCGCGATTACGCCGGCCTGAACTTCCGGCTGGTGGAGGTGGAACTCCGCGAACAGATGGGCCTGACCGTGACGATTCGGAGGGAGTTGAGTCCTTCCTACAGCAAGGATGCCGTGATCCGGACCGAACCGGGAGCGGGCAACGACATTCCCCGCAATGGCGAGGTGCAGCTGGTGGTCAGCGACGGACTGTCTTCCGTCGTGATTCCCGACATCCTCGGGAAAACGCGCGAGGAAGTCCTTTCGCTCCTCGAGGCAGCGGGCTTGCAGGTCGGAAGCGATATCGTGGTCGGCGGTGACCTGGAATTGGACAAGCAGGTCCTGTTGGCTTGCGATCCAATGCCCGGGACGGAGGTCCTGGCCCTGGCGAAAGTGTCCCTGGTGTTCGGAAGCCTGGAAGACTGGAACCTTTCCCTGACGCCCCAGCCAACCCCAACGGAACCGCCGACGCCGACGCCGACGGAGCCGCCCACGCCGACCCCGCTGCCGACCGCATCCCCAACGCCGACGGAACCACCCGCGCCCACCCCGACGGAGCCGTCCACACCGACAGAAC
>JAKPNJ010000197.1 GCA_029548445.1 Bacillota bacterium | reverse complement strand
GGTGCCGTGGCCCAGTTCTCGCCGTCGACCCAGAATCCGTCGATGTCGTAGTCCTCCAGGATCTCGGCCATCTGGGCGGCCATATAGGATTCCGTATAGGGAGACAGGGGACAGGCCATGTTGGCGTCCAGGCCTCCCGGGCCCTGCACCTGGGGCAGCCAGGAACTCTCCTGGACCCGCCCGCCGTTGTCCCGTCCCCATTCCGGGTGCCGCGCCAGGGCCATCCGGTCCCAGATGCCCGAATAGTGGACGACCAGGGGCAGGCCCAGCCGCCGGGTCGCGTCCCGCCAGATCCGGAGGGAGTCCCGGACGATGGAGGGGGCCGGCACCCCAACCCGGGTAGGGTAGCTGGCGTATCCGGCATGCCCCTTGCAGTCGCAATGGACATAATCCGGTCGGACCTTCTCCAACTGCTCCACCAGGTGGTCCACCGACAGGGCGGCGCCGACCTGGTCGGTTTCGTTGGCATGGAGGTCGAAATGCAGCCCAAAGAGAACGGAGTCGTGCCAGTTCGTATGCATGGAATCGATTACCTCCAGGTCTGGACGCCGTTGTCGATCCGGAGGGCCTCGTCCCCCGGGAGGCGGCGGTCCGTATAGACTGTCAGGCTCATGGGCGGGAGGATGTCCTCCCACCGGCCGGCCTCGAACCCGATGTCCCGGCGGTGCATTTTCCGGGTCCTGTCCACCAGGATTTTCTGCCAGCCCATGGCCTCCTTCGCCGTCGAGCCGGCTGCATCGCCGGCGCGCCGCCAGTCCTCCGGGAGGACCAGGTCCAGGACCCGCTCCTGGCTGTTGTGGTCATTGACCACGAAGATCGTCCGGCTGCCGTCCGGCAGGTCCAGGGCCACCGCATGCACATGCGCCACGGGGTCCGCCGGCTGGTCGACGACCGCGATCCGGACCCGGGACCCGGCCGCCGAGTACCGCATCAGGGCGGCATACCCGTAAAAGGTATGCGGTTGGCGCCGGTAGCTTCCGTCGACAGTGTCGAGGAATTGCCAACACCCGTCCTGGTACTCGCCCGGGGCCAGGAAGGCCCACCGGTGGAATCCCCCGCACCCGACCGCCATTGACCGGACGATGAATTCCGCCTCGGTCAGGAATGCCTCGTGGGTCGCCGGACCGTACGGGTCCCCGGAAGACCAGCCGTAATAGAAGGTTCCGAGTTCGGTAATATAATACTTCTTCCCGTGCATCCTGGCGAACCGGGCGTTTTTCGCAACCTGGGACTCGATGAGGTTTGTCATGGGCATCGTCGGCGCCGTCGTGGGATTCGGGGGCAGGGAATCGAGCCGGGCGTAATAGTTGTGCTGGTCGTAGGCCTCGATCCAGGGCGTCAGGTCCAGGTCCCGGTCCTGGAAATGGTCCACGGCCCAATAGAGGCTGGACCAGGTGTTCGGGCCAACCAGGGAGACAGGCAGGCCGGCTTCGGCCAGGGCCCGGAAGACCGCGGCGTGGGTGTCGATGTAATGCCGGAACCGGTCAATGCCCGGCGGGGTCAGGAAACTGCCGTTCGGGTCCATCAGGGGTTCGTTCAGAAGGATCATGGACCGGACCCGGTTCAATCCCAGGTCGTTCAGGAGATGGGACAGGAACGGGACCACGAAGCCCTTCGCGTACGCCTCCGGATCCTCGGGCGCATCGTGGCGGGGATCCCCCGTTCGCCGGGAGAACCGGTAGAAGTCCGGGATGCACCAGGGATCGACGATAAGGTCCGCATCATGGCGGCCTGCCCAGTCATCCAGGCGACGCAGGGCCTCGAAGCCCTCGGCATTCCAGTTGAACCGCCCCGCCTCGTCCACGAAATGGAAGGCCTGGTACCCGAACCGGATGGTGGCGGGCCGCAGGAAGTCCAGCTCCTGGAGCAGCAGGCCCCAGTGTTCCAGGTCGTCGATGGCCGGGGCACTGTCCCGGGGCGCGGACGGATGGAACCAATTGTGGTGCCAGTTGATGCCGATGCCCCTGTCCAGGATGTGCTCCGACGGGGCTTCCAGCCGAAGCGAGACCCGGGCGCAGCGCTTGTTCTCATACATGGCGATCTCCCTCTCCGGCGTGGCCGGTCTTCCCCATGGTCGGAACACGGCGAGGGCGGACACCGTCCGCCCTCGCCGCAAGGCCGAACCTGGACGATGTCGATGTCAGCCTGCCAGTTCCGCGTTGATCTCGGCCAGGATCGGATCGACCTTGTCCTTCATGGAATCCAGCCAGTCCGCCCAATCCTTGTCCAGGTCCGTCGACGATATGACCATCTTGATGATCTGGTCATCGACTTCCTTGGAGTAGCTCCCGAACTTGTCGTAGGTCGGGGCGCTGAAGAAGGCCAGGTCATAGTCGATGAGGAAATTTTCCTGGGGCGTTGCCATCTGGACGTCGAAGAGGTGCTGCACCTCGGCGAGGGTGTCTTCGAAAATGCCGGGGTTGAACTTCAGCTCGTCGCCGCCGTTGGTGACCCACATGCGCATCCAGGAAGCGTTGTAGGCCGGCGCCACGAGGTTGTCGTTCTCGTCTTTCTTCCACAGGAGTTCGACCTCGTCTCCGTTCATCTTCCAGTCGACGCCCTGGATGCCGAGGGTAGCGGTCCGGGTGCCTTCCTCACTGACCAGCCAGTCCATGATGTACATCATCCGCTCCATTTTGGCGTCATCGACCCTGGGGCTGAAGACGAAGGCTGCCCAGTACTCGCTTTCCTGCGTCAGATTGAGCTTGCCTTCGGGGTTCAGGACCTGGACGAGCGTGAAGCCCTCCGGTCCGCCGACGCCCCACTTCTCGACGAGGCCGGACTGGTCCGGGGCGAAGAATCCGTTGATGTGGGCGGGGGTGCTGTTTTCGTAATAGAAGGCACATTGGCCCGACATGAACTGGCCGGTGGCGGTGTCGCTCTTCTGGGTATAGAAATCCCTGGAGAGGACGCCTTCGTCATACAGGCGCTTCATGAACCGGATGCCCTCGAGGGTTTCCGGGAGCCTTGCGCCCCACTCGTACTGCCCATCGACCTTCACGTACGCATTGTAATTCGGGTTGTAGAGACCGGGGCCGAAAATGGCCGGCATGTACAGGCCGGTGTTGAACGGCACGAGACTGGTGCCGGCCTGGCCGGGGTCCTGCGCCACGATCGCCTTGCAGGCGGCGATAAACTCTTCCAGCGTATAGACATCCTTGTCGTGGCCGACAGCCTCCAACCAGTCCTTGCGGGCCCAGAAGGCCATGGTGGTATTCTGGACGGGGTCGTCCACAAACATCTTGGAACGGGGCCAGGCATACAATTTCCCGTCCAGGGTGATCTTGTCCAGGACGGTAAGCCGGTCGGCGATCCGCTGGAGGTTCGGATACTTTTCGCCGAATGCGGGAATCTCCCGCAGGACGCCCTGATCCGCAAGCTTCACATACTCGGCGTACTTGAAGGATGTCTTCATCATGGTGTCGGGCATGTCGCCGGAGGCGAACCAGGCGGATTCCTTCTCCTGGTAGTTGTCCCAGCCCATCTGGAGGAACTCGACCTCGACGTTGAAGCGGGCGGCGATCTCCGTCTTGTACCAGTCGTCGGCTGTGTCAAAAGGATACAGGGTCGCATACGAGAACTTGATGGGGGCGCTGAAATCGGGGGCTTCCGGCGTCGGTGTCGGCCCCTCCGTCGGCACGGCCGTCGGCGCCGCAGTGGGGGCGGTTGTGGGCGTCGCCTGGGGTGCGCAGCCTGCGGCGGACAGCAGGACCAGGACCAGGCAAAGGAAGGTCGCCAGGGTTGTCAGGGTCTTTCCGGTCATTGTGTTTCCTCCTTCTTTCTTTCATCAATACACCCCATGGTGTATTTGACGCAAGCGGCAGGGCGGCCCGTTCCGGCCGCGGGACGGATCAATTCTTGACCGCCCCGATCATGATTCCCTTCATGAAGTATTTCTGGACGAAGGGATACGCCAGCATGATGGGGGTCATGACCACCACCACGCAGGCCATCTTCACCGAGTCCCCATACAGGTTTTTCTTGAGTTCCGGCGGCATGTTGACCGCCGCTTCGTTGCTGAGGCTCATGAGGATGGAACGCAGCACCATCTGGAGGGGCCGCTTCGACATGGTCTTGATGAAGAGGACGCCGTTGAACCACTCGCCCCAGCGGTCCACCGTGAAGAACAGCAGGAAGGTGGCGATCACCGGCAGGGAAATCGGCAGGATGATCTTCCACAGGACGGTGATCTCGTTGGCGCCGTCGATCCTGGCCGACTCCTCGATCTCGGCGGGCAGGGATCGGAAGTAGTTGCGCATGACCAGCATGTAGAAGGT
>JAKPNJ010000182.1 GCA_029548445.1 Bacillota bacterium | reverse complement strand
ACCGGACCTCGTACACCCGGATTCCCTCCTCCGCCAGCCGTTCGGCGAACAGGGCCGCGGCCATGGAGGCCCCGGCCTTGGACAGGCAATACTCCCCCCGGTTCCGGGACACCCGGGTCGCGGACACGGACGTAATGAACACGATGACCCCGGATTTTCGGCGGATCATCTCCCGGGCCATCCGGCAGGTCAGGAGGACGGGACCCCGGAGATTCGTCTCCCACAGGCGGTCCAGGCTGTCCGGATCCATGTCCAGCAGGTCCCGGCGCACCAGGGGGGCCACCCCGGCGCAGTGAACCAGTACCTCCGGCGGACCGCCCAGGGACAGGCAGGTGTCGACCAGGACTTCGTGGTCCGCCTGGTTCCGGACATCGGATTGGCGATACAGGCCCCGGTCCGCCGGTATCCCGACGGCTGCCAGGGATGCCTGCCCGATGTCGTCGGCGCGGGTCCCCGTGGCGATGACGAAGTACCCTTCCCGGGACAGGGATGCGGAAATGGATCGTCCAATGCCCCGGGCGCCGCCGGTGACGAGGGCGATGGAATTCATGGCCTGTCTCCTTTCCGGCCGGGCGCCGCCTGGGCGGAAGCCCGCATCTCCCGATAGATCGCCAGATAGGGATCCGGGTCCCGAACCGGGCATCCGGAGGGGCGCCCGCCCCGCATCAGCTCCGAGCACTTGCCGCAGCAAAGGCAGCAGCGGCCCGGATCCATCGTGCCCCGGGTCCGGAGGTCAGCCAGGAACCCGGGATAGGCGAAGGCCTGGCGGCCGAATCCCACAAAATCCACCGATCGGGACGCCAGCAGGCCGCCGGCCACCCGGGGCGCCTGGTGGCGCAGCCAGGTCAGGCCGCTGGCCACGACGGCGCTGTCCGGCAACACCAGGGCCCGCTTCAGTCTCCGGGCGCCCTCCAGCAGGCGGAGCACACCCCGGAGGGGGGGCTCGGGGGAGGGATAGGGTCCCTGGTCGAAGGGCCGGTTGACATGGGGATTGCGGTACGGATTTCCCATGGTCGCATTGAACAGGCGGACGCCAGCTGCCTCGAGGGACCGGGCCACGGCGGCGGGACCGGAAACCGGGTCATCCGCTGCCGCCAGGGGATCCGAGCCGAATCCGGGCTCGTCCGGAATCCCATCGTAGAGATTGAGCCGGCAGGACAGGAGCGCGGCCTCGCCGCACCGGGACCGAACGGCCCCGACGCATTCGAGGAGCAGGCCGGGCCCGTCCCGCAGGGTTTCGGAGAGCAGGTAGCCGTGGCAGGCCTTGATGTCCACGCCGTCCAGTCCTGCGTCCAGGGCCAGCTCCGCCGTCTCGGCGAAACGGGCGGGCAGGGCGGCCCGGTCCCCGGCCGACAACCGGTCGGGGGGCAGGGACGCCGGCCTGGCATACCGGCCGGAGTGGGTCAGCTGGAGAAGGAGCAGTGGTGCGAACCCCCACCGGTCCAGGGAGATGTCCCGGATCATGCGGGCCATGTCCGCGAACCGCGACCGGTTGCCGGGATGGAGCCGCAATTGCCGCGGATTGGCCCGGCCGGCCGGGTCCACCGCGGTCGCCTCCAGCCAGGCGAGGCCTGCGCCGCTCTCCGCGAAACGCCGGTATCTCCGGAGGGTCAGGGGGCCTGGCGAGCCGTCTTCCTCACCGTCGGCCCCCTCCATGGGCTGGAGCACCACGGCGTTACGTGCGCTCCGGCCGGCCATGGCCACAGGCCCTTCCAACATCCGGAAGGGATCCCCGTCCGGAAGCGCCAGGCCCCAGCGCCGAGACTGCTCCGACAGGTCATCCCAATGCCTCGCATCCGCTGCGCGTTCCGTCATGGCCGCGCCTCCTCCCCGTCCCGATCTTCCCTTCCAGTATGGAGGAGACCCCCGGCACCCGGGGTGGACCCGGGAAGCAAATAATATGCTTTTTGTGCTATTCTGGCATCACAAGGGAGGGATGGACCTTGGCGCGCCTTCTTCGCAATGGCCGGAAAATGCTGGAGCTGGAGTTCACGGACGCCCTCTGCGCTCCCGGTCTCCAGCGGCATCACCATCCCCAGGACGAACTGATCCTGGTCGAGGAGGGAGAGGCCACCCTGCTGCTCGAAGGGCGCCGGTTCCGCGGCGGCCCGGGCACCCTCTTTTGCATCAGCAGCCTGGAACCCCACGCCACCGAGGTGCAGGACTGCCGGTACCGGCGGGGGTACCTGCTCCTGGATCCCGCCTTCTTTCGGGAAGCGGTGCCTTCGCCGATCCTCCATACCCTGTTCACGGTCCGTTCCCCGGAGATCCCCCGGGCGGTGGCGCTGTCCCCGGAGGACCACGCGTTCTGCCGCCAGGTCTTCCGGTCCATCGAGTGCGAGCTGGCCGGAACGGAAGCCGTATCCTTCGGGGAATCGGCTGCCGGTGCCTGGCTCCAGCTTTTGATGATTCGCCTGTACCGACGGATTCCTGAATGGTTCCCCCTGCGGGACGGGCGGCAGGACGCGGAACGGCTGAGCCGGATCCTGGAGGCCCTGGATGCCCGCCTGGACGATCCCGGGTTTCGGATCGACGACCTGGGCCAGATGGTCCATCTCAGCCGAAGCCACCTGTCGCGCAGCTTTCGGGCGGCGACGGGCTATACCCTGCAGCAGTACCGGTCCCGGCGGCGCATGGCCCTGGCCCGGTCGCTGCTTTCGGAAACATCCCTGTCGGTGTCCGACATCGGGTTCCGGTGCGGATATGGCGATACCAGCCATTTCATCCGGACTTTCCGGGAGGCTTGCGGGATGTCTCCGCACCGGTTCCGCTCCCTCCTGGCCGCCCCGGACGGTCAGGGCATCCGGGACTCGCTCTGATTCAGCATATCCATGGCCTTCTGCTGGAGCGAATCGATCTCCGACAGGCTCATGCCGGCTTTCAGCGCATCGTGGATCACGGCATTGGTGGCCGACCGGGTTCCCATGACGCTGTCGGTCAGCAGGGCCAGGTACATGCGGGAGGCGAAGTCCTTGGCCGGCGGCTTTGGAGATCCGGAGACCCCGTTCGGCCCGGAATCGACCTCTGCCCCTTCTCCCTCCTCTTCCTCAGGCAATGGAGCGGATGCCGTCGGCTGGCCTGCAGGCTGGGTCTCCCCATCCGGGTACGATCTGGCCCGCCGCGCCACCAGGACCGCGATCCGGAGGGCGAAGAGACCCCAGATCAGCGCCAGCAGGATGTCGAAGGCATGGAAGGGCAGGTCCGTGGCAAACAGGTAGGCGAACAGGAAATCGATCCAGGACTGGAAGGGCCTGCCGAGTGGAACCGGGTTCCAGCCGATCCGGTCGATCCACTCCAGGGCGAACAGGAAGCCGGAAGCTGCCAGGGCCGGCAGGGAGACCGCGAAGACGAGGGCCGGAAAGACCCGCATTCGCCTGGGGATCGGGTCGCGGAACTGCAGGCGGATCATCTGGAAGAGGAAAGCCGCCAGCAGCAGGCGGAACAGGAGGCGGATTCCCTGGGGCAGGATATCGGTCATCAGCAGGGTTGCCGGAGAACCGCCCTTCCCCCAGGCCTCCAGCGCTTCCGAAATGTCCGGGATGGCGTCGCCGCCGGCCAGGGAAAGGACCGCAAGCCCGAACAGCAGGAACCCGATCCACCGGGGCCGGTCGTCTTCGGACAGGATCAACCCGGTCAGGAACAGGCAGGCTGCCATGCCCGCCAGCGTCCCGAAGGCCAGGAGGCCCGGCCGGAGCCACTCCAGCGGCGGCAGGACGGGCAGCCGCCCTCCGGGCAGGTAGGTCATCACCAGGTTCAGCAACAGGACGACGAATCCAAGCAGGAACAGCATCATCCAGATGCCCCGGCCTCCCCCGACAACCCGTCGGAGCAGGGAAACGGACGATCCGGACCGGGCCCGGGCCAACCGGGCCTCCAGGCGGTCCTCGCGACGGGCCTTCCGTCGCGCCCGGGCCAGTTCCCTCCCGGACAGGGGGTGTGCGGGCTCGGATAGGATATGGGGAGCGGCCGCAAGACCGGCTGCCGAAATCCCGGCCGCAGGACCGGCAACGGAAGGGTCTCCCGTTTTGCCGGCATCCCCGTACTCCCCGCCCCAGCCTGGCTCACCGGCCTCTTCCGGAGATTCCGCCGACTCCTCGACACCGGCTTCCTCCCATTCGTCCGAAGCTGGCCACTCTGGCGTCTCGTCGGTCCCATGAGGTGCCTCCAGGTCATCCTCCTCCTCATCGGAAAGGAGAACGCCGATAGGCTCCGTACCGGCTGCCGCGGCTTCCTGAAGGGGAGATTCGGTTTCCGGTGTCCAGTCTGCGCCCGCTGCATCCGCACCTTCCTCCGCCAACCCAATGGGCTCCACGGATACCGGTTCCTCCAGGGGCGGGATCATGGACAGGAAGGTCTCGGTTCCATGGACAACGGTATTGCGGATGGAATGGAGGATACGCAGGGCCTCGGCCACCGCCACCAGGACCAGGGTCGCAAGGAAGGTGCCGAACAGGGCGACTGCGGTCAGGACAGGATCCCGGGCGACGAACCATCCGTAGGCGACGGAGACGAAGGCTCCGGCTGCGAAGAGAATGCCGCTGGCGATCCAGACCAGGATGGAGACGGGGTTGCGTCCGGTCTGCTTCATCATGTCTCACCTCCATACCTCAAAAGTATACCCCAAGGCAGGAGGATTGGACATAGCCCTACCGAACGGGCTGGCCGGATCGTCGCGCCGGAAGGTCCTCTTCAGGCTCCTCGTACGGCGACGGATCCTCCTCGTCCCCATCCGGCTCGGAGAAGAACAGGCTCCCCTCACCGGCTTCGGCATCGAGCAGCACCAGCAGGCCGATGACGAGCAAGGCGGCATACAGAACTCCATTGATCAGCGGCATGGTCATCCCTCCCTGACGCCATGATATCAGGCAGCGTGCCACGCATCGTGCATTTTGGCAGGTGTTTTCGAACGTATTTTCTTTTTTGTCGAAAGGATTCCTGTGGGTCAGCCGGGAGTGGCGGCCAGGTGTTCCGCCAGGATCCGGATGCCGATGCCCACGAGAATCAGGCCCCCCAGCATTTCCGCCCGCTGTTGGAACAGGCAGCCCAGCCGGCGGCCCAGGAAGACGCCCAGGGCAGACAGGCTAAAGGTGATTACGCCAATCAGGAGGACGGCGGGCAGGATGCCGTCCCGCAGGAACGCCAGTCCGACACCCACGGCCAGGGCGTCGATGCTGGTGGCGACGGCCAGTGTCAGCAGGCGCCGGGTGGAGGTGGGGTCCGATTTGCCGTCGGGCAGGGCGCAGTCCTCTCCCCGCCGCCAGGCCAGGAAGGCCTGCAGGAACATGCGGCCGCCGATGAGCGACAGGAGGCCGAAGGCGACCCAGTGGTCGACGGACCGGATCAGGTCCGCGACCGTCCGGCCGGCCAGCCAGCCCAGCAGGGGCATGCCCGCCTGGAACCCGCCGAAAAAGGCGCCGGTGCGCAGAGCGTGGGCCGGCCTCGGGGTTTTCAGGACGATGCCGATGGACACGGCGACGCAGAAGGCGTCCATCGAGAGACTCAGGGCGATCAGCAGCAGGGTAACGGGATCCATCGGTCCCTATCAGGAATCCGCCGCGGCGGCGGCCGTGTCCCGCAGGATCCGGTTGGCCACGACGGCGCAGGCCTCCAGGGATTGGGTAAACACCGTCGGCCCGAAGGCATGGACGAACAGGTCCTGGATCAGCCGGGCCACTGTTGCGGGGCGCATCCAGGCATCGATGGCCGCGGCCAGCCGGAGGCTTTCCTCGTCATACTCGTCCTCGGGGCAAAACGTCAGCAGGTCGAGGGGGTCCCACTCGTCGACGGCCTGCTTGACGACCGGATACGGAACCGCCATGGAAGTCTCCTTCCCGGCCCGGCTGCGGTGGGTGATCGCAGCAGCGGGCTGACCGTATTGTACCGCATCCCGAGGGTCGAGGCCAGCGGGCGGCCCTTCGGGCGGTCAGCCCAGTCTTCGCCACACGTCCCGGAAACGGGCCTTGTGGGGGCGGCGGGCTTCCCGCTCATACCGGATCCGCTCCCCGGACAGGTAACGCCCGATTCGGGCGGGCCTCGGATCTTCCATCAGGAGGGGCACCGTCCGGACATGGCGGATCTCGGGCGACAGGGCCCGATAGTCCTTCCGGAACATGAGTTCGCCCAGGTTGCGGAGCGCGATGCCGAGGAGGTCCGCCAGCACGATCCGGACCGGGTCCTCCCGCTGTCGCCGCAGGGTCTCGGCGGTGCCGTCCGGATCGGCCGAAAGGTCGTCCCAGAGGGCCGATGCGGTCCGGGCGACCTCCAGGGCGGCGGCGGCGCAATAGGCGCCCGCATCCTGCTCCAGGTAGTCCCGGAGAGGACGCCGGCCGGACCAGACCGACAACAGGGCCTGGAGATGGGCCAGGTCCGCGGCCAGCCGGGCGGGGTCCGCCCTGGGGCGCTCCGCCTCGGCCAACAGGGAGCCGAGAGTCAGGTTCAGGAGGGGGGTCAGGGATGGCACGGCACGACCTCCCGGTTTGTCGTCTGGGCCCATTATACCGAATCCCGGAGGCTTTCGAGGATGCGAAGGGGCCGTCCCGCCGGGACGGCCCAATCGCAGGAGGAGCGGCCCGGATCCCCTCGGGCCGGTGCGGACGGTCGGATCAGCCGGCCGGTCCCTGGTAGACGAAGGACACGGCGTTGCCCCGCACCCTGGACCCGTCGCTGATGAGATAGGTCACGCTGGCGTAGTAGCTCTGCCCCGGGACGAGGCCTGTCCCAGGAATGTCCCCTCCATTGTAGGAAGAACCGTTGTCCAGCCGGAAGGAGGTATTGCCGCCCGTCAGGTAGGCGAGATACCCGTCGTTACTATATATGGGAGTCGGGTTGCTGATCGACAGGACGATCTTGACGCCATCCAACCAGCGGCTGCCCAGCCATTCCGAGGATGGATTCGTCCAGGTCATGAGGTGGCCATCGGTCGGACTGCCTTCGCCGACCGCCACCTGCTGGCTCCAGGCCGGGGCGGCTTCCGTCGGCGCCGTTGTCGGGGTCGGGCCCGCCGGTCCCTTGTAGGCGAATTTCACCGCGTTCCCGTAGTACTTCGTCCCGTCCTGCAGGCAGTAGGTGATCGAGATCATGTAGTACTCACCCACCGCCAGATACTGGAGCCCCTCCCGACCGCCGTTGTATTTCCGGGAATTGTCAATCCGCAGGGAGGTGGCCGACCGGTCCGTCATCACCGCGAGATACCCGTCTTCCGGATACTTGGGCGCCAGGGAAAAGGACTTCCGGGTAATGACGACCTTGTAGTACTGCAGCGCCATGTTGTCCGGCAGCGGGGCCCAGGTCAGCAGGTGCCCGTCCGCGAGGGAGCCCGCGCCGATGGCCACCTTCTCGTCCCAGGACAGGGGGGCGGAGGTCGGGGTGGGCTTGGGGGTTGGCTTCGGGGTCGGTTCGGCTGTCGGCTCGGGGGTCGCGGTGGGATCGTCCGACGGCTCCGGTTCCGAAGTCGGAGTGCCGGAGGGGGCCTCGGTGGGCTCGGGTTCGGAAGTTGGTACATCAGTAGGATCCTGGGGCAGGGTGGGGCGGTCGGTGGGTTCCGGCGCCAGGGTCGGGTCGAGCCCGATGCGGCGCTCCCGGATCCCGGCCTTCTCGAGAAGGCTCTTCAAGTCTGCCTGTTTCGCCTCATCCCGGGTCATGTCGACCTTCCGACCCGTCGCCTCCATGAGGAGCAGCTGCCGGCCGATGGACAGGCCGTTTTCCTCCGCCTGTTCCCGGACGGCGCCGTCACCGGAGTAAAAGACATACAGGGTCGTTCGTTCCGCGATCCGGACCTCGATCCGGCCGGCCGTCTCCACCAGCAGTTTCTGCAGGTGTTTTTCCAGCCGGTTTCTTTCCAGGAAGCGGAGTCCCTTGGCCACGGTCCCGGACAGGAGGAGGGTTCCCTCTTCGTCCCGGGCCAGGTAGCCGGCCTCCGCCAGGGTCTCGAGGATGGCGTCCACGGCCTCGCCGGCCGGAAGGCCCGTGAGGTCCATATCGCCGAACAGGGAGGCGGCGTCGCCGTTCAGGGTGTTCAGCGCCGCAATCCGGTCGTTCCGGTCCAGGGCCAGTTCCACGCTGGGGTTCACATCCAGGGCCAGGAAGGCATAGGGAGACCCGTCGAGGCCGGGGAGGCCGAGGCCGGAGAACAGGCCGGCCAGGATGCCGCCGCCCACCAGGAGCAGCGCCAGGGCCGCCGCGATGGCCGTCAGGGAGAAAGCGAGCCGACGGAAGGGAATCCGGGCGGCCGGATTCAGGTCCCGCTGCCGGAAGAGGACCTGCTGGCCCAGGAACATGCCCTGTCGACGGCGGATGTAGACAAGGCCGCAATCCATGGTGAAAATCAGGGCCCGGTGCTCATGGAGTTCCATGACGGTTCCCGCGTAGATCATGGGGAGACGCCTCCTTTTTCTGTGAGACCGATGTAGAACTTGAGCGTGTCGAGGTCGCTGCGGAGGATCAGCCCGAGGAAGCGGACGAAGGTCCGGTTGCGTTCCACGGTCCGGGTGGAGACCCCCACGGCCCGGGCCAGGTCCGCGTTCGAAAAGGAGCCGTCCGCCGCGAACCGGTCCTGGAAGGCGGGATCGTCCACCAGGTGGCGGGCCATCCGGATGCACAGCCGCTTGGTGTCGATATGGCTCGGGATGTCGGACATCAGGCCGGAGAGGGACAGGCCGCGGAGAGCCAGCTGGTTCTGGAAAGAGAGGATGTCCTCCTCCACTTCCACATACTCGTACAGGAAGGTCGGGTCCTCCGCCACCAGCCGGTTGCCGAACTCCTCGTCGTCGGCCGCCTCCAGGTAGCTGAAGGGAAGGGCGCTCCGTTCCCTCCGGGTGCGGCGGATCTCGTCGATCACCCGCCGGTTGATGACCAGGGAGGCGAATCCGAGGAAACTCGTCTGCCGGCTGGCATCGAACCGGTCCAGGGCTTCGTTGAAGGCGCCGAGACCGATGCTGAACTCGTCGTCCCGCTCGTCGGCGAAACGTCCCAGCACCCGGGCGACCCGGGCCTTGATGAATGGAATGTACCTCGTGATCACGGCGTTGCGCAGGTTGTCGTCCCCGGCCTGGATCCGGAGGACCTCCCCCAGGAGGTCGGGCTGTCCGGACGGTTCGGTCGCCACGTGCTGGTCCATCGCCAAGATCCCTCGTCCTGTCTGTCCCATGGGCATCCCTCCATCATCAGGATTCGGAAGGTGCCGGACGTTTCGGTCGCATGGTCCTCGTCCCACTGTAACACGACCGGGTCGGGGCCGCCATCCGCCGCCGCGCCGGGCCTCCGGGGGGGTTGCGGACCGGAAAAGAATGGTAGAATGAATCCGTGGGACTGCTGTTCCCGCCGGAGCCTTCCGCTGCAGGCCGGAAGGGTCTCCGAGCCGATTCCCGAGAGGGGGACCCTGGGAAGTGAAGAAAACCTTCGTCCTTGACACCAATGTGCTCCTTCAGGAACCTTCCGCCCTGTTCGCCTTCGATGACAACGATATCGTCCTTCCCGACGTGGTCCTGGAAGAACTGGACCGCTTCAAGCGGGAGAATTCCGAGCTCGGGGCCAATGCCCGGCAAGTCGGCCGGATCCTGGATTCCCTGCGGCAAAACGGGACCCTTCGGGAAGGCATCCCGCTCCGCGGCGGCGGCACGCTCCGGATCGAGCTGAATTTTACGGATGTCGAGCTTCCGCCGAATTGGGCCCTGAGCACCGGGGACAACCGGATCCTCCGGATCTGCAAGGGCCTCCGGGATCGCGGGGAAAACGCCATCCTGGTCAGCAAGGACACCTTCGCCAGGATCAAGGCCGACATCCTCGACATCATCGCCCAGGATTTTACGAATGAGCAGTCGCCGGCCCTGGAACAGCAATACCGGGGCCGCCGGGATGTCTACGCAACCCGTCGGAAGCTGGAGGAATTCTTCAAGGGCGGCCGAGTCCAGGAAAAGGATGTCTTCCTGTGCGACGATAATGGCGAGCGGATCCCGGTTCCGCTGATCCGGAACGAATTCCTGGTGATCCACTCGGAAACCACCGCCAAGCAGTCAGCCCTGGGCCGGTTCGACGGGGAATCCATCGTGGCCCTGACCCACCTGGAGGCCCGGCCCTTTGGGGTGAATCCCCGCAACGCCGGCCAGCGGTTCATGCAGGAAGCCCTGATGCTGGATGCCGAGACGGCCCCCCTGGTGATCGTCAAGGGCGCGGCCGGTACGGCCAAGACCTTTTACGCCCTGGCGGTGGGCCTCCACAAGCTGCTGGAAGAGCGGGACCGGAGCTTCCGCAAGATCCTGGTCTGCCGTCCCAACGTCAAGTTCGACGAGGATATCGGGTTCCTGCCGGGCACGGAGCAGGAAAAGATGGCGCCCTTCCTGCGGCCCGTCGTGGACAACCTGGAAGTCCTGGTGGACCAGGACGAGAAGCAGCGGTACAAGAGTGAAAAGGAACTCCGGGACAAGGTGGATTACCTGTTCGACAACAACATCATAACAACGGAGGCCATCGCCTATATCCGGGGCCGCTCCATCGCCCGCAACTGGGTCATCATCGACGAAGCCCAGAACCTGACGCCGCGCCAGGTCAAGGGCATCGTGACCCGGGTGGGCCAGGGGACGAAAATCATTCTCCTGGGAGATCCGGAGCAGATCGACCATCCCTACCTGGATTCGAGGACGAACGGGCTTGTGTATGCTGCGGAGCGCATGAAAGGCAGCCCGCTCTGTTTCCAGATCACCATGAACGAGGACGAGTGCGAACGGTCCGAGCTCCCGAGTGGCCCGCAAAGCGGGCCCTTTTTCTTATCCTCAAAATCGGCTATTTTCGGACGGGGATGCGAACCGCACAGCGGAAAGACCGCGCACGGTTCGCAATTGAAAATCTCAGGAATTGCAGAAAGGCGGCTCAGTATTATCACAATATGTCGTTTTTCTACACTTCAAGATAAGCGTTTGACACAATTGCAAGCTTAACGTTTTGACCATTCTCTTTTGCCGGTTTAAGCATATAGAGCATCGTTTGACTGGTTATCGGCGTAAGCTTTGTCTGTAGATGCGAACCACTCGCTCTCAAGTTTGACAGTATGAGGTAGTCGCAAGTCCTGAAACGCCTGCCATACGGGCATTTCAGGACTTCACTCCATTCAGGCGTTGCACTACACTTGCTTTCTCGCGGGGCCCGGCATGAAGCGTTTCGGCGGCGGTTTCATTCCCAAGGTATCGAATGCCGCCAGGCTCTCCTGCGGCGGCTCCGTCCGCAGGTAATATTCAGCACCATCGCCTTCCAGGCGGATCGCATGGATCCGGCCGACAGCTCCCAAGGTGCTCCGCTGCAGTTCTGCGCAGTCGACCCCGTGCTTCTGCCGGAACCGGTAGCCGACATAGCTTTCCAGTACCAGCGCCAGGAAGCATACGGCAACGTGTCCGCAGATCCGCTCCGTCTTTCGGTGGTACACCGGCCGCAGGTCCAGTCCGCTCTTCAGCTTCCGAAACCCGCGCTCGATCCGCCACAGGTCCCGGTATGCCAGCGCGGCCTCCTCCATGCCCAGGGCCGTGTTCGTCCGCAGGATATAGATCCCGTCGTACCGCTCCTCGTCCTGTACCTTCGATTCGTCGAGCTGCAGCGTCCCTTCCAGCCTCAGGTATTTCCGGTAGGCGGAACTTCCCACCAGCGACAGCGAACCGTCCTGGAGCTTCCTCTCCAGCCGCTCCAGTACGTCGCTTCGCACCTTCTTCTCCCGGATCACCTCTTCCTCATTCAGGCAGACGAGATACCGCTGGTCCTCATGCTGTACCTCGGCAACCTTCAGGTTCTTCCTTGCGGTCCGGTATTCGCCGGCCCTGGCCAGCACGTCCGTCATCGCCTTCAGCTTGCGCATCCGCACGCCGAGAATGTACGGATACCCCAAGCTGTCCAGCAGCTTGTAGACCTTGCTGCCGGTCATGCCGCGGTCCGCGACCATGATCACCCGCTCGAACCCGAACCGGGTCTTGAAGTCCTGCAGCGCTTCCTTGAAAGCGTCCACATCCGCCGTGTTCCCGTCGAACACGTAATGCGCGATCGGAATCCCCTCCCGCGTCATGAGCACGCCGACGATCACCTGCGGCCGGTCCGGCCGGCTGTCCTTCGAGTGCCCGTACTGTCGGACATCGTCCGCAGGACTCTCGAAGTACGTCGACGTCGTGTCGAACAGCACCAGGTCCACCGGGATTCCCAGCTGCTTCCGCACCGCCGCGAACAGCTGCTCCTCGATCCCGTCCATGTCGTGGATGAGCAGGTCCAGTGCCCGGTACAGGTGCTGCAGCTCGATTCCCTCGAAGGCGGGATGGTGGACGCGTTGCTTCCACGACGTGACGGACAGCTTGCTGCACGGATCGAGAAGCCGGTTCAGCACCATGCAGAACACCGCCTCGGAGAAATCGAACCGGATCCGTCTCGATGCGCCAATCCTATCCAGGATCCTGTCCAGGGACAGCTGCTTCCAGATCCCCGCATAGAGATACGGCAGGCCGAATTCGCGGCTCCAGTCGGCAGAGAGGGAATCGGGAGAGAGGGCCGCACGACCGGTGAATGCGGCGAGCTGCTCATGCAGCCGGTCCAGTTGTCCGCTGGCCCGGAGATCGTCGAGACGACCGAGGGACAAGAGGAGTTTCTGTTGGACCTTGCCGTCGACGCGCGTGTTCTCGACGAGCTGCAGATATTTCGCGTCGGGCATGTTTTTATTCTTGCGCACAGTGGTTCGAAGGAACATGACGTCACCTCCATTGTACCACCACCATTATATATCATTATTATTCATATTACAAGCTTCTATATATATACCGTGTCACTATTATTGCGGAAACTTACGGACAAAAAAAGCCCCTGTAATCCTATTGATTACAGGGGCTTCCGGGATTTTGCTATCCCTTCAAACTGTCAAACTCGAG
>JAKPNJ010000020.1 GCA_029548445.1 Bacillota bacterium | reverse complement strand
CTCGAACTTGTCGCTGGGATTGAAGCTTCGCTCCACGACGCTGCCGGTTCGGACATTCCGGTACTTGGTCCTGACGAAGGCGGATCCCTTTCCGGGCTTCACGTGCTGGAATTCCACAACCTGGAATACCTGGCCGTCCATTTCGAACACGATCCCGTTCCGGAAATCTCCTGCGCTGATCATCTGGCTTCCTCCTGGTCCCGGTATCGGGACATCTCGATTGCCTACAAGTGTACTTGAGACGGGTGCTCCCTGCAAGTGCGCAGGGCCTCCCGGTACAGGTCCTTCATGGTCCGTGCGTCCTCGGCCTGGGTTCCGTTGGATTCGCAGATGATCCAGGGGGTCATGCGGAGGCTGGCCAGGACCCGGGCAAAGGGCTCGAAATCGGGACCATACCGGCGATCGGCCAGGGTGTGGTGCTTCTTCTCCCCGCCTTCCGAATACTCGATTCGGCTGAAGTGGACATGCATCCGCCGCATCCGGTCCTGGCCCAGGCCGTCTGCCACCGTCAGGCAGGCCGCCCGGAAGGCGTCCTCGGAATCCATGGCGCCACGGGTCCTGGCGTTCAGGTGGCCAAAATCGACACAGGGTACAAGCCGGTCATCCATCCGGCACAATGCCACCACTTCCGCCAGGTCACCCAATTGGTTGATCTTGCCCATGACCTCCGGACAGAGGATCGCGTCCCCGTCCAGGAGGCCCTGCTCCCCGGCTTCGTCGAGAACGCGGCGCAGCAGGACCCTGGCGGCTTCCAGGGCGCCGGGACGGCCGCCGGAATGGTTGGCGCTCCCCGGGTGGAGGATGGTCCTGGCGGCCCCGAGCCATTGGGCCGCCTCCAGGCTCTGGAGGACATACCCCACCGATGCGTTCCGCTTGTCCGGGTCCTCGGAGGCCAGGTTGATATAGTAGGGAGCGTGGACGCTCATGGCCACGCCGTGGCGCGTCGCCGCCTCCCGGATGGCCCCGGCCTTTTCCCGGGAGATGGAAACCCCTCGTCCGAACTGGTATTCGTATGCGTCCAGCTCCATGGCCGAGAGGTAGGCCGGCATCTCGTGGGAATGCTTCCTGCCCGATGCGTAAAAGGCATCGGGATTGCCCGCGGGTCCGAATCGTGGTTCCGTGCGACTCGCCTCCTTCCGTTCCTGATTCATTATACAGGATCCTCCAGGTCCTATGGACCGTGAAGCACCGTCCGGCCGGCCAGGGCCAGGAGCTGGGCGGCCACGAAGAAGGCCGGGACCAGGGGGACGGGATCTCCTCGGGGTGATTGCCCCTGCACCACAAGCCGGATGGCCCGCAGGGCGCCATGGATCGCAGCGGCCAGTACCATGGCCGACAAGGCGGCCGGCACCTGGTGGAAGCCGGAGAGCAGTCCGAGCAGAAGGCCGGCCCGGATGTCTCCACGGCCGATCCGGTTGCCGGACAGGCAGCGGACCGTGCCGATTGCGGCGGCGCAGGCCAGGGCACCGAGCAGTCCGGCCGCAAGGGCGGCGGGCCCCCGCGATCCGGCCAGCAGGGCCAGGCTCGCTGCCGACAGGAGGGTCGGTGCCGTCGGAACGGCGCCCCATCGCAGGTCCGTCCATGCACAGAGCCAGAACAGGAGAAGGCCCCCGGACAGGAGCAGCCCGCCCGGCACAGGGAAGCCGGTCCACAGGGTTGCCGGCCAGCAGGCACCCAGGGCGACGAGGGTCGAGACCAGGCCGGCTGCCAGGATGCCCCGGTCGGGAACCGGAACACCGACGAGGCCGTCCCGGGCCATCAGGCCTGGCCAGGCACGCCGGATTGCAGCGCCGACACATAAAAGCCACAGTACGAGAATGACCACGGAAAGCCCGGCCGGGACGGGGGTGGAGGCGGCAGGGGACTCCCGGAACGGACCCGGCGTCATCCTTCGGAACCCGGATCCTTCCCTCCTGTCGGTTTCCCGGGAAACCGAATGCCGAAACCCCGTAGAACTACCCATTCCGGAATCCGCTTGAGCCGGATGTGCGCCCACTCCCTAAGATGGCGGGGAGCCACCAGGAAGGACCGGATGCCGGCTCGGCCGGCCGCCAGGATATCCGTAAAGACCTGGTCTCCGAAGAGCAGGGTTTCGTCGGGAGTCGCCTCCGCCAGGTCGAGGGCCCTGCGGATGCCGCGAAGACCCGGTTTCCCTGCGTCCAGGACCGCCGGGATGCCCAGGGAATCGGCATAGGACCGGGCCCGGTCCCGCCGGGCGTTGGACAGCAGGACACATCGGCAGCCTGCCGCTTCCAGGGCCCGGACCCAGGCGATGGTCTCCGGGGAGGGAACCCTGGCACCCGGGGGTTCCAGCGTGTTGTCCAGGTCCAGCAGGACCAGGCGGATGCCCATGGCCACCGCCGACTCCGGCGGGAAGTCGGTACAGCGGCGGATCAGCCGCCAGGGTTTCAGGTCATGGATCCGCATGGTTCCGCACCGGCAGGGATAACAGGGTGCGCAGGGCCGACAGGTCCGGCAGTACGGACGTGGCGCCGGCGGCGACCAGGGCGTCGGCCGGCCTGGATGTGGCGACTCCCAGGCAGGTCATGCCGGCGGCGACCGCAGCCCGGACCCCGCTTTCCGCATCCTCCACGACCAGGCACCGGGCAGGGTCCGCCCGGATCCGCCGGGCCGCCTCGAGGTAAATGTCCGGTTCGGGCTTTTTTCGATGGATGTCGCTTCCGGTCACCAGGGCGTGGAGATCCGACTCTTCCAAACCGAGAGCCGACAGGTTGGCCAGGACTTTCGGCCGGTCCGCACTGCTCCCGACCGCCACCCGGAATCCGGAACGGACCAGGTCCCGGACCAGGTCGGCCGCGCCGGGAAACTCCCGGACCCGATCGGGCGCCAGCTCGATGTATCGCGCATAGATATGGGCCTTCATGAAGGGCCGATATTCCATCCCATGCAGGCGGACGACCCCGCCGATATAGGCATCTTCTCCCATGCCGATAAACGGCTCGAAATCCTGCGGGGAAGCGGGGACGCCGTCGTCCCGGAGCGACAGGGCCGCGATGTCGGCCAGGGCGCCTTCCGAATCCACCAGGACGCCATCCATATCGAAGATCACGGCCTCGATCGCCGGGTCATGTGCCAACTCTGTCATGCGCATCCTCCTCGCCCTCCGGACGTGCGTCCGGACAACCTGTAGTATCCGATACCCGGGTGATCCCCGTCAACCGCCGGAAGGGGCCGTGGAATGCTTCTTGCGGGATTTTTTGCCATCTCCTATAATGGGCCTGCCGCTTTTTCGCGGATGCTTGAAAGGATGGTCGACGGATGAAGGTATGCAAGTTCGGGGGAACCTCCTGTGCCAGCGCGGACCAGATCCGCAAAATCTGCGATATCGTGCTCAATGATCCTGACCGGAAGGTCATGGTTGTGTCGGCCCCGGGAAAACGAAACCGGGAGGACGCCAAGGTGACCGACCTCCTGATCCGCCTGGCCCGGGAAGCCCTTGACGGGCGGGACACGACATCTCCCCTGCTGGCCGTCGCGGACCGGTTCGCCGGCATCGCCCAGGAACTGGGCCTCGAGGAGGATTTCCAGGCCCTGGTGATCCGGGACCTGTCCGACCGCCTGTCCCAGGACCGCAGCCACCCCGGGCGCTTTTCCGATTGCCTCAAGGCCGCCGGCGAAGACCTGTGCGCACGGCTGGTCGCCCGGTACCTGGGGGAGATCGGCCATGCGGCCCGCTACCTTGGCCCTGCCGAAGCGGGCCTGTACCTGTCGGACGAGTTCGGCAACGCCCAGGTGCTGCCCGAGTCCTACGACAACCTGTCCCGGATCGCCGATTTTCCTGGCGTAACGGTCTTTCCCGGCTTCTTCGGCATGACCCGGGGAGGCGACATCGCCACCTTCCCCCGGGGCGGGTCCGACATTACGGGGTCCATCCTGGCTGCAGCCATCCGGGCTGATGTCTATGAAAACTGGACCGACGTGGATTCGGTCTATGCGGTGAATCCCGCCCTTGTCCGGAATCCGCACCCGGTCAGCGAAATCACGTACGATGAAATGCGGGAACTGGCCTACGCCGGCTTCTCCGTCCTCCACGAGGAAGCGCTGGCGCCATCCTTCCGCCACGACATCCCCGTCAATATCCGCAACACGAACAACCCCACGGCCCAGGGGACCATGATTGTCCGCCACCGGGCGAACTTCGAGGGAACCGTCACCGGCATCGCCGGCGCCAAGGGATTCTCCATGATCACCATGAGCCGATACCTGATGAACCGGGAGGTCGGCTTCGCCCTGAAGGTCCTGAAGATTCTTGCCGACGAGGATATTCCCTTCGAGCATATGCCGTCCGGCATCGATTCCATTTCCATCGTCATCCGACGGGACGTGTTCCCGCCCGAAAAGGAGAAGAAGGTCCTGGACCGCCTCCAGGCGGAACTGGGCCTGGACCGGATTTCCGTTGAGCACGGCCTCGCCATCGTCATGATCGTCGGCGAAGCCATGGCCCGGACCGTCGGCGTGACCGCCCGGGCCGCGTCCGCCCTGGCCAAGGCGGGCGTCAACCTGGAGATCATCAACCAGGGCGCATCCGAGATCAGCGTCATGTTCGGCATCCGGGAAGAATATTGCAACTATGCGGTCAAGGAACTCTACAAGGAGTTCTTCCTGAAGTAGTGCAGGCGGCCCGGCGGTCCGGCAGTCCGGGAGCCGGTCAGTCGGACCGGGTCCTGGACGTGGGCCTCGCCGGATCATACACCCGGCCGGCGTCGAAAAACCGGGACAGGTCGTAGGTTCGAAGCGTGTGCCCGTTGAGGGGTACCGCGTCCATGTAGAGGTAATCGGCCCCGATGGTCAGGTAGGCGGCGGGCCCGTTGCCGACGAAAATCCGGAATCCCTCTTCCTTGAGAA
>JAKPNJ010000149.1 GCA_029548445.1 Bacillota bacterium | reverse complement strand
CCTACATCGAGAAGGACTCGTCCATCAACGAGGAGATCGACCGCCTCCGCCACTCCGCCACGGCCTCGCTGCTGGAGCGGCGGGATGTCATCGTCGTGGCCAGCGTATCCTGCATCTATGGCCTGGGCGATCCGGAGGACTACCGGGACCTGATGGTTTCCCTCCGGCCCGGCATGGCCAAGGACCGGGACGACGTCATCCGCGAATTGGTTCGGATCCAGTATGCGCGGAACGACATGGACATGCAGCGCGGCAGCTTCCGGGTCCGGGGAGATGTGCTGGACATCGTGCCGTCGTCCTCCGAGGACCGCTTCATCCGGATCTCCTTCTTCGGCGACGAGATCGAGAAAATCGTGGAGTGCGACCGGATCACGGGGCGGCCTGCGGCCACCCGGTCCCACGTCTCCATCTTTCCGGCCTCCCACTACGTCACGACGGGCGACAAGATGCAGCGGGCCCTGGCCGGCATCGAGACGGAGCTGGAAGAGCGGCTGGCTGTCCTGCGGGCGGGGGGCCGGCTGGTGGAGGCCTACCGCCTGGAGCAGCGGACCCGCTACGACCTGGAAATGCTGCGGGAAACCGGCTTCTGCAAGGGGATCGAAAACTATTCGCGCCACATCGCCGGCCGGGAACCGGGGTCGCCCCCCTATACGCTGATGGATTTCTTTCCCCGGGATTTCCTCCTGGTCATCGACGAATCCCATGTGACGGTGCCCCAGATCGGCGGGATGTACAACGGCGACCGGTCCCGAAAGGAGTCCCTGGTGGAGTACGGCTTCCGGCTGCCCTCCGCCTTCGACAACCGCCCCCTGTCCTTTCCCGAATTCGAGGCCCGGATGGGCCAGTGCCTGTTCGTCAGTGCGACGCCGTCCGCCTATGAAACCAACCGGTCCGTCCGGGTGGTGGAACAGCTCATCCGCCCGACAGGCCTCCTGGATCCCGTGGTGTCCGTACGTCCCGTGGATGGCCAGATCGAGAACCTCCTGGGCGAGATCCAGGAAGCCCGGAGCCGGGGGGAGCGCAGCCTGGTCCTGACCCTGACCAAGCGGATGGCCGAGGACCTGACCGCCTTCCTGAAGGAGGAAGGCCTGACGGTCCGGTACCTCCATTCCGACATCGCGACCCTCGAGCGGATGAAGATCCTGCGGGACTTGCGAATCGGCGCCTTCGACGTCCTGGTCGGCATTAACCTGCTGCGGGAAGGCCTCGACTTGCCGGAGGTCTCCCTGATCGCCATCCTGGACGCCGACAAGGAAGGGTTCCTCCGGTCCACCACCTCCCTGGTCCAGATCATCGGCCGGGCAGCCAGGAACCTGAACGGCCGGGTGATCCTGTATGCCGATACCGTGACCGAGTCCATGTTTCGTGCCATCGCCGAGACCAACCGGCGCCGCGGGCTGCAGCAGGATTTCAACGAGCGGAACGGCATCGTGCCCCGGACGGTCCGCAAGGACGTGCGGGATGTGCTGGACACCCTGGAGGAAGTCGCCCGGGATGCGGGGCTGCCGGACGCCGTCGGGGACCGTCTCGTGGAATCCCGGTTCGACGGGCTGGGGACCAGGGAACTGGGCCGCCTGGCCGTGCGACTGGAAAAGGAGATGAAGGAGTCCGCCCGGCGCCTGGAGTTCGAGGAAGCCGCCAGGCTGCGGGATCTCCTGGTCCTGGTCCGGGGCCGGCTGGACGGTCCGGCGGACGCCGGGACGAACCGGCCGCCGGAAGGCGGCGGACAGGGTCGCCGTCCCTGATCGGTTCCCGGAATGATATAATCATTGGGATCGACAGAGGAAGGAGCGACCTCCCATGACAGCCTGCCTGGACGAATACCGGACCTGGTCCACCGACCCCTATTTCGACGAGGCCACTCGGCAGGAACTGGCCGGGATCGGATCGGATCCCGGGGAGATCCAGGAGCGGTTCTATCGTCGGCTGACCTTCGGGACCGGGGGCCTTCGAGGCATCCTGGGCGCCGGCACCAACCGGATGAACGACTTTACCGTGGCGCTCGCCACGGAAGGATTCGCCCGCTATCTCGACAGCCTGGGGGACGACGCCCGGCGCCGGGGGGTCGTGATCTCCCACGACTCGAGGCGGCATTCGGACCGGTTTGCCCTGGTGGCCGCCCTGGTGTTCGCGACCCATGGCATCCGGGTCCGCCTGACGGACCGGCTCCGCCCGACCCCCATGCTGTCCTTCGCCGTCCGCCATTACGGAGCCGCCGGCGGGGTCATGGTCACCGCCAGCCACAATCCCGCACAATACAACGGGTACAAGGCCTATGGGCCCGACGGGGGCCAGATGCCCCCGGAGGCCGCCGACCGGGTGCTGGCCCATATGGACGCCATCGGGGACGTCCGGGAGGTCCGCTGGATCTCCGAGGCGGAGGCCCGGAATTCCGGCCTGCTGGAAACCCTCGGGACGGAGTGGGACGAGGCCTACCTCGACATGCTCCTGGCCCTCCGCATCGACCGGGAGGCTGCCCATCGCCATCCCGACCTCTCCATCGTGTATACGCCGCTGCATGGCGCCGGGAACCGGCCCGTCCGGGACATCCTGGCCCGGTGCGGATTTCGGCGGGTCCATACGGTGCCCGAACAGGAAGCCCCGGATCCGGACTTCTCGACGGTGGTCTCCCCCAATCCGGAAGAACGGGCGGCCCTGGAACTGGCCATCCGGCTGGCCGGCGATGTGGGTGCCGACCTGGTGATCGCCACCGACCCGGACGGGGACCGGACCGGCCTGGCCGTCCGGGACCGTAACGGGCAATTCTTCGTCCTGACCGGGAACCAGATCGGCCTGCTGCTGATGGAGTACATCCTGTCCAGCCACCAGGAACAGGGCACCATGCCCGCCAACGCCTTCTGCGTGACGACCATCGTCTCGAGCCGCCTCTCCCGGCGCATCGCCCGGGCCTATGGGGTCGCGCTCCACGAGGTCCTGACGGGCTTCAAGTTCATCGGGGAGGTCATCCAATCCCTCGACGAGGAAGGGGACGGGCATTTCCTGTTCGGCTTCGAGGAGAGCTACGGCTACCTGGCCGGCACCGACGTCCGGGACAAGGATGCGGTGGTGGCCGCCATGCTGATCGCGGAGATGGCCGCCCGGTGCGCGGACCGGGGCGAAACGCTCCATGACCGCCTCCGGTCGCTGTTTGCCCGATTCGGCTTCGCAGCGGAGGAGACGGTTTCCCTGACCCTGGAGGGAATGGATGGCGTCCGCCGGATCCAGGAGGCCATGGGCCGACTCCGGGCCCGGCCCGCCGGCGACCTGGCCGGCATTCCGGTCGTGGCCCGCAGCGACTACCTTGCCGGCCTGCGGGTCGAACCCGGTACAGGGATCGTGGCGCCCCTGGCCCTGCCCCAGTCCGACGTGCTGCTGTACGAGACCGGCGACCTGGACTGGTGCTGCGTCCGCCCCTCCGGAACGGAGCCGAAGCTCAAGATCTATTTCGGCGCCTACGACCGGGACGAGTCCGCCGCCCGGAGCCGCCTGGCGGAAGTTCGCGACCGGCTGACGGCCTTGATCCGCAGCCTCCTCTGACCCCTGGAGAGACGGGAGGCGCCAATGGGGTTTGTCCACCTGCACCTGCACAGCGAATACAGCCTTCTCGACGGCGCCATCCGGATCAAGTCGCTGCCGTCCCGGCTGAAGGAGCTCGGCATGTCCGCCTGCGCCCTGACCGACCACGGGGCCATGTTCGGCATGATCGACTTCTATCTCGCCTGCAAGGAAAAGGGCATCCACCCCGTCCTCGGAAGCGAGGTCTACGTGGCACCCCGGTCCCGGACCGACCGGGACGTGGGCCATGACAAGGAACCCTCCCACCTGGTCCTCCTGGCCGAAACCGATGCCGGTCTCCGGAACCTGATGCGCCTGGTCTCCTTCGGCTATACCGAGGGCTTCTACTATCGTCCCCGGGTGGACCACGACCTGCTCCGCCAATACTCGGAAGGACTCATCGCCCTTTCCGCCTGCCTGGGCGGGGAAATCCCCCGGGCCATCCTGGCCGGCGACCGGGACCGGGCCCGGGAACTGGCCCTGGAGTATGACGCCTGCTTCGGGCGGGACAATTTCTTCCTCGAGCTCCAGTCCAACGGCATCCCCGAGCAGGAGGTCGTCAACGCCGCCCTGGTCGGCCTGTCCCTGGAGACCGGGATTCCCCTGGTGGCCACCAACGACTGCCATTATCTTCGGAAGGAAGACGCCCGGGCCCACGAGATCCTCCTGTGCATGCAGACCCAGAAGCGCATGAGCGATCCTGACCGGATGCGGATGGAGACCGATGCCTTCTACGTCAAGTCGTCCCAGGAGATGGAAGAGGCATTCCGGTTGGTGCCCGAGGCCATCGCCAATACGGAGCGCATCGCGGAACGCTGCCGGGTGACCCTCGATTTCGATACGGTCCACCTGCCGGCATTCGACGTGCCGGAAGGGGAGACCGCCGGCGGGTATCTCCGCCGCCTCTGTTTCGAGGGACTGGAGGACCGGCTGGCCCACCGGGCGGAACCCGGGGGCACGGACCGGGAAATGGACCGGGACATCTTCCTGCGGCGACTGGAAGAGGAACTGGCGGTCATCGACCGCATGCAGTACAACGACTACTTCCTGATCGTCTGGGACTTCATCCGGTTCGCCCGGGAGCAGGGGATCATGGTGGGACCCGGCCGGGGCTCCGGCGCCGGTTCCCTGGCGGCCTACTGCCTGGGCATCACGAATGTGGACCCCATCCGGTTCGGCCTCCTGTTCGAGCGATTCCTCAACCCCGAGCGGGTCAGCATGCCGGATTTCGACATCGACTTCTGTTACGAGCGCCGCAACGAGGTCATCGACTACGTCACCCGGAAATACGGCCAGGACCGTGTGGCCCAGGTCATTACCTTCGGGACCCTGGCGGCCCGGGCGGCCGTCCGGGACGTGGCCCGGGCCCTGGACCTGTCGTATGCCGAGACGGACCGGATCGCCAGGATGATCCCGGACGGGCCGGGCGTGACGCTGAAACGGGCCCTGGAAACCTCCCAGGAGCTGCGGGACGAGGTCGGGCGGAACCCCTCGGTCCGGCAGGTGATCGACACCGCCATCCTGTTCGAGGGGCTGCCGCGCCACTCCTCCACCCATGCCGCCGGTGTCGTGATCTCGAAGGGCCCCCTGACGGACCTGGTTCCCCTGTCCTGCAACGAAGATGCCGTGGTGGTCCAGTTCGCCAAGAAAAATGTGGAGCGGATCGGCCTCCTCAAGTTCGATTTCCTGGGCCTCCGGACCCTGACGGTCATGCGGGACACCATGGACATGGTCCGCCGCAACCACGGCGTGTCCGTGGACCTGGACCGGATTCCCATGGACGACCCGGAGGTCTTCCGGATGATCGGGCAGGGGGATACGGAGGCGGTCTTCCAGATGGAAAGCCGGGGCATGACCGCCTTCATGAAGGAACTCCATCCCCAGTCCCTGGAGGACCTGATCGCCGGCATCGCCCTGTTCCGGCCGGGCCCCATGGAGTACATCCCCCGCTATGTCGCGGCCCGCCACGATCCCCGGAACATCCACTACGACCACCCGCTCCTCGAGCCCATCCTCCAGGTGACCTACGGCTGTCTCGTCTACCAGGAGCAGGTCATGGAAGCCGTCCGGGAGCTGGCCGGGTTCTCCCTGGGCCAGGCCGACCTGGTCCGACGGGCCATGTCCGGCAAGAAGCCGGAGGAGCTGGCCCGGTACCGGAACCTGTTCATCCACGGCGGCACCGACGAGAAGGGCGTCCACGTGGACGGGGCCCTGGCCCGGGGGGTGCCGCTGCCCGTGGCCCAGAAGGTCTTCGAGGACATCATGGCCTTCGCCGGCTATGCGTTCAACAAGTCCCACGCCGCGGCCTACGGCATCGTCGCCTACCAGACTGGCTGGCTCCGGCGCCAATACCCTGTGGAGTTCATGGCGGCCAACCTCAACAGCTTCCTCGGGAATCTCGACCAGGCGGCCCGATATGTTTCGGTGTGCCGCCGCATGAAAATCCCGATCCTGCCCCCCGACATCAACCGGAGCGATGTCCGCTTCACCGCGGGACCCGACGGAATCCGGTTCGCCCTGGCGGCGGTCAAGAACGTGGGGGAGGGCGCCATCCGGCAGGTGATCGAGGAGCGGACCCAGCGGGGCCCCTTCCTCGGGTTCGGCGATTTCCTGCGGCGCATGCAGGCCTGGGACCTGAACCGGAAGGCCATCGAGTCCCTGATCCGGAGTTCGTCCCTGGACAGCTTCGGCATTCCCCGCTCCCGGATGCTGGCGGTGCTGGAGGGCCTCCTGAACCGCCTGGCCCTGGAACGGCGGCGCAACATGGAAGGCCAGCTCAGCCTGTTCGACGCCATGCAGGAGAACGGGGAGGCCCCCGGCGCCGGCCGCGACCTGTCCCAGGCCGAACCGGAGTACCCGGACCTGCCGGAGTTTCCGGAAGGCGAGCTGCTGGCCATGGAGAAGGAGATGCTGGGCCTGTATGTCACGGGCCATCCCCTGGATCCCTTCATGGACGTGATCCGGGACATCGCCACGGTCACCGCCGCGGACTTCGTCCGCCACGAGGACGAATCGTCCCCCGAACCCGCCGCCGAGGGGAGCGGGCTTCGGGACGGGGAGCGGGCCATCGTGTGCGGGCTCGTCATGTCCATCAAGCGCAAGGCGACCCGGGCGGGGGATGTCATGGCCTTCGTCCGGATCGAGGATCCGGCCGGCGGCTTCGAGGCGATCCTGTTTCCCAGGGTCCTGGCGGATTCGTCCGGCTGGATGCGGGAGGGATCCCCGGTGGCGCTCCGGGGCCGGATCAGCGTACGGGAAGAGGAAGAGCCCAAGTTCGTGGCCGACGGGGTGGCGCCCCTGACCCTGTCCGGCGCGGTGTTTTCGGGAGGGTCAGATGCCCCGGGCGACTGGCGGCGGAACGGCGCCGGCCCGGTCGGCAGCGCCCGGGCCCGCCCGGCGACGCCTCTCCCGGAGCCGCCCCCGGAACCGCCCCCGGAGCCGTCCACGGAGCTGCCCCCGGAACCGCCCCCGGATCCCGGACAATCGCCCCCCGTCCCGCCGCGAGCCCAGGCTGCGTTCCGGCTGGCCATCCGGTATGTTGGGGAGGAAGACGATCCGGGGTATCGTCGCCTCCTGGCCATGATCCGGTTCTTTTCCGGCGACACCCCGGTCCTGGTCCATCTCTCTCCCTCCGGCCGCGTCATCCCGATCTCTGCGCCAGACGGAGTGGAGGCGTCCCATGCGGTCCTTTCCGAGTTTTCCCGCCGCCTGGGCCCGGACCGGATCGCCCTGATCCCCGTGCCCGCCGCCCCAGGCAGAAACGAACAGGAGACGAGACCATGAGCGACACGACACAGTCAACCCGCCCGATCCGAAGCGTCGGCATCCTGACCAGCGGAGGCGACGCCCCCGGCATGAACGCCGTGATCCGGGCCGTGGTCCGGGCCGGAACCTACCACGGCTTCCGGATGCTCGGCATCCGGCGCGGCTTCCACGGCCTCCTGCGGGGCGAAATGGAGGAACTGCACAACCGGTCCGTATCGGAGACCCTCCAGCGGGGCGGGACGTTTCTCCAGACCGCCCGCAGCAAGGAGTTCCAGGAGATCGAGGGAGTCCGGAAGGGCGTCGAGATGGCCCGGGTCTTCAACCTGGACGCCCTGGTGATCATCGGCGGGGACGGGTCGTTCCGCGGGGCCCGGGAATTGGCCCGGGAAGGCCTGCCCGTCATCGGGATCCCGGGCACCATCGACAACGACATCGGCTGTACCGATTATACGATCGGGTACGACACGGCCATGAATACGGCCATGGAGGCCATCGACAAGCTCCGGGACACCGCCTCCTCCCATGAACGGTGCAGCGTCATCGAGCTCATGGGCCGGAATGCGGGGTACATCGCCCTGAACGTGGGCATCGCCTGCGGCGCCGAGGTGGTCCTGATCCCGGAAGTCCCGTCGGACTTCGACCGGGACGTGGTCAAAACCCTGCTGGAAGCCCGAAATCGCGGAAAGAAGCACTACATCGTCATCGTGGCGGAGGGCAAGGGCAACGCGGTGGAGTTCGCGGAGAAGATCCAGAAGATGACCGGCATCGAGGCCCGTCCCACCATCCTCGGGCATCTCCAGCGGGGCGGGAGCCCCACGGTCCGGGACCGGACCATGGCCAGCTTCATGGGGGCCCGGGCCATCGAATGCCTGGCGGAAGGCCGTCTGAACCGGATCATCGTCTACCGGACCGGCCGGCTGGACGACGTGGACATCGAGGTCGCCCTGGAGCAGACCAAGACCATCGACGCCTACCAGGTCGAATATGCGAGGATCCTGTCGCTATGAGCCGTGAACCGGATCCGCCCATGCCATCCCCGCCATCGCCGCCCCCTGCGTCGCCGTCCCGGCCGCCCCGCCGGAAGCCAGACCGAACCGATTTCCTGGTCTTCGGCGTGGTGGCCTTCGTGGTGCTCGTCCTGGCGGCCATCTCCGCCATGGTCCTGCCCTGGATGTGGCAGACCGCCGCCGATGCCGCGTCCCGGGAAGCCTTCTTCGACAGCCTGCGGGAGAAGGGCGCGCTGGGTGCCGCCATTCTCTTCGGCCTGGTCTACCTCCAGGTCGTGGTGCCCATCCTGCCGGCCGAGGTCCTGGAACTGGCGGCCGGCGTCCTGTTCGGCACCCTGGGCGGCGGCTTTCTCTGCCTCGTGGCCCTGACCCTGGGAACCCTGACCAATTTCTGGCTGGCCCGGCTGTTCGGCGTCCATGTCCTGTCCAGGTATGTCGACGGGGCCAAGATCGACCGGCTCCGGGAACGGGTATCCGGGCGACGGGGAGACAGCCTGGTGTTCCTCCTGTACTTCATTCCGGGCATTCCCAGGGATCTGCTGGCCTACGCGGCCGGGATCGCCCGGTATCCCCTGGCCCGGTTTCTCCTGATCACCACCATCGCCCGGATCCCGGCCACCTTCAGCTCCACCTACGTGGGTGCGTCCGTGACCCGGGGCGACTATCGGACAGCCATCCTGATCTTCGTCCTGATCGCCCTGGTGTCCATCCCGGGATTTTTCCTTGGAGAACGCTGGGTGATGCGCCGGGAGGAAGAGCGGAAGAAGCGGGAGGCGCCATGATCTGGACGATTCCCAACGCCATTACGCTGCTTCGGTTTCTCGGGATTCCCTGGCTTGCCATTCTGATCGTCCGGGACCGGATGGGTCCGGCCCTGGTCCTGTTCGTGGCCATCGCCCTGACCGACATCCTGGACGGATGGATCGCCCGGCGGTTCCACCAGGTCTCGGAGTTCGGGAAGCTTTTCGATCCTTTCGTCGACAAGCTCTTCCAGTTCGTGACCGCCCTGCTGCTCTGGCATGTGGGCCGCATTCCCCTTTGGATTCCCGGCTTCGTCCTGGTCCGGGAACTCCTGATGATCATCGGCGGCGCCGTGATGCTGCGCCGCCACCACATGGTCGTGTTTTCCAGGTGGTACGGCAAGCTGGCTGCCTTCATCCAGGTGGCGTTTTTCGGCGTGGTGTTCCTGCTGCCCGAGGGGCGGCCCGACCTGGCCGGCTGGATCTTCCTCCTGCCCGTGGTGCTGTCCGTCTATGCCTATTTCCGATATTACAGGGACAACGTGATGCCGGTTGTCCGGAAGGAGCGGAATGGATCCCAGAACCCAGCGGATCCTTGAGTTCGACCGGATCGTGGCCCAACTGGCCGACCAGGCCGCTTCGGAGCCCGGCCGGGAGCTGTGCCTCGCCCTGCAGCCCTCCCCGGACCTGGACGAAGTCCTTGTCCGCCAGTCGGAGACCGAGGATGCCGTCCGGGTGCTGCTGGAAAAGGGCGTGCCGCCACTCTCGGGCATCAGCGATGTCCGATCCGCCCTTGCCAGGGCGTCCCTGGGCGCCATGCTCTCCTGCCTGGAACTGCTCCGGATCGGCGCGGTCCTCCGGGCCGCCGCCCGTCTCAAGGGCTTCCTGCCGGAGCGGGCCGAGGGATGGGCCGACAACGCGGTTTTCCGGATTCTTCGGACCCTGGATCCCCTGCGCCCCCTGGAACAAGCCCTGACGGACGCCATCCTGGGGGAGGATGAGGTGGCGGACCGGGCCAGCCCGGAACTGGCCTCGATTCGCCGCCGGATCCGGGAGGCCCAGGCCGAGGTCAAGGCCCATCTCGACCACCTGGTCCGGTCAGGGCGCTATGCCAAGGCGCTGCAGGAGTCCCTGGTCACCCAGCGGAACGGCCGCTACGTGGTGCCGGTCAAGGTGGAGTCCCGCGGGGAGATTCCGGGGATTGTCCACGACGCCTCTTCCAGCGGGGCCACGCTGTTCGTGGAGCCCATGCCCGTGGTGGAAGCCAACAACCGCATTCGCGAGCTCCTGGCCGACGAGCGGGACGAGATCGACCGGATCCTGCAGGACCTGTCCCTGCGGGTGGGGGCGGTCTCCGGTACCCTCGGGGAGACCCTCGCCCGGATGGCCCGGGTGGACTTCCTGGTGGCCCGGGGTAGGCTGGCGCTGGCCATGAAAGCCATGCGGCCCCAAGTCGGCACCGGCGGCCGGATCCGCCTGGTCCGGGCCCGCCATCCCCTGATCCCGGCGAACCGGGTCGTTCCGGTGGATTTCTGGATCGGTGACACGTTCCGGACCCTCCTGGTCACGGGCCCCAATACCGGCGGCAAGACCGTAGCCCTCAAGACCTGCGGCCTCCTGACGCTCATGGGACTCTCGGGGCTCCAGATCCCGGCGGCGGACGGCTCGGAGATCTCCGTGTTCGACTCGGTCATGGCGGACATCGGGGACGAGCAGAGCATCGACCAGGACCTCAGCACCTTCTCCTCCCACATGCGCAGCGTGGTCCGGATCGTCGCGGAAGCCGGCGATCGGAGCCTCGTGCTCCTGGACGAGTTGGGATCCGGCACCGACCCGGCCGAGGGGGCCGCCCTGGCCATGTCGATCCTGGAGCATCTCCGGGGACGGGGCGCCGTCGTGGTGGCCACCACCCATTACAAGGAACTCAAGAGCTACGCGCTGCGGACCGGGGGGGTCGAGAACGCCTGCTGCGAATTCGACTCCGAGACGCTCCGCCCGACGTTCCGACTCCTGATCGGCGTCCCCGGGGTCAGCAACGCCTTCGCCATCTCCCGGCGACTGGGGCTGCCGGACAGCCTGATCGAGGCGGCTTCGCGGTTCATGACCGAGGAAGGCGTCCGGTTCGAGGAACTGGTTCGCCGGGTGGAGGCCCGCCGGGTGGAAGCCGAGCGGGACCGGGAAGAGGCGTCGGCCCTCCTGGCCCGGGCGAACCAGGATGCCGCCACGGCCGCGAAGCTCAGGAACGAGCTGGAACAAAAGAAGGCGGACATCCTGCGGCGAGCCCGGGAAGAGGCCCGGGAAACCCTGCGGCAGACCGTGGACGAGGTGGACGGCCTGCTGGAAAGCATCCGGGAGGCCCGGAACCAGGCGGACGCCCAGGAGGCCCAGCGCCTGGCCGACGAGGTGCGGCAAACCCTGCGGACCCGCCTGGGCGACATGGACCGGGAGATCGGGCGCATGACCCTCCAGGTCGGGGAATCGGTCGGGGGGATGCGGCCGGACCGGATCCAGGCGGGAGACTCCTACCTGGCGCCCTCCCTGGGGTTGGTCGGCCGGGTGGAGTCGGGTCCGGACGCCCGGGGACAGGTCCGGATGGCCTTTGGCTCCATGCGGGCCAGCGTGCCGGCGGCCTCCCTGCGGATCCCGCCGTCGGACAACGGAACGGCCGATCGAGCCGCCCGGTCCGGCCGGGCCGCCCAGGCTGCCCGGGGATCCGGCCGCGATGCCGGGACCAGCCGCCCCGATTCCGTCCGGTACGCGAGAAAAAGCACCTTCCTGCCGGAGATCCAGCTGCTGGGCATGACTGTGGAGGAAGCCACCGACGCCCTGGACAAGTACCTGGACGACGCCGTCCTGGCGGGCTATGCGCAAATCCGGATCGTCCACGGGAAGGGGACCGGGGCGCTTCGCAGCGCGGTCCACGCCCTGCTGAAGCAGGACCGCCGGGTTCGGACCTTCCGGATCGGCGCGTACGGGGAAGGCGACAGCGGCGTCACACTGGCGGAGCTGTAAACAGGGAAAACAACCGGTACCCCTCCTCGACCACGAATCCGGTTCCGGCGCAGGATGCTTCGTCATAGGCATCGGCAGGGTGGGGGCCCGCCTCGCCATACTCTCCGTCGCTGGAATACAGGACGAACGGCACAGGATCCCGGGTATGGGTCCGCAGGGACACCGGGGTCGGATGGTCCGGCAGGAACAGGATCCGATAGGGAACGCCGTGCTGGCGCTCCCACTCGTCCAGGAACGCTGCCAGGGGCCCCAGGATCCGCTCGTCGATGCGCTCGATGGCCAGGACCTTGTTTCCGGCCTCCGCCCGGTGGCCGCACTCGTCCGGTGCCTCCACGTGGAGGTAGACATAATCCTGGCCCGCGGCCAGCTCCGCCATGGCCGCCCTGGCCTTGGCCGAGTAATCGGTATGGAGGGTGCCGGTGGCGCCGGGCACCTCGACAACCCGGAGACCGGCGCAAATGCCCAGCCCCTGGATCAGGTCGACGGCGGCAATCACGGAGCCGGACAGCCCGAGACCCTCGGCCAGGCGGGGAAGGCGCGGCTTCCGCCCCTGGCCCCAGATCCAGATCGCATTGGCGGGACGAAGCCCGGCGGCGACCCGCTCCCGGTTCAGGGGGTGGTCCTGCAGGATCCGGGCCCCGGCATCCATCAGGGCCAGGACCTCGGCGTCCCGGTCGCCGGACGGCAGGTAAGGGGCGATGGCCTGGGTCAGGATGTCATGGGGAGGGGTCAGCCGGATGTCCTCCGGACCTTCTTGCCAGATCATCAGGTGGCGGTAGCTGCGTCCGGGATGGAACCGGAGCCCGGGGCGGGCAAGCTCGGACGCGACGGCCCCGATCAGCCTGGCGGCGGTTTCGGAATCAATCTCATCGGCGGAGTGGTCGATCATGGTCCGTTCGGCAAACGGCTCGCCGGCCCCGCCGGACAGGGTGACCAGGTTGCACCGGTAGGCCACGTCCGAATCGTCCATCCCGATGCCCATGCTGACGGCCTCCAGGGGAGAACGGCCACTGTAGTAGCGGATGGGATCGTATCCCATGACCGCCATGTTGGCCGTGTCGCTGGCAGGAGGCACCTGGTCCGGGATGGTCCGGGCAAGGCCGCAAAGGCCGGACCGGGCCAGCCGGTCGGCATGGGGCGTCCGGGCAGCCTGGAGGGGTGTCCGGCCGCCGAGGGCCGGAACGGGCAGGTCGGCCATGCCGTCCCCAAGGAGGATCACATGCTTCCGGCGAGGGGGCCGTCCGGTGGGAAAAGCCGGTTCGATCCGATCCATGCGCCGTCAGCCGGGCCGGTCAGGCCAGGAGGGCCAGCAGGATGCCGGCCGCGACGGCGGACCCGATGACGCCGGCGACATTGGGTCCCATGGCGTGCATCAGGAGGAAGTTGGAGGGATTGGCCTTCTGGCCTTCCACCTGGGAGACCCGGGCGGCCATGGGAACCGCAGAGACGCCGGCGGACCCGATCAGCGGATTGACCTTCCCGCCGGAGGTCACATACAGCAGCTTGCCCAGGAGGACGCCGCCGGCCGTGCCGACCGCGAAGGCCGCCACGCCCAGCACGATGATCTTGAGGGTTTTCGGGTCGAGGAACGTGGCGCCCGTCGCCGTGGCGCCCACCGTGACCCCCAGGAAGATGGTGACGATATTGATGAGCTCGTTGGCCGAGGTCTTGACCAGGCGGTCCACCACGCCGCTCTCCCGGAACAGGTTGCCCAGCATCAGCATGCCCACCAGGGGGGTGGCGTCGGGAATGAGCAGGGCCACCAGGATGGTCACGACGATGGGGAAGAGGATTTTTTCGGTCCGGGACACCACCCGGAGCTGTTCCATGACGACGGCCCGTTCCTTCTTCGTAGTCAGGAGGCGCATGATGGGCGGCTGGATGACCGGCACCAGGGCCATATAGGAATAGGCGGCCACGGCGATGGGACCCAGGAGGGCCGGTGCCAGGGTCTTGGTGACGTAAATGGCGGTGGGGCCGTCAGCGCCCCCGATGATGCCGATGGACGCGGCTTCCTCGGGCGTAAAGGCCCACAGGAGGGCGCCAAGGAAACTGGTGAAGATGCCGAGCTGGGCGGCGGCGCCCAGCAGGAGGGACCGGGGATTGGCCAGGAGGGGGCCGAAGTCGGTCATGGCCCCGATGCCGAGGAAGATCAGGGGTGGGTAGATGCCCAGCTTGACGCCGAGATAGAGGAAATCCAGGAGGCCGCCGTCCTTCAGGAGGCCCTTGTAGTTGACCATCCCCTCGATGCCGGCTTCCTTGATCCGATCCGGGTCGAAATACTCCATATGGATCATGTTGCCCATGGGCAGGTTCGACAGGAGCATGCCGAAGGCGATGGGCAGCAGCAGCAGGGGCTCGAACTTCCGGACCACCGCCAGGTAAATCAGGAAACAGGCGATGCCGATCATGACGAACTGCTGCCAGGTGCCGGTGGAAAACCCGGTCTTCTGCCACATCTCCCCGAGGGTGTTGGCGAAGGCGTCGAAGAAGGTCGCGATGCCCGTCATGCCGACCTCCTCAGGCGCGTCCGATGCGTCGGATGCGGCGGATGCGGAATCCCGCGGGAGACGCCCCGGCGGCGGCCCGGTGGGCGGCGACGGCGGCGGCGATCACGGCGGCCAGGCGGCGGTTCGCACCGCTGTCGGCGGAATCCGGAGACTCGTCGACAACGACGGGAGCCGGAGGGGCGGTCGGCTTCTGCGCGGGCTCGTGGACGGCGTCATGGGTTCCGGAAGGGGCACCCCGGCCGCGAACCAGGGTCGACAGGACCTGGATGGCCAGCTGCAGGACGATGAGGAGGAACAGGACGATGGACATGCCGATGATGGCCATGAGAATGCCGAGAAAGACCTGCTCCCCGGGAGTGGCGTACCGATGGAGCCAATCCCCGGCCTGGGCGAGGAACGCGATGGTCATGAAGCACCTCCTGGCGAACCATTTTTCTCCAGAGTATTTGTAACACAATCTGTATTACAATGACAAGAAAGATTCGGAAGGAGGAACCCCGACAGGGGGTTCCCGAAGGGGAGGAGACCACGGAATGGGCCAGTCACGAAGCGGGCTGCAGGCCGGATCGGAAGGGGACATGCCGGGATTGGCCGGATCGAGGCGGATCCTGGTGCTGGTGGGCGCCTATGGAAGCGGCAAGTCGGAGGTGGCGGTCAACCTGGCCCTGAGAATGGCCGGATCCGGACCGGTGCTCCTGGCGGACCTGGACGCGGTCAATCCGTTCTATCGATCGGCCGATGCCCGGACCCGGCTGGAGGAGGCCGGGGTCCGGCTGGTCGCGCCGGTGACCGCGGGGACCAACGTGGAAGTTCCCGCCATGCCCGCCGGCCTGCTGTCCGCCTTCGACCAGGAGAGCCTGAGGGGAGTTCTCGACATCGGGGGTGACGACCTGGGCGCCCGGGTGGTCCGGACCCTGCGGCCCCGGCTCCTGTCAGCCTCCATGGCGGTGCTCATGGTCGCCAACCTGTACCGACCCTTTACCGGCGACCCGGACGGCCTCCTGGGGATGGCCGCTTCCCTGGAGGACGCCATGGGACTTCCCCTGGACGGATTCATCCACAACAGCCACCTGCTGGAACCCGGGGACCGGGCCCTGGCGGCAGCCCGGGAGGCCATGGCCGAGACCGCCCGGCGGGCAGGCCTGCCGGTGGTCTTCGAGGCCGCCCTGGCCGAAGCGGTCCAGGTTCCCGGGTTCGAGTCCCGTCCTGGAGGACTGCCGATCCTGCGGATGGAGCGGACCATCCGGTACGCGTACTGACGCGGACCGTTTGCGGGCGAACGGAGGGATCGGTATA
>JAKPNJ010000019.1 GCA_029548445.1 Bacillota bacterium | reverse complement strand
CCCACCCCCACGCCCAACAGCGACCCGCCGCTGCAGTACAGGCTCATGTTCCTGCAGGACCTGGTCCTGCTGGTTCCCCTGGGGCGGATCGAGCCGGGCGATTTTGTCTGGCGGCTGTCGGACGAGGGAGACGAATGGATCCCCGCCATCTGTTCCGTAACCCGGATCGGCGTTGTCCCAGGTACCGCGGCGTCGGGGACGGAGGGCCAGGCTGCCGTGGTCTACCAGGTCCGGATCGGCGAATGGACCGGGTACCAGGCCTGGACGTCGCCCCCCGCCGAAGGGGAAGCGGCCCGGGTGGTCCTGGACGGGACGTTCCGGGGGACATCGCCGGCCTTTGCCCTCCGAAGTCGGGACTTGTGGGTATTGGCAATCTTTGATGAACTCCATGCCGTCGGGGCAGACGGCAGTCTGCGCCGGATTACGTCCCGGTCGGCCGGAGGATACGAGTACGAGCGCGAACCCCGGACCCCGACGGGTTCGGACCTGCCGTGGGCCTGGGCCGCTTCGCCGGTCTGCGACCAGTCCGACAACCGGATCTTCTTTCTCAGTTCCCGGGAGGGCGCCTCCTACTCCATCTGGGTCGTCGATCCCGACCGGTCCGTCGAATCCCGGTTCGGCCCCGACCGGGTCGCCGGGTTGGAAGGCGTCGCCGACGGGCAGCTGGTGGCGTCGGCGGTCCTGGGTCCCGTCCCGGCGCCAGGGGGGCGTCGCTATGCTGTCGACGATCCCGCCGATGCGACGGACCAGTCGGAGGACGAATGGCACCCTGTCGACGGCTGGCTGGTCCAGTCGGGCGGGACCGGCCTCCTGATGAGCCGGGGCAGCCGGTGGGTCCGGATCGAGTCGCCGGAGCCCCTGGTGCCCCTCCTCCTGGGCGACGGGGTCCTGTGGTTTCGCCAGGCTTCCGGGGACGACCTGTTCCGGATTCGCCTGGATGATCGGACCTGCTCCCGGGTCTATGGGGAACCGGGCCTGTTCCGGGGACGGGCCCGGTTCCTGGACGAGCTGGCGGCAGGCGAGATGAGCTGGGACCTGGCCCTGGGACAGGGATTCGTTATTGAAATGACCCTGGTCGGGTAAGGGGGCAAAACGGAAGGGGGAGGCCCATGAAACGCGTCGTCCCGCTGCTCCTGGTTCTCGGACTCCTGCTGTCGCCGCTGGCCGTTTCCTGCGGGTCGGGATGGTCCGCCCTGGAGGACACATGGCTCAGCGCCGGGGCAGCCCCCTTTTCCTACCTGGTCCGCACCCGGATCGACAACGGGTTCGAGCGGCAATACGCCGACTTGTATCGGGCGGCCGTCCGACGGAACCGGTCCCTGGCGGACCGGCTGGTCCGGGACGTCCGGGGCATGGCGCAACCCCTGGACCGGCTCCAGCAGTCTGTCCTGGAGCTGGTGGACGCGGCGCTGACCGACGGCCGCCTGCCGGCGGACGGGGCGGCGCCGGTCCTGGCGGCCATGG
>JAKPNJ010000129.1 GCA_029548445.1 Bacillota bacterium | reverse complement strand
CCGGTCCAGCAGGTGGCGGATTACATCGCCGGGATGACGGATTCCTTTGCAACCCGGTGCTACGAGGAAATCTACTGGTTTTGACCGACCGGAGGAGGTGCGACCCATGCCGAGCCCGTTCTTCGCCATGCTGTCCCGCATGCGCCATATTCGCCGCTGGGGGCTCATGCGCAATACCCAGCCCGAGAACCTCCAGGAGCACAGCCTCCAGGTGGCGGTCATCGCCCACGCCCTGGCCGTAATCCGGCGGACCGACTACCCTGCCGGGCCCGACGGAACCCCCCGGCCGGATGTGTCACCGGATCGGGCGGCCACCCTGGCCCTGTTCCATGATGCCCCCGAGATCCTGGTGGGGGACATGCCGACGCCCATCAAGTACTACAACCCGGCCATCCGGGACGCCTTCAAGGCGGTGGAGGGGATTGCCGGCGACAAGCTGCTCTCCATGCTGCCGGAATCCCTCCGGCCGGCCTACGGCCCCCTGCTGAAACCCGACGGCGCCGATCCCGGCACCGCCGAGGCGCTGCGGCTGGTCAAGGCTGCCGACAAGATCAGCGCCTACATGAAATGCGTCGAGGAGGAGAAATCCGGCAACACCGAGTTCCGGAAGGCCGCCCAGGCCCTGCTGGCCGGGTTGGAGACCCTCGACCTGCCGGAGGTGGGCCACTTCCTCCGGGAGTTCCTGCCCGCCTTTCACCTGTCGCTGGATGAATTGGAGGGATGACCATGGATTGGATCGGCCTCGTCTTTCTTGTCCTCGCGATCCTGATGCCCTGCTTCTGGCTCGCCCAGTTCCTCTTCGTCCGGAGCCACCTGCGCTGGTCGGCCCGGCCGGCAGCCCCCCTGCCCGGCGAGGCGGACATCTCCCTGTCCTGGATCCACCCCATCAAGGACCTGGACTACAAGCTCCGGCGGAGCCTGTCCTCCTGGTTCCGGCAGGATTTCGGGGGGACGGTCCAGCACCTGTTCAGCTTCCAGGATCCCGACGATGCGGCGATCCCGGTCGTCCGGGCCTTCCTGGCCAGCCGGGGCATCGGGGAGACCGGCCGGGTGTCCGCCCGGATCCTGGTCCATCCCCTGCTGCCGCGGGTCAATGGCAAGAGCAGCAACATGATCCACGGCGTCCGGGCTGCGGCCCACGACCTGCTGGTCTTCAACGACAGCGACATCCGGGTCCGGCCCGATTTCCTGCGGAAGATGGCGGGCCCCCTGCTGGCGGATACGAAGGTTGGCATCGTGACCTGCGGCCAGGTGAATTTCGGGGGACGGGATTTCTGGACCCGGATGTTCACGGCCGTGCAGAACCATGAAACCGACTACTACTGGGCCTTCCTGTGCCGCCTCGGCATGGACGTGGGCATGACCGGCGCCGCCTTCTCCATGCGGCGGGAGGTGCTGCAGGATGTGGGCGGGCTGGAGGCCTATGGCGCGTCGCTGCTGGAGGACATGCACATCGGCAACGAGATCTACCGGAAGGGGTATCGCCTGGTGCTGGGACCCTTCGTGGACTGCCACGTCCACCGGATCGCCCGGGAGAAAACCTTCAATTACGCCAAGCGCATCGCGGTGGGCATCCGGGCCCACATCGCCACGGACCTGCCCCTGTTCCTCTTCGTCATCGGCTGGTACCTGTTCCTCCTGCTCCTGGCCGCGATCCTGGGACGGGCCGACCTCCTGCTGCTCATGGCCGCCTGCGTCGTCCTGCGGCTGGTCCACGGCAATGTCATGCGGCTGCTGACCCGGAACGACCTGGTCTGGTACGACCTGGCCAACGGGCTGCTGTTCGACCTGATGGCCATCGGGGCCATGGCCTATTCCCTGTTCGCCCGCCCGGTGGTATCCTGGCGCGGCATCCGGTACCGGGTGACCCGGGCCGGCTTCATCGACTTCGACCACCCCATTCCATCGGAGGGAGGGACAGCCCCGGTTCCGGTGGACATCGCCTCGGCGGACCTGGACGACCGCGTGGAAGTGGAACCCCAGCCCGCCGACCTGCCTCCGGAGGTCGGGGACGCCGCCTCGGGGGATGCCGGCACCGGGCCGGCCGGGGGCTGACCGCCCTGCCTGCCGATGGGCAACGGGAAAAAGGGCACAATCCCGATCCTGTCCGGCCTCCTGTGGGGCATCGGCTTCCTGTTGCTGGCCCTGTTCCTGCTCGGCCCCTGCCTCGTGACCCCGGAGGGGGATCTTCTCCTGCCCGGCCGGTTCGCCGCCGCCCGGCCGGAGACGCAGCCCCTGCCCGGGACAACGACCCGCGCCGGTTCGTTGGAGCAGGTCGTGGAAGAAGTCCTGGCTGCCTGCCTGGGAAGTGCGGAAGCGCCCCTCCATGCGGCGGCCCGCTGGACCGGGGCCCTGCGGGAAGGTCGCGAAACCGCCGCCTCGATGCTGCTTCGGATGGCGACCTCGACCCAGGCCCTCCTGTCCGGCCTGTCGGACGACGACCTGGTCCGGGCGGCCGGCCTGTTCCTGCCGGATGGCGAACGGACGGACCTGGCCTCGCGCCATCCCCTCTTGCCCGGAACGGCCCGGACCCGGTGGATCCTGGAGGTCTTCGGCCAGCCCGAATTCGTGGCGGCCTGCGGGGACCTGGGCATCCGGGCGCTGCCTCCCGCCTGGGGCGGCGGGGACCCTGCCGGTCTCCAACCGACGCCTGTCTCCCTGGATCGCCACGAGTTCCTGTCAGCCCCGCCGGCGACCGACGCCGAGATCGTGGGCATCGTCACGGTGTCCGGCCGGATTGTCTCCGCTTCCGGGGATGTCGGCGCCGAACCGGCGGCCGAACGCAGCCGGCCCGGGATCCGGGTGGACCTGCTGGTCGGCTCCCTTCCCTTCGGCCGGTTCCTGGCCCGTGCAGGGGCGACGGGATCCCTTGATTACACAGCCGAGTGGGATACCCGCCGGACGGGGCCGGGCATCCACCGGGTCGCAGTCCTGGTCCGATCGTCGGATGGCCGCGGCCTGGTGGCGGCCGAACCCCGGGTCCGGGTGCCCGAGGTCCTGGAGGCGCAGTGGGGAGACGCCCTGGCCGTCCCCCTCCTGACGGAGGGCACCTGGATCTCGGTTGCATCGCCGGGGAGCGACCTGTCGGTCCAGGTCCTGGATCCGGAAGGGGCGGTTCATGTCCGCTGCCTCCGGCTGCGGGGGGAATCCGTCCCGGCGTCGGACCTGCCCGGTCTCCTGCCGGAGACGGTCCGGGCCCGGGGGCAGCCCGGCGACGTCTACTTCCTGCGGATTGCCGGAGAGGCAGGGTCCCCGGCCGATGGGGAGCCGGGCCGGACACCCACGGCGGCGCTCGTGTTCTCCGGGGATGCCGGCCGGGTGGATACGGGCGACCGCCTGCCCCTGAATCTCCGGGAGGCGCCGGGTACCGACAAGGTGCGGATCGGCACGATTCCGGACGGGGAGGCGGTTTCGGTGACCGGAACCGGGCAGGACGGGGGAGGACGGACCTGGAGCCGGGTCCGGACCCTGGCCGGGCAGGAAGGGTGGGTGCTGGCCTCCTACCTGTTGCCGCTCCGGGCGGACGCCCGCCTGGCGGACCTGCGGATCGACCCCATGCCGGCGGCAGGGCTGTCGTCGGCTTTCCACCCCGAAACCCTCCGCTACGGCCTGGTGCTCGATCCGGAGGACGACGCCATCCGCCTGTGGACCGCCGCCGCCGAAGGGCCATCCGTCCGATTCACGGCCCGGCTGCTGCAACCGGACGGAACCGAGGCATATCTGTCTCCCTCGCCGGACGGCATCCTGGCGCTGGACGGCTGGCTGCCGGAACCGGGGGCATCCCGCCTGACCCTCTCGTTGACCGGCTACTTCGGGGAATCCCGGGAAATTGTCCTGGACCTTCTCCGATCGCCCGACCCGGAGGGCCGGGATGTCATGCTGCAGCCGTTTCCGATCTCCTACCGCTCTCCCCTGTGGCTGCAGCTGGCCCTCCATCCGGCCTGGTGCTTCCTGCCCCAGGAAACCGGCATCCCCTGGGAACAGTTCCTGGAAGAGGAAAGCCGGGACGGGCTGAACCTTGTCTCCGCCTCCCAAAGCCCGGCGTCCTGGATTCGGCCGGACAGCCCGGTCCACGACGCCCCTGATTGGGTGACAGCCTCTCCGGACGCCCTGGCCCATTTCGCCGATCCACGGAATTTCCTGACGGAGGAGGGACTCTTCCAGTTCGAGATCCTGTCCTACCGGCCGGAGGTCCAGGGGATCGAGGGGGTTCGGCAATTGTTGGCGGGATCGTTCATGGAACCCGGCGCCACGGAGGCCGACGGCACACCGGTGGATTTCGCCTCCCTGTTCGTGGAAGCGGCCGCCCTGTCCGGGGCCAGCCCCTATTTCCTGGCCTCCCGGTGCCGACAGGAACTGGGGTCCGCCGGCACCCACCTGGCCTTTGGCACCCTGCCCGGGTTCCCCGACGTGTTCAACTTCTACAACATCGGGGCGACCCCCGATCCGTCGGTGCCGAACGGGGCGCTGGTGAACGGGGCCCGTTTCGCCCTGTACGGCAGGGACCCGGACGGGAGGGCCATTACCCCCGACGAGGAGGAG
>JAKPNJ010000121.1 GCA_029548445.1 Bacillota bacterium | reverse complement strand
GTGAAAGTCGAGTTGACGATCTGGCCCAGGAAGGAGCGGAGGTGCTTCGCGGGGCTGGACTCGACCTTGCCGGAGACGCCGCCGAAGCCGTCCCGGAGGAGCTGCCGGAGATCCCAGCCGGCGCAGTAGGGGCCGAAGAATCCCAGGTCGTGGAGGTGGAGGTCGCCGCTGATATGGGCCTCCCGGACCTGTTCGGAATAAACCTCGTGGAGCCAGTACTGCTTCGTGAAGGTCTCCCGGACGTAGTTGTTCATCCCGTTGATGGATCGCTGGGTATTGGCGTTCTCCTTGACCTGCCAGTCGGTGTCGCTGAGGTAGTCGCTGAACATCTGGATGGTGGCCCCGATGAGGGCGTTGGATTCCCGGGCCGACCGGCGCTTTTCCCGGTACAGGATGTAGGCCTTGGCCGTCCGGGCATGGCCATGCTCGATCAGGACCTTCTCCACCAGGTCCTGGATGCCCTCGACCTCCGCCGTGCCGTCCGGGTACCGGTCACCGGCGATCCGGATCACTTCATCCGACAGCCCTTCGGCCTTCTCCCAGTCGTTGCCGCCGACGGCCATGGCCGCCTTGAAGATCGCCCAGGTGATCTTTTCCTGCTGGAAGGGTACGACGCGGCCATCCCGTTTCCGGATGCGAGTGATCATGGGGGGACCTCCTGGCTGGATGCTCTACCATATGTTGTGGTGCAATTTCAGCCTGTACACGACATATTGTAGGAAACCAGCCCGGGAGCGTCAAGGCAATATCGTCGATTCGCATTACATATTTCTTACATTCCCCTTGCCGAACGGCATCGGTTCGGCGTCAGGAAACGGCGCCGGAACGTCGCCCGCAACCGGAACGGGGCGCTGTCAGGACGTTTCCGGCTGTTTGGATCCGGGCTGTCCGCCAGGGCGTCCGAGTCCGCCGGGTCCGCCGGGTCCGCCGGGTCCCCGGCCACGCCGTCCCCTGCCGGGACCCCGGCCACCGCCGGGTCCGCCGGGCCTGTCGGGATCCCGGTCCATGCCGCGGCGGCAATTGGCCTGCCGGCAGGTCCAGCCGGGGCGGGTCCTATCGCAGGCCACCTGGTCGGACCGGCAGCGGGGACACCGGAAGGGATCGACGCCGTCCCCCCGGAGCGTTTCCTCGCTCTCCTTCCAGGTTTTGCCGCAGTCGAGGCAGGCGACCGGGCAGAGGTGGCGGGTATAATGGCCCCCTTCGATGGCGATGGACCGGCCCGTGACCAGGCTGTCCGCCACCTTCCGGCGGGCCGACAGGAGGATTCGCTGGAAGGTAGGACGGGAGACCTCCATCCGGGCGGCGCAGTCCTCCTGCTCGAGGCCTTCCACGTCCTTGAGCCGCAGGGATTCCAGTTCCTCGAGCTTCAGGATGTTGCCGACGTCCGCATCCCTGCCCTCGCCACGGTCCGTGTCGGCGCTCCCCTGGGGGGAGAACAACCGCACGGGGGGTTCCACATCGATTTTTCTCCACTTGACCGGACGTGCCACGGATCGGGTTCCGCCTTTCCTGTTCGGTGGAATGCCTGCAGGATGATCGTAGCATCGGGCCGGGGGGATGTCAAAGAAGGCCGGACCCGTCTCCCAGGCTCCGGATCCCGGACCGCATGACCAGGCGGCGCAATCGCGGGTGGTACAGGAAGGGGCACTTCAGCGCTTTCATATAGAGCCGGATCCGCAGGGGGCGGGTCAGCCGGCGGTAACGCCTTGCCGGATCCGGGTTCCCGGAGTTCAGGGCAAGGGCCAGGAGCCGGGCGGTCTCCAGGGCGCTGCTGATGCCTTCCAGGGAACTGGGGCTGATGAATCCCCCGGCTTCCCCGATGAGAAAGGCGTTACCCCGGCCGGTGACGATGTCCCGGAACCGGGACGGACGAAGGACCAGGCAGCCCTCGGTCCGGATCGGCTCGCCGAACCGATAGCCCGCCTCCCGCAGGAGCGCCTTCTGATGGTCGAACCGGGCCCGGGCATCGTGCTTCGGGTACGCACCGCCGAAGATGAAGCAGCCGTCCTTGGAGATCGTCCAGGAGTAGCAGTCCGTGATCCTCGGGTCGAACAGGCAGGCGTAGAAAGGGGTCCGGTGTTCCTCGGGGAACCACTGTTGGATGGCCATGTAGCTGCGAATCCGCTTCCCTGGGTAGAGAAAGCGCCGGACCAGGGAGTGGGCCCCGTCGGCGCCGACGATCCGGCGGGCCTCCAGGATCCGCTCTGCGCCCCGATGTCGGTATCGGATCCGGTATCCGTCCGGGATCGGTTCGATGCCGGTGGCCAGGCTGTCCCACAGGATGTCCACGGAATCGGGCACCAGCGACAGGAGCCACAGGTCGAACCGGTGCCGGTCCAGGTTCATGTAGAACCGCTGGTAATGGCGAACCAGGCCGGACTCGACATCCTGGGTCCGGACTGCGAAGATCTGGGGATCGACCAGGACATCCTTCGGGAGCACCAGGTGGAACCGGGAGAGGGCCCGCTGGGCGTCCGGCGCCAGGAGGCCCCCGCAGGGTTTCCGGAAACCGGACGGCCCGCCGCCTGCCGGGTCGGCTTCGGCCCGCTTGCGGTCCAGGACCACCACGGAGTAGCGACGGTCCAGCAGCCGGGCCAGGGTGGCGCCGGCAGGGCCGCCTCCGAGGATCGCAATGTCGACCATGGGGCTCAGGCCTGTTCCGCGAGGGCCAGGGTCTCGTCAATCAAGGCCAGGAGGTCCGCATACTGGCGCCCGATGCCCAGGGCGCCGTTCTCCGGATACAGGATCGCCTCCACCCGCTCTTCCAGGCGGCCAGGCCGGATCGCCAGGTGGCGGGAGAGGACCAGGTTCGAGCCGTCTCCGGGATAATACACGCGGTTCAGGGCGAACAGGGCCTGCAGGACATCGTTGACCAGCCGCGCCGTCAGCGAGGCCAGGAAGGGCAGGTCCCCCCGATCCACCTTGTTCCGGTAATGGTAGTCGCCGCGCCAGTAGCGGAGGGACGAGACACACCGGTCCAGGATGGTCTTGCGGACCACGTCTGGATAGGGCGTGAGCCGGTCCTTCCACCGTTGGGCGATGCCGAAGGGATCGTCCAGGATTTTCTGGTTGTAGATGTCCGTCAGGAGGTTGTACCCCCAGACTGTCCACTCCAGGGGCACGAGGGCACCCTGGCCCGACAGCCACCGGTCCAGGCCCTCGTCGATTTCCGAGATGCTTCGGGGCCACACGCTGTCGACGACGAAGCCCCGCCCCGTCCATTCCCGGACCAGTTCCCCGATCTCCCCGAGAATCCGGTAGAAGGCCGCAGGTTCCACGGCCTTCTCGTAGTACAGCCGGAAATCGTAGTCGGACCGGCCATCCGCCGTTCCCTTGCCGATGGATCCGCTGAGGGTGTAGGCATAGGGCTCCGATGCCAGCAGCCGTTTCGACTGGACGAGAAATGCATCGCACATCTGCTTGAAAAGGGCCTGGTCCATGGTCGCGTCCTCCCTTGATTTCGGATCGCGGGGTGAGCCGATTGCAGGGTCCTGCCTGCATCGTACCATAGGGGAGGCCCCCCGATCCCACTCCCTCCGACGTCGCAACGTTTTCATTTCCCGGTATAATGGGACTGGTCTGTCGCCGCCCAGGGTGGGGCCATGAACCGCCCCCTTTCATGAAGGCGGAGCTGGGGAACGGACCAGGAGGCATCCATGTTCCAGCAGGCGAAATGGATCTGGACGGAAGAGAACACGCGGCCGGACGACTGGGTCGTCTTCCGCCAGTCCTTCCAGGCCCGGAGACAATCTGCCTGTATCCTCCTGGTCAGCGCCGAGACCCGGTATTTTCTCCGGATCAACGGAAAGCTGGCGGTCCTGGACGGATCCCTGCTCCGGGACGCCGATGTGCCCCACTCCGGCTACTATGACCGGGTGGACATCGGGCCCTTCCTCCGGGACGGGGCCAATACACTGGAACTCCTGGCCTGGTACTGGGGCAACGGGGGCAGGAACAGCAATCCGAATCCACATGCGGGCGTGATCTTCGAATGCACCGACCTGGACCTCCATTCCGGCAAGGAGACGCATTGCGCCCGCCACGAGGCCTACCGGCCATCCTGCCGGGGTGACCAGCCGTCCTTCCTGTATGGCGGATACAACATCGAGTATGACGCGAACCGGGAGGACCCCGCCGGCTTCCGATTCCGGAACGCCACCGAGTATGGACCCGACCTGTACGGCCCCCTCTTCGAGCGGCCCATTCCCCTGTTCCGCTTCTCGCGGATTCACCGGAAACCCTGGCGGAAGGACGGGGACGACCTGTACCAGGTCCGGCTTCCGGCCATGCGGCACGTCTTCCCCTACTTCAAGGTTCATGCGGCGGGCGGCGAAACCATCGACATCCGGACGGACCGGTATGTGACCCGGGGCGGTCCCGGAGACCATGCCGGCTGCTATAACGGCCATCGGACGGAATATCGCTGCAAGCCGGGCGAAAACGAGTTCCTGGGCCTGGACTGGCAGGCCTGCGAGGCACTCCTGTTTACCATCCCGCCGTCGGTGACGGTGCTGTCCCTGGGGTACCGGATCACGGAGTACGATGCGGAGATCCTGCCGATCCTTCGAACGGGGGACCGGGAAGCGGACCGCCTGCTCCGGAAATGCGCCAGGACCCTGAAAGCCTGCATGCGGGACAACTTCATGGACTGCCCGGACCGGGAACGGGGGCAGTGGATCGGGGACATCTGCGTCCAGGCCCCCCAGGTCTTCTATGCCCTGGACCGGAATGCGATCCCCCTGCTGAAGAAAGCCATCCGGAATTTCATCCTCCTGCGCCGGGGGGATGTCCTGGTCGGCAACGTGCCGGGGATCCATGCCGGGGAACTGCCGCCCCAGAGCCTGAACGCCATCTCGGACATCGGCATGATCCGGGTCTACTACGATTTCACCGGGGACCGGGAGGCCCTGGACCTGGCCTTCGAACCGGCGATCCGGTACCTGGCCCTCTGGCCCATGGAGCCGGACGGCCGCCTCGGGAAGCGGGAAGGCGACTGGAATTGGTACGACCACCTGGCCAACTGCGACCAGCCGGTCCTGGAACACAGCTGGTACTATCTCGCCCTTCGGTTTGCGCGGTTCATGGCGGACACCCTGGACCGCCATGACCACGACGCGTTCATCGACAGCCGGAT
>JAKPNJ010000098.1 GCA_029548445.1 Bacillota bacterium | reverse complement strand
AAGTGCAGCCCGGCAAGTTTCTGGTGGAACTGTTTCAGTTGGTTCTTGTTGCTCTTAATCCGCTCGAACTCGGCCCGCAAGTCGTCGAGGAACAGGACAGAGAAGCGCTGTCGGTCCGGACGGGCACCGGGCAGCAGGCATCCCCGGCGGATGGCAGCCTGCTCCAGAAGGTCCGGCGGAGCCAGGTTTTCCACCTCTTCCCGTTCCAGCCGGAAGCGCCGGCAAAGGGCCTCGGGATACCGGACCCGCAGCAGCTCCAGGACCTCCATGACGAGGGTTTCCTGGTCCAGGACGGCATCCTTGATCGCACCGGTCGCAGCCAGCCGGACCTGGACCCCTCTGGCCCCCAGGCTGGGCCAGAGAACGCCGGGGGCATCCCCGAATTCCAGTCCGTCCGGTGTGCGAATCCATTGCAGCCCCCGGGTCACACCGGGGCGGTCCTCGACCTGGAATGCCTTTCGGCCGGACAGGGCATTGATCAGGGACGACTTTCCCGTATTTGGAATCCCCACGACCAGGACACGGACAGGCCGTGGCTTTCGGCCTTTCGCCCGGGCTTTCTCGAGGACCTCGGCACCCAGCCGGAAGCATTCCGCCCGGATTCGAGGCAGGTCTTTCCGGGACAGGGCGTCCGCAGCCAGGGCCGGCATCCCCTCCCTCCTCAGGCGGTCGAGCCAGCGGCGGGTCAGGACGGGATCCGCGAGATCGGCCTTGTTGAGCAGCAACATCCGGGGACGGGCGCCCAGAAGGTCCCCAAGGGCCGGATTGCGGCTTGAAAACGGAATGCGGGCATCACAGGTCTCGATGACCAGGTCGGCCTGGGGAAGCGATTCCTGCAGGGTGCGCATCGTCCTGGCCATATGTCCCGGAAACCACTGGATATCCATTCGGTTCCTCCGACGAAGGTCCTGGATGATTGGGCAATAAGGAAAGGGACCCGCTTCCGGGCCCCTTCCGCTTTATCCCCGTTTTGGGGCGGATGCCAGTTTCTCCTTGATCTTCGCGGACTTGCCGACCCGATCCCGCAGATAGTACAGCTTCGCCCGGCGCACCTTGCCTTTGCGCACGGTTTCGATCCGGTCGATCTTGGGAGAATGGACAGGCAGGATCCGTTCCACGCCGACGCCATAGGAAATGCGGCGGACAGTGAATGTTTCGCCGAGTCCTTTCCCCTTGCGTGCGATGACGGTCCCTTCGAAGACCTGGATTCGCTCGCGGTTTCCTTCCTTGATCTTGAGGTGGACCTTGACGTAATCGCCGATGTCCAGCGGCGCCAGGTCCCCGCGAAGCTGCTCCTGTTCGAGCACCTTGATGATGTCCATATTGCGTTCCTCCTCTCTTCAGGGATGTTCATGCACGCAACCGGCAGCGGACCATCCGTAATCACGCGGAGTAATATAGCATGAAAAGGATTCCTGTGCAATCACTTCGGGGAGGATCCCCCCATACGGATTTCCTCTTCAAGGGCCAAGAGGTCGTCTTCGGACAGGCTGGCCGACGCCAGGAGGTCGGGCCGTTTCCTCAGGGTCTCCACCAGGGACATGCGCCGCTTCCATTCGACTATGCGGGCATGGTGTCCGGACAGCAGCACCGGGGGGACCGAACGGCCCATCCATTCGGAGGGCCGGGTGTACTGGGGATGCTCCAGCAAGCCGTCCGCATGGGATTCATTCTCATAGGCGGCAGCATCGGGCAGCACGCCCGGAATCCGGCGCGCAACCGCATCGACGACGACCATGGCGGCCAGTTCCCCGCCCGTCAGGACATAGTCGCCAATGGAGATTTCCTCGTCCGCCACGGCGTCCAGGACTCGTTGGTCGATCCCTTCATAATGGCCGCACAGCAGGACCAGGTGGGATTCGCCGGAAAGGGCCTCCACCTTGCCCTGGGTCAGGGGGGCTCCCTTGGGAGACAGGTAAATCGTCCTTGCCGGAGATGGCCCATCCTGCAATGCCTTTTGATGCGCATCGTAGACGGGTTGACACATCATCAGCATGCCTGTACCGCCACCAAACAAGGCGTCGTCGACTTTTCCATACCGGTTCCCCGAGAAGTCCCGGATATCCACGACCTCCAGCCGAAACAGGCCGGCCTTGAGGGCGCGTCCCAGGATACTTTCCCGGGCGATGGCGCGGATCATGTCGGGAAACAGCGTCAGGACCGTGATCGTCATGCCGTGTCCTCCGGGAGCCGGACCACTATGCGTCCCTTATCGACCCGGATCGAGAGGATCACCTGCCGGATAGCCGGAAGAAGCAGGTCGGGCAAGCCGCCCGGCCGTTCCACGACATAGACGTCGTTGGCGCCGGTCCGAAGGACATCGGACAGGAGACCCACCGGTTCTCCCCTCTCATCTTCCACACGGCTGCCCAGCAGGTCTGAAATGTAGTAGCTGTTTTCCGGCAGGGAAACGGCATCCTTCCGGTCAATGGAGAGGAAGCGGCCCCGCAGGGCCTCCGCCGCATCCCGGCCCGCCACGCCTTCGAACAGCACAAGAAGACGGTCCCCGGTCGCACGGACCGATCGGATCCGGACCGGTTGTCGGGTTGTTTGGCCTGCATCGGTCAGGAAGCAGTCCAGGCCAGGTCGAATCCGGTCGGGCCAGTCGGTCAGCGGCTGGAGCCGGACCTCTCCCGCGAGCCCATGGGGAGACGTGATCCGTCCAATCAGGAAATGAGTCGGCCGATTCGTCATGACATAATGTCGACGATGACCTTCCTCCCGTCACGGGCGGCCTTGGCCTTCATGACGGATCGAATGGCCTGGGCCCTTCGGCCCTGCTTGCCGATGACCTTGCCGACATCGTCCGGCGCCACGTGGAGTTCCAGCACCACGGTATGGCCCCGGTCCACCTGGTTCACGAGGACGGCATCGGGTTTGGACACCAGGGCCCTGGCGAGGATCAGGAGCAATTCCTTCATGGCTGCACCCTCCCCGTCAGGTGAGGATGCCGGACCGCTTCAGGAGCGACCGCACCGTATCGGTGGGTTGGGCACCGACGGAAATCCACTTCCTGGCCTTCTCGCCATCAATCACGATTTCGGCAGGATCCTTGAGGGGGTCATATCGGCCGATCTCCTCGATGAAACGGCCATCGCGGGGGAAGCGGGAATCGGCCACCACGACGCGATAGAACGGCTTCTTCTTGGCTCCGATTCTCTTGAGGCGGATCTTGACGGACATGCAGGGGTCCTCCTTCTCTTGGGTCCGGTTCGCCGGACGCGGAATCAATCAAAAAGGGTCAGAACGGCAGGCCGGGGAACCCGGCGCCCTTCCGCTTGCCTTTTGAAAGCGACGCAAAGCGTTTCATCATGGCGGACGCCTCTTCATACTGGCGGACAAGCCGGTTCACTTCCTGGACCGTGGTGCCGGAACCGGACGCTATCCGCTTGCGGCGACTGGCGTTGAGAAGCGACGGCTCCATCCGCTCCCGCCGGGTCATGGAACGAAGGATCGCCAGGCTCCGGTCGATGGCCCGGGGGTCCACCTGGGAGGCGTCGACGGGCTTTTTCCCCATGCCGGGCAACATGTCCAGGACCTTGTCCAGGGGCCCCATCTTTTTCATCTCGACGAACTGGTCGAGCATGTCCTGGAGGGTGAAGCGATTCTGGCGCATCCGGTCGAAGGTTTCCAGCGCCTTTTTTTCGTCCAGGGCTTCCTGGGCTTTCTCGATGAGGGACAGGATATCGCCCATGCCGAGAATCCGGGATGCCATCCGGTCCGGATGGAATTCCTCCATGTCCGGGAGTTTTTCCCCCGTACAGATCAGCTTAAGGGGACGTCCCGTCACGCTGCCGATGGACAGGGCCGCCCCTCCCCTGGCGTCGCCGTCCAGCTTGGTCATGATGGTGCCGTCGATGCCGACCTGCTCCTGGAAGGCGGTGGCGATGGCCACCGATTCCTGGCCGATCATGGCATCCACCACCAGCAGGGTTTCCGTGGGCTTGAGCACGGCCGAGATCCGTCGGAGTTCTTCCATGAGGTCCGCATCCACCGTCATGCGCCCGGCGGTATCGACGATCAGTGTGTCATGAAGCAGGTAGCGGGCCCTTTCCGAGACCCGGCGGGCCAGGGCAGCCGCATCCTTCTCGTCGGGATCCACCAGGCAGGGGATGTCCACCTGCTTCGCCAGTACTTCCAGCTGCCGCGCCGCGGCGGGACGATGGACGTCCACGGAGGCGAGCATGGGCTTTTTGCCCTTCTTCCGCAGGTAAAGGGCCAGCTTGGCGGCCGTGGTGGTCTTGCCGGATCCCTGGAGGCCGACCAGGAGGTACGTGGTAAAGCCGCTGGGAGACACCTGCAGCTTGCCCGACTGGCGGCGCAGGGTGTCAACCAGGGTGTCATGGACGATCTTGACCACCTGTTGCCCCGGATTCAGCCCTTCCAGGACATCGGACCCGAGGCATCGGGCGGAGGCCTCCTCGACGAACCGGCGGGCCACCTGGTAATTCACGTCGGCTTCCAGCAGGGCCAGGCGGATTTCCCGCATCATGTCCCGGATGTCCTGTTCGGACACCCGGACCTTTCCCCGCATCCGGGCGGCAATTTCCTGCAGCTTGCCGGACAAGCCCTCAAACAGCGGCATTGTGGTTCCCCTATCCCGAAATCCTGGCCAGGAGCGCCTTCAGGCGGCCAGCGGCCTCGTCGGCCTGTCCCCGGTCCAGTGCGTCAATGGCGGCCGCGATTTCCGAACGCTGTTCCAGGAAGCGGGCGGCCAGTCCGAGTTCATCCTCAAGTCGACGGAGATGGTCCATGGCCCGACGAACCCCGTCATGGACCGCCTGTCGGGTCACGCCAAGGTGGTCGGCGATCTCGCCGAGGGACAGGTCCTCCTGGACATGAAGGTCCAGCATTTCCCTGGCCCGGGCCGGCAGCAGGTGTCCGTAGAAATCCAATAGCAGGCATGCAGTCGAATGGTCCATGGGCTTCATGGTATCCGACAGGCGCCGATGTGTCAAGCATATTTACTTGACAGAGCGGCCAAACTGCATCCAGGCAGGCCGATTGCACACCCTTCCTGTCAGGCTTCCGGGAGGAGAGACTGGATAAAGGCATCCGGATCGAAATCCACCAGGTCCTCCAATCGTTCTCCCAAGCCAGCCAGGCGGATCGGCAGGCCGGTCTCGACGGCCACGGCCAGTGCCACGCCTCCCTTGGCATTGCCATCCAGCTTTGTCAGGACCAGGCCGTCGACACGGACAGCCTCGTGGAATTGCCTGGCTTGGGAAACGGCGTTCTGGCCGGTGGTGGCGTCGATGACGAGGAGTGTGTCACAACGGGCATCCGGCGCCTCCCGCTGGATCACGCGGCGGATCTTGGCGAGTTCGTCCATGAGATGCTGTTTGTTGTGCAGCCGGCCTGCGGTGTCGAGGAGGACCAGGTCGGCCTTGCGGGCCCGGGCGGCCTGGAGGGTATCGAAGACCACGGCGGCGGGATCGGCTCCGGTATGGGAGGCGATCAGGGGCGTATCGGCCCGTTGGGCCCAGATCTCCAGCTGCTCGATGGCGGCCGCCCGAAAGGTGTCGGCGGCACCGATGACGACCCGGAAACCGTCCGTGCGGTATCGTGCGGCGAGCTTGCCGGTGGTGGTGGTTTTGCCGGTTCCGTTGACGCCGACCAGCAGAAGGATTGTCGGCCTTCCCTTTTCCAGTGCAAGCGGCGCAGGGGGACCCAGGATGGCGCGCATTTCGTCGGCCAGGACCCTCGCCACGGCGGTGCGGGAGACGTCCCCCGTCCGCCGGATGGCGGAACGGACGGCGTCCGTCAGGCGGAGAGTCGCTGTCATGCCCGCATCCGCGGCGATGAACGAATCCTCCAGCTCCTGCAGCCATTCCTCGTCAAACCGGCCCATGGCCGCAGACAACCGGACAAAGCCGGCTCCCAGCAGCTTCCGGGTTTTTTCCAGTCCTTTTCTGAACGGGTCGAGCAGCCCCATGACGCGATCCTCTCCTGTCTTGTTCCGTCCGGCGATCGGCCGGCGGATCACTCGGCCAGGACCATGGACAGAACCCGGGATACGCCCCGCTCCTGCATGGTCACGCCGTACAGCCTGTCAGCCGCTTCCATGGTTCCCTTCCTGTGGGTCACGAGAATGAACTGGGAATCGTCGGCCAGGCGGCGGATATAGTCGTTGAACCGCGTCACATTGACATCATCCAGGGCGGCCTCGATTTCGTCGAGGACGCAGAAGGGGGTCGGACGAAGCCGAAGGATGGCGAAGAGGATGGCGATGGCGGTCAGGCATCGTTCGCCGCCGGACAGCAGCATCATGTTCTGGAGGCGCTTGCCAGGAGGCTGGGCGCGGATGTCGATGCCGCACTCCAGTACGTTGTCCTCGTCCTGGAGGGAGATCTCCGCCATGCCGCCCCCGAACAACTCGGAAAAGACCTGGTTGAAATTGGCGTTGATCGAATGAAAATGCTCAAGAAACTGCTTCTTCATTTCCTGGGACAGCTCGGTGATGACGCTTCGAAGCCGAAGGGCCGTCCCCTCGATGTCGTTCCTCTGGGTTTCCATGAAATCGTGCCGCTCCCGAACCCGGTCCAACTCCTCGACGGCACCGACATTCACCACGCCCAGGTCCCGGATGGATTGTCGCAGCCCGGCGATTTCGCGCTGTACGGTGGCCGGATTTTCGACCGGCGCCCGCCAGGGCGAAGCCGTCTCTGCCGTCAGCTCGTACTCTTCCCACAGACGGTTTCGGACCTCGTCGAGGCCGGTCTCGCAACGGCTCTTCCGCACCTCGATGCGACCCATTTCGGCAGTCAGGGTGGACTGGCGGGAAGTTTCGGCCTCCAGCCGCTCCACATACCCATCCATCTCGGTTTCGATGCCGCGTCGCCGTTCCAGGAGCGCTTCCAGCAGGGCGTTCTCCGCTTCCCTCTCCCCGGCCAGGCGGGACCGTTCCTCCCCGGCCCCTTCACAGGCATGGGCCAGGTCCTCCAGTTCCGCCCGGTTCCTGTTCCGTTCCTCCTCGCGGCGTCCGATGGTCCTGCGGACCTCCGCCAGGTCGGATTCGATCCTGGCCCGCATTTCGGCGGCGGCAGCCAGCGATTCGTCGATGGATCCAAGGGAGACCCGAAGGTCGGATATGGATTCCCGCAATTCGTCCCGATGTCCCTGGTCCTCCCGGTTCCGCTCCTCATGGGCGGCGATATGGGATCGAATCCCGGCCATGTCGGCCTCGATGGCCGCGGCCGCCTGTTCCAATTCCCTGGATTCAAGGAGGAGGGCCTCCCGCTGTCGGCCCAGCTGGTTCCGTTCGGTTTCCAGGAGGGTCCGTCGGGCCGCTGTTCGCTCCATCCTGTCCCGAAGCGCGCCATGGCGGGCTTCCTCGCGGATCCGGACATGGGTCAGGCGAGTCCTTTCCGCGTCCGCTTCCTCCAGGTCCCGGGCCGCCTGTTTCATGCTTTCCATGGTTTCCGCCGCTTCCGCGTCCAGTCGGATGCGCAGGCGTTCCAGTTCGGCCACCTCGATCCCGAGCGCCTCGATCTCCCGGCTTCGGCCCAGCAGGCCGCTCCGACCCTGCCTTGTCTCGCCGCCGGTCATAGCTCCGCCGGGGCTGATGACATCGCCGGACAGGGTCACGATCCGAAAGGCATACTGGAAACGCCGGGCGACGGCGATCGCCTGGTCCAGGCTCTGCACCACGGCTACCCGGCCCAGGAGCTGGTCGACGATTCCCTCCAGCCCCTCGGGATGGCGGACCAGGTCGGATCCCAGCCCGACGAATCCCGCCATGGCACGGAGGGGGAACAGGGTGGTCTCTTCCAGTCGCCTGCCACGGATCGAGGCCATGGGGAGAAAGGTCGCGCGGCCTGCCTTTTCCTGCCGGAGGGTGGCAATCAGGCGGGAGGCGGTTTCCTCGGTATCCGTCACCAGGTTCTGGACCGCACCCCCGAGGGCGACTTCGATGGCCGTTTCATGCTCCCGCTCCACTCGCAGCAGGTTGCCCACGGTACCCCGGATCCCGGCACCAAAAACAGGGTCCGCCTCGGCCCGTCCCAGCAGGAATCGCACGGATTCGGCATATCCCTCATGACTTCGGTCCAGGTCCGAGAGCGTCTTGGCCCGGAACTGGCGGTTGGCCAGGTCCATGCGGCAGGTCTCCAGCCGCAGGGCCGTATCCGCCGCAGCCTTTCTCGCGCTCTCCAGTCGCGCCTGGCAGGATGCGATCGTACGCTCTACGGCGGAGACGGCGCGACCCGCTTCCGCCAGCTGCGACAGGACCTCCTCCTCTTCCAGGCGACACCGGTCCCCTTCCTGGATCATGTCCTGGATTTCAGCGGCGAGCGTCCGCTGCCGGTTGTCGACCAGGCCGACCTGGCCCTGGACCTGCCGGGATGTGCCGCGCTTGTCGAACAGGGTTTCCTGGTGGGCGTCGAGACGGACCTTCAGCGCCTCGATGTCGCGCCCCTCCTGGTCCAGGCGTTCCAGGAGGACCGCCATGTCGGCTTCCGCCTCCCGGATCCGGTCCTCGAATCCCTGGCGCTGGACCTGGAGCACCTGGTCCTTTCGGGCTCGGGAAGCCAGTTCCTCCTCCAGTCGGGTCACACTCCGCACCAGGTCGCCCGATTCCTCGAGGCTGCCGGACAGCCGGGACTCGATCTGGGCCATGCGTTCCCGCCGGACCGCGTCCTGGGATTCCACGTCCCGGATCCGGTCGGACAGGGACTGGCAGGCCCCGCGCCGCTCCTCGACCGCCGCGTCCAGTTCCCGCAAGGTCTCGGCAGTTCGACGGTTTTCCTCCTTCATGCGGTCGACGGCCCTGGAGGCCGAAAACAGCCGGTCCTGGACGTCCCGCCATTCGCCTTCCGCCTCGGCCAGCCGTTCGCCCAGGCGATCGACCTGGTCCAGGCACATGGCGATCTCGATCCCCTTCAGGCGATCCCGCAGCCGAAGAAACTCCCGGGCCTTGACGGCCTGTTCCTCGAGGGGATCCAACTGCAGGCGAAGCTCCCGGAGGATGTCGGCGATGCGAAGCAGGTTCTGCTCGGTGGAGGCCAGTTTCCGTTCGGCCTCCTCCTTGCGCATCTTGAACTTCACAATGCCGGATGCCTCTTCGAAGACGCGCCGCCGGTCCTCCGACCGGGTGCTCAGCAGTTCATCCACACGACCCTGGCCGATGATGGAATACCCGTCGCGGCCCAGCCCCGTGTCCATGAAGAGCATCATGATGTCCTTCAGGCGGCAGGTCGTCCGGTTGAGCAGGTACTCGCTCTCGCCCGACCGGTAGAGCCGGCGGGTCACGGAAATCTCGGAATACTCCGTTGGAAGGAAGCCATCCGTATTGTCCAGGGTCATGGTCACTTCGGCATACCCCATGGCCCTGCGGGTCTGGGTGCCGGAAAAGATCACGTCCTCCATCCTGGAACCGCGAAGGGTCCGGACACTCTGCTCCCCGAGAACCCAGCGGATGGCGTCCGTGATGTTGGACTTGCCGCTGCCGTTGGGTCCTACGATCGCTGTAATGCCTTCGTGGTACTCGATGACGGTGCGTTCCGGAAAAGATTTGAAACCCTGTATTTCCAGAGTCTTCAGGTGCATTTCGATATCCTCTCGCCTCTGATTCCACGATTATACCATAGGGGCATCGAGACGAGGTCAGGGCGCGCCGACGGTTCTATCCTCCGGCCAGGATTCCAGGATGGACCTGGCAGCATCCTGTTCCGCCTTCTGCTTGCTGGTGCCGGTTCCCTGCCCCGCCAGACGGCTGCCGAACCGGATGCCCGCCGTGAATCGCGGCTCATGGGCCGGCCCCTCGACGGAAAGGATCTCGAACCGCAGGTCGGGGGGATCCGGCAGGGCCTGGATCCGTTCCAGCAGGAGACTCTTGTAGTCATGGACGACGCGGCCTGCCAGGGCCTCCAGGTACGGGCGCTCGAGGATCCGCAGGATCGTGTCCCGGGCCGACTCCCACTCGCTGTCGAGGTAGACGGCGGCAAAGACGGCTTCCATGGCATTGGCCAGGGTGGAGGGCTTCCGCTGGCCATCCTGCATGGCCTCCCCCTTGCCTACGCGAAGCAGGCCGTCCACTCCCAGCGTCATGGCGGCTTCCGCCAGGATGGGTTCGCAGACCACCAGGGCCCGGATCCGTGTCATCCTGCCCTCGCTCAGCCGCTCCGGCTCCAGGAACAGGCGATGGCACATGGCCAGGGACAGCAGGGAATCGCCGAGGAATTCCAGCCTCTCATTGTCAGCCACCGGTCGGCCCCCCTCCCGGGCGCCCTGTTCCATGGCAAATGTCCGGTGGGTCAGGGCTTCTTCCAGGAGGTCCCGATTCCGAAACCGATACCCCAGGGCTGACTGGAACTCGTCGAGGGTCATGGGATTCCGCCTTCCTTCCGGTTCTGTCCGGTTCGCTTCCGCACCTCGATGCCCGAATCCGGCGGAAGCTGCGGCTTCCGGACGCGAAGAAAGCCCCTTTCGGGGCTTTCCTGCCATTGCGTCCGATCTCTCAGGTGTTGTTCTTGATGTATTCGACTGCGTCACCGACCGTCTTGATCCGCTCGGCTTCCTCATCGGGAATGGACAGGTCGAACTTGACTTCCAGCGTTTGGACGAGATCCACAATATCCAGCGAATCGGCATTCAGGTCGTCGATGAAGCTGGCTTCCATGGTGACTTCGTCGGCGTCGACACCCAGCTGGTCCACGAGAATCGCCTTGACCTGGTCGAAAATTGAATCACTCAGCATGCTTTTCTCCCTCCTGCACTCGGCATAAATTAGTATGTATCGGAAGACCGGAAAATTGTCAAGACAATCAAAGCATTATCCTTCAAAGCATTATTCGGCCTTGAGCATCGAACGATGATCCAGGACATAGACGAGCCCTGACAGGAGGGTCATGACCAGGGACGCCGCCACCATGAGGTCGGACGGCCAGGATGGAACCGGAAACGGCCATGGAAAGGCTTCCGCCATCAGCATCATGACCGCTATCACCTGGAGCACGGTCTTGGCCTTGCCCAGGGCATTGGCCGACACCACGGTCCCCTTGTCGGAAGCCAGCATGCGGATTCCCGAGACGACGAACTCCCGGACGGTCACCAGAATCACGATCCAGGCGGACAGCCGCCCCCGCTGGACAAAAGCCGTCATGGCCGACAGGACGAGGATCTTGTCCGCGATGGGGTCGAGGAAACGGCCGAGGTTCGTCACAAGGCCCCGGGTCCGGGCGATCCGGCCGTCCAGGGTATCGGTCAGGGCGGCGGCCAGGAACAGGACGGCGGCAACCATGGGCCCATACCGCCCGATCCAGTCATTCCATGCCGGCAGGAACGGAATCGGCAGCAGGAAGGCCAGGATCGGCGGCACGAGGAGGATCCGCAGGAGGGTCAGGCGATTCGGCAGGTTCATCGTCCACAGTCACTCCCGTCAGGTCGTAATCCGACGCATCCACCCACCGAACCCGAACCAGCTGCCCCGCGGCGAGGGGTTCCGAAGTCGCCGCGACATGCAACAGGGGGTCGATTTCCGGCGCCTCGCCGGACGTGCGTCCAAGATAGAATATACCATCATCGGAAACGGATTCAATCAGGACCGACTCAACGGTACCGACCCGCCTTCGGAGGGACGCTGCGGAAATCGCCTGCTGGAGGGCCATCACGCGATGATATCGCGACTCGGCCACTGATTCGGGAACCTTGGGCTCCATGGCGGCGGCCGGTGTTCCTTCTTCGGGCGAGAAGACAAAACAGCCCAGCCGATCGAACCGGATGGCCCGGAGGAAGGACAGCAGGACATCCATATCCTGCTCGGTTTCTCCCGGAAAGCCGACCAGCACCGTGGTCCGGAGTACGATGCCGGGTACGTCCCGGCGGAGCCTGTGCAGCAGGGCCTCCAGCGAATGCCGGGTATCCCTGCGGTTCATTCGCCCCAGGATCGGGTCGGAGGCGTGCTGGATCGGCAGGTCGAGATACCGGGCCAGCTTCGGTTCCGTTCGGAAGAGATCGATCAACGCATCATCGACCCCATCCGCGTATGCATACATCAGGCGGATCCGCAGGATGCCCGGTATGGCCGCCAGCCGACGGACCAGGTCCGGCAGCAGGCGCCGGCCGGACAGGTCCAGTCCGTACCGGGTCGTGTCCTGGGCGACGAGGACAAGTTCCCTGGTTCCGATCCCCGCCAGCCGCACCGCTTCCGCAATGAGGTCGTCCATCGGCCTGGAGACATGATCGCCGCGGATCCCCGGAATGGCGCAGTAGGCACATCGGTTGGAACAGCCTTCGGATACCTTGAGATACGCGTATACAGGCGTGGATGGCCGGCGGGCGGCTCCCAGGTGGGCCAGCGAATCCCCTGCCGGCACATGGCGGATCCGGTCGGCAGCAGGCAGGACGCCGCCTCCCTTCCGGGCGGCATCCGACAGGCACCCGATAACCCAGGGAATGTCCGCATAGCCGCGAGTCCCGACCACGGCGTCCACTTCCGGGAACTCCTCCAGGATCTCGTCGGGATACCGCTGGGCCAGGCAGCCGGCCACGACCACGAAACGACAGGCCCCGCCGGGGGGCTTCCTGTCGGCCGCCTCGAGGATGGCCCGGATCGCCTCCTCCTTGGCTGGGGCGATGAATCCGCAGGTGTTGAGGACGATGATGTCCGCTGCGGATGGATCCTCCGTAAGGCTGAATCCCGATTCCAGCAGCAGCGATGCCACACACTCGGAATCCACCAGGTTCTTCGGACACCCCAGTGTGACCAGGGCGACGGATAGGGGGGGATGCAGGTCGGTCAGTCCGGCTCCCCCCCTTCTCCTGCCTCTTTGTTCCCTGTTTCCCGAAGCCAGCGGGACACGGCCGCGAGGGAGAGCTCGGGAGAGAAACCGCGGGAGGCCAGGAAACGAAGACAGCGGGCCAGGAGGAAGTTCGGGCCCTCTCCCGTCGCATCGGCTCCGGGCCCGTCGTCTCCTGTGTCCGACTGGCCTGCAAGGCCGGTTCCGCCTGCATCCAGGTAACGCTCCAGGTCCTTTCCGAACTTGCCTTCCAGGGCGGCCCGGGCCTGGTCCAGGTCATTGGGCAGGTCCTCGAGGACGCGATCGGCGACCGACCCGGGGATGCCCTGTTCCTTCAGGCGATCCCGCAGCCGGGATCGGGACTCGGCCTGGCGGCCCTGCCTGGCTGCGATGATGCGGCGGGCGACCTGTTCGTCCGAAATCCAGCCATCCGCCACCAGGTCCAGTACGACCTGGCGAGCGATGGATGTATCGACGCCCCTGGCGGCCAGGTGCGCCAGCACACGGCCGCTGGACGTTCGGAATCGGCTCAGATGCAGAATGGCGATCTCCCTGGCTTCCCGGGGGGACGGCCCCTGTCCGTCACTCCAGTCCGAGGATGTCATCATCCGCCTCGTCGGTGGAACGTTCCTTGGAGAGGGGCACCTTGGAGAAGGACTCGCGGATCCGGACCTCGATGGCATCCCGGATTTCCGGATTGTTGCGGAGAAACTGGCGCGTATTTTCCCGGCCCTGGCCGATCCGCTGGCCCTCATAGGAGAACCAGGCGCCGCTTTTCCCAATAATGTCCTGGGTCACGGCCAGGTCGAGGATGCATCCTTCCCGGGAGATCCCCTCACCATAGAGGATATCGAACTCGGCCTCCCGGAAGGGCGGGGCGACCTTGTTCTTCACGACCTTGACGCGGGTTCGGCTCCCGATGACGTCGGTACCGCTGCGAAGGGTTTCGGTCTTGCGGACATCCAGTCGGACGGACGCATAAAACTTCAGGGCTCGTCCGCCGGTAGTCGTTTCGGGGTTGCCGAACATGACGCCGACCTTCTCCCGCAGCTGGTTGATAAAGATGGCGACAGAATTTGACTTGCTGATCACGCCGGCGAGCTTTCGCAAGGCCTGGGACATCAGGCGGGCCTGGAGCCCGACATGGGAATCCCCCATCTCCCCGTCGATTTCAGCCTTGGGAACCAGGGCGGCCACGGAGTCCACCACGATCACGTCCACGGCACCGCTGCGGACCAGGGCTTCGGCGATTTCCAGGGCCTGCTCGCCGGTATCGGGCTGGGACACGATCAGGTTGTCGGTATCGACGCCCAGTTTGGCCGCATAGGACGGGTCCATGGCATGCTCGGCATCGATAAAGGCGGCGGTTCCCCCGAGCTTCTGGGCCTCCGCCACGATATGGAGCGCGACGGTGGTCTTGCCCGACGATTCCGGGCCGAAAATCTCGACGACGCGCCCCCGCGGAATTCCACCGATGCCAAGGGCCAGGTCGAGGGACAGGGCGCCAGTCGGAATGGCCTCGATGGTCACTTCCGGCTTCTCGCCCAGTTTCATGGCGGCGCCCTTGCCGAACTGCTTCTCGATCTGCGCCAGGGCGTTCTCCAGGGCCTTCAGGCGGTCCGAGGGATTTCTCTGGACTTCCGGGGCGGGCCTGGACACGGGTTTGTCCTTGCTTGCCATGTATGGTTTCCTCCATTCGAACATATGTTCTGTCATGATTATAATGAACCCATTCTCCCCCGTCAATGACGGGTTCGACGTCAATTTCCGTCCGGAGCCGCGCTTTTCCCTGGCTGGAACGCCTTGCGGACCCTGTCCAGGATCCGGTCAGGTTCGGGGATCCCCATGAGCCGGGATACGGCCAGGAATGCCGCAAGTCCGGCTGCAGAGCGGACGGCCAGCCACAGGAGCTGCCATGCCTTTTCCCCCGGATTCCATCCGACGGCATGTCCGGCCAGCAGCACCAGCACCAGGGCCAATCCGCCGGGAACAAGCCGGATGAGGAACGGCACCAGGCGTCTCGGGGCACACTCCGGATGGAGCCGGGCGAACCAGGTTCCAAGCAAAATCGCGGAGACCAGGCTGGAGATCGTATAGGCCAGGGCAAGGCCGGCGGGCCCCAGTCCGGTGGTCCGGACGAACAAGAGGCTTCCGAGGAAGGTGATGGCAAGGCTTGCGAGGCCGGCCAGCATGGGCGGCAGGGTCCGGCGGACCGAATAGAAGGCCATGTTGGTAATGAAGACGATGGTGTGGGTCACGATGGCGGGGCAATAGAATGCCAGGAGCGAGGCCGTCAGGGTAACGGCGGGATCCGGCATCCGGTCGTTCCATTGGAAGATGGCCCGGATCACCTCGTCCCGGTACAGGAAAAGAAGGATTGCGGAGGGAACGGCAAGGAAAAGGGCCCCCCGCAGGCTCCGGGTCAGCATGGTCCTGCTTTCCCTGTTGTCCCCTGCGGCATGGCGCGCGGCCAGTGACGGGAGCATGGCGGTGCCGACCCCTACGGCGAAGATGCCGTAGGGAAGCTGCCATGCCGTGATGGCCAGGGTCATGGCGGACAGGACGCCCTCCTGCATCCGGGTGGCGAAGGCGGAGAGCACCATGAGGTTGACCTGGACGATGGATCCGGACAGGATGGTTGGAATCGCCAGGCGGAACAAACGACGGAATCCGGGATCCCGCAGGTCCAGGGAGGCCATGTAATTGGAGGCGAATTCCCGGCGGGCCATGGCGAACTGGAACAGGAAGTACAGGGCGGCGCTCAGCATCACGCCGGCGGCCACCCGGACGGCCCCCGCCGCAGTCTGGTTCCCGAAAGCCAGCAGGGACGCGATGCATCCCAGGTTGTACAGGGAAGGTCCCCAGGCCGATGCGCCGAAACGCCGGTAGGCGTTCAGGACGCCGATGCAGAGGCCGGCAAGCAGGATGAAGACGACCGAGGGAAAGAGCACCCGGGAGATCCGGACCGCCAGGTCGGTCACTTCCGGCGAACGGTCCCCCGCGATCAGCGGCAGCAGCCGGCCGATGGAAAGCTCCCCGACCGTCACGGCGGCCAGGGTCGACAGCAGGACCAGGTTCAGGAAAATGCTGACGCTTTTCCATGCCTGCCGCACCCCATTGTTCTCGAGGCCGGCTGCCAGGGTGGGCGTCAGGGCGGACTGGATGGCTCCGCCGATGAGCAGCTGGAACATCAGGTCCGGGACCTGGAACCCAAGGAAGTAGGCATCCGTCAGGAACCCGAAGCCGATGCGGGACGGGATCAGGATCTGCCGAAGGTATCCCGTGGCACGGCTCAGCACCAGGGAGACCATGAGCAGCCCCGCTGCCCCGGCGATATCATGCCGGCGCACGCCCGGTTCGCTCATGTCGACAGCCTGCGCCGGATCAGGTCGAGCCCCCGGAAGGCGGCCATTCTCCGGATGCGGTTGCGGTCCCCCGCCAGGCGGACGGATTCCGTCACGGTCCCGTCCGGTCCGGACAGCGCCAACCAGACCGTGCCGATGGGCTTATCCGGCGTGCCGCCGTCCGGCCCCGCGATGCCGGTAATGGAAAGGGCCAGGCCGGTGCCGAAGCGGGACCGGCACCCATCGGCCATGGCGGCCGCACAGGCGGCCCCGACGGCCCCTTCCCTCTCCAGGAGGTCGCGGGGAACATCCAGGAGCCGGACCTTGACGTCATTGTCATACGCCGTCACGGCGCCCTTCAGGACCGCCGAGATCCCCGGGCGCTCGGCCAGGAGCGCACACGCCAGGCCGGCCGTGCAGGATTCGGCCAGGGACACCGTCACCCCCCGCTCCATGAGCAGGTCGGCCGTCACGGCCTGCAGGCTGCGGTCCCCAACCTCGTACACATGGATCCCGAGGCGACGGACCACCTCTGCCACCAGCCGGTCGAGATCGGCCGGTCCGGGCGCGCCGGCGGCATCGGGGCCCGTTCCCTCCCCTTCCGGACGATCCGCCGGAAGGCGAAGGGTCGCCCGGAACACGACATCCCCGTCTCCGCAATACGGAGCCAGGGTCGGGTTCTCCTGTCGGTCCACCAGGTCCTGGAGCAGGGTCTCGGCCCGGGATTCCCCGATGCCGAACACGCGGATGTACCGGGACAGGAACCGATACTGCGCAAAGGGCTCCAGCAGCGGCACCACGGAGCGGTCCATCATGGGCCGCATTTCCGCAGGAGGACCCGGCAGGAGGATGGCCAGGCGAGGTTCGCCATGGAAGTCGAAACGGGCCGCGATGCCGGGGGCGGTCCCATGCCCGTTGGGGATCGCCAGGGCGCCCCGGGGGATGAGGGCCTGCTTCCGGTTGTTGGGGGTCATCGGGCTCCCGGTCGAGAGAAAGCGCCGGGTTATGGCTTCCAGCACCCCGTCGTCCTGCTCCAGGGGCACCCCCATGACCCGGGCCAGGACCTCGGCGGTCCTGTCGTCCCGGGTGGGCCCGAGTCCGCCGGTGGCCACCACCGCGTCCGAACGGCCCAGGATCTCGCGAAAGGCCTGTTCCATCCGTTCCGGGTTGTCGCCGACGACCGTCTGGCGATAGGACGGGATCCCGAGCTCGGACAGGCGAACGGCGGTGTGGGCTGCGTCGGTATTGACCGTCTGGCCGAACAGGAGTTCCGTGCCGACGGACAGGATCTCGCAGGAGCGGATGCCGAAGGGTTCCAGGCGGTGCGGGAGGTCAGCGGATCCCATGGCGCCGGCGGAAGGAGATCAGCGTGTTGTTGAGGAGGCAGGCGATGGTCATGGGCCCCACTCCGCCCGGAACCGGGGTCAGGGCCGACGCCACTTCCCGGACCGAGGCGGCCTCCACGTCGCCGACCACCCGGCCGTCGGGAAGCCGGTTGATCCCGACATCCACGACCACGGCACCCGGCTTGACCCAGGAACCGAGAACCATTTCAGGCCGACCCACCGCCGCCACCAGGATGTCGGCGCGGCGGCAGACCTCGGGCAGGTCCCGGGTCCTGGAATGGCAGATGGTCACGGTTCCGTGCTTGGCCAGGAGCAACTGGGCCATGGGCTTTCCAACAATATTGCTTCTTCCGACCACGACGCATTCCCGTCCGGATATCGGGATGTCATATCGCTTCAGGATCTCCATGACGCCGGCTGGCGTGCAGGATACGAAGGTCTCGGCCCCCTGCGACAGGCGCCCCACGTTCATGGGATGGAACCCGTCCACATCCTTGTCCGGATCAATGGCGCAGATGACCCGGTCGGCGTCGATCCCCGCCGGAAGGGGAAGCTGGCACAGGATGCCGTCCACCCGGCTGTCCCGGTTGAGTTCGCCGATCAGTTCCAGCAGGTCGGCTTCCGATGTCGATTCCGGCAGGTCGTGGCTGAAGGACTCGATGCCGGCTTCCTGGCAAGCCTTTCGCTTGTTCCGCACATAAATCGAAGACGCAGGATCTTCTCCGACCTGGACCACCGCCAGGCCGGGAGCCCGGCCGAAGCGGTTCTTCAGGGTATCCGCTTCCTCGCGGATCTCGGTCCGCATGGCAGCGGCGATGGCCTTTCCATCCAGCAGCATGGCACTCATCTTCGTTTTCCTTTCCTTTCCGTTCCGCCGGTCCGAACCAGGGCCTCCGGCCCGGGTCCCATGAGATCCAGCCGACCGACCCTTCGCAGGGCCGCTTCCACAAGCCGTCGGTTTTCCGGCTTGCCATATTGGACCAGGGCCCGCTGCATCGCCTTTTCCTCCGGCGACGGCACGGCAACCCGTTCCATGGTGTAGGGATCGTATCCGGTGAAGTACATGATCGTCGAGGCGGTTCCGGGTGTGGGATAGAAGTCCTGGACCTGCTCCGGCATGACCCGCCGGTCCCGGACATGGAGCGCCAGTTCCACGGCGTCCTCCAGGGTGCAGCCGGGATGGCCGGTCATGAAATAGGGCACGAGATACTGGTTTTTCCCGAGAGTCCGGTTCATGCGCTCGTACTCCCGGCAGAACCGCTCGTAGGCCTCGGGCCCGGGCTTTCCCATCCGGGACAGGACGCCGGCCGACACATGCTCGGGGGCCACCTTGAGCTGCCCGCTGACATGATGCGCGCACAGGGCCTCCAGGAACTCGCCGGGATGGGGGTCGAGGGGCAGCACATCAAACCGCACACCCGACCGGATAAACACCTTCCGGACCCCCGGCAGCTTCCGGAGGGATGCCAGGAGTTCCAGGTACTCCCGGTGGTCGACTTCCAGTTCGGGACAGGGGGCCGGAACCAGGCAGCGGCGATGGGCACAGGCCGATCCGGCCCGCTGGCGGGCGCAGGCGGGCTGCCGGAAATTGGCCGTCGGTCCGCCGACATCGTGAATGTACCCCTTGAACCGGGGATCCCGGGTCATCGCCCGGGCCTCCTCCAGGATCGAGTGGGCGCTTCTCGGCTGGACCAGGCGCCCCTGGTGCATGGAGATGGCGCAAAAGCTGCAGCCGCCATAGCAGCCCCGGTGGCTGGCCAGGCTGAACAGCACCTCTTCAAGGGCCGGTACGCCGCCTTCCGCTTCATGTGCGGGATGGGCCCTTCGCTCATAGGGCAGGGCATAGACCCGGTCCAGGAGACGGGAATCCAGGGGCTTGGCCGGAGGATTCTGGACCAGCACCTTCCGGTCCTGCCATTGAAACAGCACACGGCCTGCGGCCGGGTCCTGCTCCGCGAGGGCAGCCCGGAAGGCCACGGCCCGGGCCAGAGGATCCGCGGAGACTTCCCGGTGGGAAGGCAGCAGCACATGCCGGTCGTCGGAAGGCAATCCCCGCCACAGGTCGGCCCGCGGCGGAACCGGCCCCAGCACCGTCTCCCAGGGGGAATGGGCATCGAGGAAGGCGCGCATGGCGGCGGGAAGCGAATCCACATCCGACAGCACGCAGGTGCCCCGCAGGTGGGTCAGCTTCCGGACCGGAATGCCGGAAGCAAGCCGGTCCGCGATTTCCAGCAGGGGTCCTTCGCCGGAGCCGAACACAAGGAGGTCGGCCCCGGAGTCCTGGAGCACGCTGCGCCGCACCCGGCCGGACCAGTAATCATCATGGGAGAACCGGCGCAGGCTCGCCTCCAGGCCGCCGACCACGATCGGCACATCCCCCATGGCGGCACGGATCGCTTCGCAGTACCGGATCAGGGCCCGATCCGGACGGCGTCCTCCCTTTCCGCCCGGGGAGTAGCGGTCGTCCCGGCGGGGTTTCCGGGCGGCCGTGTAGTTGTTGACCATGGAATCCACGACACCGGACGAAACCAGGACAGCCAGCCGCGGGATCCCCATTTCCAGGAAGGTGTCCGGACGGGACGGGTCGGGCTGGGCGAGAACCCCGACCCGATAGCCTTCGGACTCCAGCAACCTTGTCAGGAGGGCGGCGCCGAAGCTCGGATGGTCGACGTACGCATCTCCGGTAACAAACAGGAAATCGAGGGAATCCCAGTCACGGGCCTCCATGTCGCTTCGACGGACCGGCAGGAAGGCCATGGGTCAGCCTCCCTCCCTGGCCTTGAGCTCCAGGTATTGCTGCCGGGAAATCAGGACCTTCCGTGGCTTGCTGCCTTCGAAGGGTCCGACGAAGCCCTTTTCATGGAGCCGGTCCACCAGCCTGGCGGCCCGGGGATATCCAAGGCTCATGCGCCGCTGGAGCAGCGATACCGAGGCGTATCCTGTCTCCACAACGATCGACAGCGCCTGGGGCAGCAGCTCGTCGGCATCCTCGGTGTCTTCCGTGGAAGAGGTCTGGGACGCGGCGATCATGGCCTCGGCGGTATCCGCGTCGTATCCCGCCATGTTCTGGGCCTTGAGGAACTCCGTCACCCGTTCCACTTCCTTGTCCGAAACGAAGGCGCCCTGGGCCCGGACGGGCTTGGCGGACCCAATGGGAAAGACCAGCATGTCGCCCTTCCCCAACAGTTTTTCCGCGCCGGCCATGTCGAGGATAGTCCGGGAGTCGACCTGGGACGAGACCGCAAAGGCCACCCGCGACGGGATGTTGGCCTTGATGACCCCGGTGATCACGTCGACGGACGGCCGCTGGGTCGCGATGACCAGGTGCATCCCGGCGGCCCGGGCCATGGCGGTCAGGCGGGCGATGGAATCCTCCACCTCGGTGGGAGCCGTGGCCATGAGGTCGGACAGCTCGTCGATGACGATGAGGATCAGGGGAAGGCGCTCATATCCGTCGGTGGCCGCCTGGGCGTTGAAGGCAGAGAGATCCCGCACGCCCCGCTCGGCGAAGAGGGCGTATCGCTTGGTCATCTCGAGGACACACCAATTGAGCGTATTGGACGCCTTCTTGGGATCCGTGACGACGGGGGCCAGCAGGTGGGGGATGCCGTTGTAGGCCGACAATTCCACGACCTTGGGATCAATGAGGATCATGCGGACTTCGTCCGGTGTGGCCTTGAACAGGATGCACAGGAGCATGGCGTTGAGACAGACCGATTTTCCCGAACCCGTGGCGCCGGCGATGAGCAGGTGGGGCATCCGGGCCAGGTCCGCCACCAGCGGTGCGCCTGGGATGTCGCGTCCCAGGCAGACGGACAGGGGGGATTTCTGTGCCTGGAACTCCGGGGACTCGATCAGGCGCCGCAGCATGACCGTTCCCGTTTCCTTGTTGGGAATCTCGATGCCGATGGCGGACTTGCCGGGGATCGGCGCCTCGATTCGGACGCCCAGGGCGGCCAGGTTCAGGGCGATGTCGTCTGCCAGGCTTACGATGCGCGAGACCTTGACACCGGGGCCCGGCGTCAGCTCGAAGCGGGTAATGACGGGGCCGGCTGTAATATTGACGACCCGGGCGGCCAGGCCGAAACTGGCCAGGGTCTCCTCGAGCTTCCTGCCGAGGGACTCGTAGGTGTACGCCGCAGCCCGGAGGTTCCTGGGCGGCTCGTTGGCCAACAGCTCGATGGGGGGATGGACATAGGGACGGGCCGGTCGCGACGGGACATCGGCAGGCTTTCGGGCCGGTGCCGCTTCGGCCCTGGACCCGGGTTCCTGGGCCTGGGAGGGCCCGGAGGGCGCCGAAAAGGTCGGAGACAGGCGGGCGGGGCGGATAGAGGGTCCGGACGCGGGAAGGTCCACCGGCGCATCACTGGCATAGTCCTCGTGGGATTCGACCGGGATGGGCGCGGTTCCGCGGCTCTCCATCCCGGGGTTCCCGCCGGCCTCCCCTTCGGCCGCTTCCGGCGCGGCCGCCTGTCCTCCGTTCTCGGCATCCCGGAAGAAAACCTTCAGGAAGGACGGCACCTCCATGGAGGGCTTTCCTTTCGCCTGGGGTTCCTCCCCGCTCCTGGCGGCGGGGGATTCCCGAACGGCCGCAGCCGTTTCCGCACCGGGACGTCCCCGCCTCTTTCCCCCGTCGGCCGGCTTGTCCGGAAGCGGCTGGTTCCCCACCAGCATGTCGAATCCCCCGCGGCGGGCCGCACCCTCCCTCAGGGTCGCAACCCCCTGCCGGATGGCCTGGTCGACCCGGTTGCGGGTTTTTGTCAGGGCGGAAGAGATCGAAATGTCGAAAACCAGGACGACCTGGACCAGGGCCACGGCTCCCAGGAGGATGGGAGACCCCACCGGGCCGGCCAGGTCGTGGAAAGCCAGGGACACGAGGCCGCCGACAAGGCCGCCGGGCAGCAGTGTGCCGGGCACCTGCAGGCGGGACGGGTCGATGCCGAGGCTCCAGAGGGTTTCCATCGCCTTGACGGCGGAGACCAGGGTGCCGGCTGTCCCGTCTCCGGGCCGGGGGATGGTACAGAGGGTCCGGAAGGCCGCGGCGGCCTCCGGACGGGTCATGGTCAACTCATGGAGCAGGGCCGCCGCCATGAGGATCAACAGCGTCACGGGTCCGAACCGGGAACGGCTGACGGCGCTTTCGCGCTCGACCAGGTAATCTACCGCCATATACAGCAGGATGACGGGAATGGCGAATCCTGCGACCCCCACCAGGCCAAGGCCGGTATGGCGAAGCCACTCGCCGATCCGGCCGGAAGCCGCCGGCAGGTAAAAGGCAACGGCGGCCAGGGCCGCGGCGGCCAGATACAGGACTCCGACCACTTCACGGGTGCGGTCCGGTCGGTCGACGGCCATGGGTCAGCCTCCTTTTGCCGCAGGACGGCCGCCGTCCCGGAGGCGTCGGTCGGCCAGGAGGATGCCAATGACGGTCTTGGAGTCGTCGATCCGGCCTTCGTCGATGAGCCGGAGGCATTCCGCCATGGGGATCCGGACCACCGCCACATGCTCGTCCGCATCCGGCTCCGATGGTCCGTGGGAAAGGCCCGTGGCCAGATATCCGTACAGCCGCTCGTCGCAGAAACCGGGAGTCGTATGGAAGGCTGCCAGGGACGAGACATCGTCCGCAACCAGGCCGGTCTCCTCCCGCAATTCCCGGATGGCGCACCGCAGGGGATCCTCGCCCGGATCGAGCTTGCCGGCCGGCAGTTCCAGGGTTTCCCGGTCCAGGGGCTTCCGGAACTGGCGCACCAGGTACACGGAACCGCTGGCATCCACTGGCACGACGAAGGCACCGCCGGGATGGCGGACCACTTCACGGGTCGCTTCCCGCCCGTCGGGCAACCCAACGGTCAGGACGTCCACGGCGATGACCCGCCCCCCGAACACCCGGTTTGACGACAGGGTGGGTTCATTCGGCAGTTCCGGACCCCGGAACGGATCGCTCATGCTTCTCCCCCCGTTTTGTCGGCAGTCGGCGTTTCTGCGGCGATCGTGCCGTCTCCCCGGATGCGACGGATCTCGTCCACGGCCAGGCGGTCACACCGTTCGTTCTCCTCGTGGCCGGCATGGCCCCGGACCTTTACCCACTCGATGGCATGAACACCGGCCAGCCGGTCCAGTTCCTGCCAGAGGTCCTGGTTGCTGACCGGATCACCGGCGGCATTCCGCCAGCGGTTCCGCTTCCAACCCTCCAGCCATCCCTGGGTAAAGGCCGAAACAAGGTAGGCGCTGTCGCTGTGAATCCGGACGCGGCAGGGGACCTTGAGGGCCTGGAGGGCGGAAATCGCGGCGGTCAGTTCCATGCGGTTGTTGGTGGTGGAGGGAGTGCCGCCGGACAGGATCTTTTCCTTTCCCCGGGAGCGGAGGATGGAGGCCCACCCGCCGGGTCCCGGATTGCCCGAACAGGCGCCATCCGTAAAGATGTCGACCTCCTGCACCGTCTCCTACTCCTTGCGTTTTCCGGAAAGCGCCGCCGATTTCTCGGCGGAGGCCAGGACCGCTTCCATGAGGGCGGAGCGGAATCCCTGACGCTCCAGGGTGCGGATGGCCTGGATCGTGGTGCCGCCGGGGGAGCAGACCTGGTCCTTGAGTACGCCCGGATGCTGGCCGGTGGACAGGACGAGGCTGCCGGCTCCCCGGACTGTCTGGGCGGCCATCCGCATGGCATCGGCCCGGGGGATGCCCAGGGCCACCCCGGCATCGGCCATGGCTTCGATGGCCAGCATCATATAGGCCGGACCGCTGCCGGACAGGCCGGTCACGGCGTCCATGCGGTCTTCCGGCACCTCGACCACCAGGCCTACGGAAGACAACAGGGACTTGGCTTTCTCCATCACCTGGCGGCATCGTTCCGGGGAAGGACCCTCGGCACCGGCCGACGGCGTTTCCGTACAGAGGGCCGTCACGCCCTCGCCCACCAGGGCGGCGGTATTGGGCATGGCGCGGATCAGGACCGGATAGGGTCCGGCGGCGTCCCGGAGGGAGGACAGGGAAACCCCGGCGGCAATGGACAGGACGGCCTGGGTGGAGGTCAGGCGGGACCGCATGCCGGAAAGCCATTGAAGCGTCTGGGCGGGTTTCATGGCCAGGAGCACGATGTCGGCTTCGGCCAGGGCCTTGTCCGGCGAGTCTGCCACATGGGCCCCCGTTTCGCCGGCCAGCCTCAGGGCACTGGGAATGTCGATGTCCAGGAGGGCCAGGTCATCCGGCCGGACCACCCGACTGCCGACCATGCCCCGGACCAGGGCCGATCCCATGTTCCCGCACCCTACGAAGAGCATCCGCATCCGGCCATCCTCCCTTTCCTCCTGAAACGGCCTGTCCGCTTCGCATCCGAAACAGGCCGAAAGCGTGTCATATCAAGCAAATCATACCATTCATCTTGACAGGGCGCAAACGGGAAGGGTATACTTTCACTCGTTCGAAGGGGAGTAACTCAATTGGTAGAGTAGCGGTCTCCAAAACCGTTTGCTGCGGGTTCGATTCCTGTCTCCCCTGCCAGAAAGGCGGTGCCGCACGGCACCGCCTTTCGCTTGCCTGTCATGGGTGGACCTGCCGCGCCTCGATTCGGCGTCAGGACTCCCCGCTTCGGAATCCGGTCGGTTCCAGCCAGAAAGTGAAACACCGGGGTGCCGGCTCCAGTCGATACGGCGGCCAGGGCAGGGGCCCGCAACTGCTGCTGCCGATCCCGTGGTAGGCGGCGTCGAGGCACAGCTCGATAAAGTCCCGTTTCGGCACTTCGTGGGGATGGGCGGCGGCGGCCAGTTCCTCGACGGTGCAGGTTCGCGCGGAAAACAGGAAAGGAGCGTCGGACCGGATCCCGATGCCCTGGCCGTGGATGTCGGCGAGAATCAGCCGCCGGGTCCCGCTCCGGACTCCATTCTCCTGGGGTTTCAGGCAGGTTTCCCCCATCCGGTCGACCTCCATCGAGAATCGGCCGGTCCGGACCGACAGCTGCATGTCGGGCGCCGACCCATGGGGGCCCAGTCCGGTCCATTCTGCCCGGGAAAGGGTTTCGGGAAGCAGCAGCCGGATGCCGAGCCTTGGGAATGGCGGCAGGTTGTCCAGGAGTGGCTGCACATCCATTCGGATGCAGAGGGCGCCGCCTGCAGACAGGCGCATCTCCTGGTCCACGGCCAGGACCGGCGGAAGGAAGACCGGCGCCAGGAAGAGCCGGGACCGGACGGCCAGGAAATCGCGCTCCGTCCATGTCCCGACCCGGTCAACCCGGACATGAAGCCGGTCATACCCTGCGGATTCCCATTGGCGCCGAATGTGCATGTCATTGTCCAGCGGCGCCCGCCAGACGGACGGCCTTGGGCCGGCGACAAGGGGGGGCAGGGAGGCCGGCCGAGCCAGGTTCGATTCCCGGATGGAGAGGGCGGATCTCCCCTGTCCGGCCAACAGGTCGAAGCCCCCGACGGACCAAGCTTCCAGGGTTCCGGCCAGTCGATCGAACAGGAATCGCGCGCCATTCCCTTCCACGACCCACCGGTGTCCCATTGGGATCGGTGCCGGGGGTGCGGATCCGGACGACGAGAAGGCCGCGGGTTCACTGTCCGTTTCGGCAGGCCGGCACCCGGTCGTCCCGGCTTCGACGGGCCACTCGACAAAAGCGGCCTCGTCCCCGGCCCGGGACCAGTCCGTATCGACGGCAAAGCAGGCCACAAGGCGCAGGATGAGCCCGGGTCGGTTCCCGGCTTCCTCTGCCGCCGGGATCGCATACCCGACATCCAGGGTTCCCTGGGGCGGAACCGGAAGGCGGCCCAGGGGGCGATGCTCCATGACCTCCCCGTCCCGAACGGTTTCCAGGACGAAATCCAGGTCCGAGAGGTCCCGGAAGAACCGTCGGTTTCGGATTCGGATGCCCGGCTGCTCTCCGGGAATGGGGTCCGCATCGAACGGCCGGTAGGCCTGGCGAAGTTCCAGAAGGCTGGAATAGAGAGATCGGTCCGGCCGAACGAGGCCGTCCGCGCAGAAGTTCCCGTCATGCGGGAATTCCCCGTGGTCGCCGCCATAGGCAAACCAGGCCGTCCCGTCGGCCAGGGTCCTGCGGATCGCGTGATCGCACCACTCCCAGACACATCCGCCCATGAGCCGCGGTTCGGACAGGAAGGCCGCCACGTACTCCATGAGCCCGCCGGGCCCGATCCCCATGGCATGGGCATATTCGCATAGGAAGACCGGCTTCCCGTGACGGCTTGCCCTGGCCTCCGCCAGGAGTTCTTCTACAGGCGTATACATCCGGCTGACCATGTCATACCCGACCCGCTCGGACCGGCAGGCACCCTCGTAATGGACCAGGCGGGTCGGATCCAGGCGGCGGGCCAGATCCGCCATGGCTTCATGGTTCGGGCCATGCCCCGATTCGTTGCCCAGGGACCACAGGATGACCGAGGGATGGTTCCGGTCCCGCAGGACCATCCGCTCCATCCGCTCCAGGAAGGCCGCCTTCCAGCCGGGATCGCAGGACAGGGAATCGAGGCCCTGCGGGGCGGCGTCCATGCCGTGGCATTCCAGGTCAGCCTCGTCCACCACGTACAGGCCGTATGTATCGCACAGGTCGAGCCACGCCGGGTCGTTGGGATAATGGGAGGTCCGGACCGTGTTGACATGGTTTCGCTTCATCAGCCGGATATCCAGCAGCATGTCGTCCATGTCGACGGCGAACCCTTTTTCGGGATGGCTTTCGTGGCGGTTGACGCCCAGCAGCTTGGCGGGCTTGCCGTTGATGTGGAAAATTCCATCCCGGATATCGACGGTCCGAAAGCCGACGGCCGTCCTGTGGGCTTCCACCACCCGTTGTGCCTCTCCCTCCCCGAGGGCCAGGAGCAGAACGAGTTCATGGAGCACCGGCTCCTCCGCGGACCAGGCGGCTGCGCGGCCGGCCTGCAGGACCAGGGAGACCCGGCCATCAGCCGAGACAGGCGCCCGGTACCTGGATTGTCCGTCCGCACAGGGGGCCAGGGGGACGCATCTCGAACCATTGGCCAGGGCGCTGCCGTCGGGCGCTTCCAGGCGAACGGACAGGCGGCAGGATTCGAGGGGGGCCAGGGCCGTGATGTCGGCGACGAGTTCCAGGTCCCATTCCTCCCCCCTTGCCAGGGTCCGGACCTGCAGGTCGTGCAGGCAAACCGGGGGCAGGTACAGAAGGAAGACATCCCGGAAGATGCCGCTGTGCCGGAACATGTCCTGGTCTTCCAGGTAGGACCCGTCGCACCACTTGTAGACAACGACCCGGAGCTCGTTCTCTCCATCCTTCAAAAGGGCTCCGATGTCGAATTCGGAGGTCATGTGGCTTCCCTGGCTGTATCCCGCGCATATGCCGTTGAGAAAGACATGAAAGGCCGATGAAACGCCCTGGAAAACGAGTCGCACGCCGGGAAGGCCGGGGTCGGTCCGATGGATGAATCGCCTCCGGTAGAGGCCGGCCGGGTTCCGGTCCGGCACATGGGGCGGGTCAACCGGAAACGGATAACGGACATTTGTATAGTGGGGCCGGTCATGACCGGTTGTCTGCCAGCAGGAGGGCACCCGGATTCTTTCAAACCCCTCCTCCGGCTCCGACGGGGTCTCCGGCAGGTCGGCGGCCGTCGCATACCACGCGAAATCCCACTCTCCGTCCAAGGAGACATGCCGCGGGGTCTGTCGTCTCCTCCGACAATCCCGTGACGACAGGGCGGAAGCCTCGTCGGGGAACGGCACGAGGGAGGCCCGTGCCGGGACCCGGTTGCGCTCCGGCAGGTCCAGCCGGTTCCAGTCAGGCGGCACATCCCGTCCCGGGTGCATGACATATCCGGCTGTCCGATCGATCATCCTCTCCATCCGAAACCTCCCCTTTTCGTTTGCCGGTCGGGCTCCTGTCCGTTCCGGCCGGGCCCGCAAGCGCCGCTTCCAATGGAACAGCGGTCCCCCGGAATCCGGAGAACCGCTGTCGTTACTGGTCGGAGTGACAGGACTTGAACCTGCGACCTCTTGCACCCCAAGCAAGCACTCTAGCCACCTGAGCTACACCCCGCTGCAGCGGGATGGATTGTACCATACCCGCCGAATGCTGTAAACAAGGCTAGACTTCCCGGTGGTGCCGATGTTCACGGCCCCCCGGATCGCGGCCTCCGGAATCACGGTTGCCCGCGCTGTCGTCGCGCCGTGGCCGGTCGTCACTGTGCGGCGGCCGGTCGTCGGTCCTGCGGGGCGGCCGATCGTCATCCCTGCGGGGCGGCCGGTCGTCATCTCGACGGGGCCGGAACCCCCCGCCCCCGCCGCCTCTCCGGTCGCCCGGGCGCCCGTCCCGGTCGCCACGGCGTTCCGGACAGGGTCCCCTGGAATCGGACTCGCTTTCGATGTACCCCTCGGGCTTTTCCTTGCAATCCCGCATGGAAAGGTTGATCCGTCCCTGGTTGTCGATCTCGATGACCTTGACATCGACCGTGTCCCCGACCGCCACCGCGTCCTCGATCCGTTCGATGCGCTTCCAGTCGACCTTGGAAATGTGGACCAGGCCTTCCTTTCCGGGGAGGAACTCGACGAAGGCGCCGAAGGTCATGAGGCGCGTGACGCGGCCCCGGAATACGGCGCCGACTTCGGGCTCGCTGACGATGCCCCGGATGATGGCGATGGCGCGATTTGCGGCGTCCGTATCCGGAGTGGCCACAAAGACGCGGCCGTCTTCCTCGATATCGATCTGGACGCCGGTCTCCGCGATGATGCGGTTGATGATCTTGCCGCCGGGGCCGATGACTTCCCGGATCTTGTCCACTTCGATCTGGATCTGGACGATCTTCGGTGCGTACCGGGAGAGCTCGGGCCAGGGTTCGGCGATGCAGGGAAGGATCACGTCCCGGATGATCTGGACCCGTCCCTTTTGCGTCAGGGCGAAGGCATCCCGCAGAATGTCATAGGACAGGCCGTCCACCTTGATGTCCATCTGGATGGCCGTAATGCCCTTTTCGGTACCGGCCACCTTGAAGTCCATGTCCCCGAAAAAGTCCTCGATCCCCTGGATGTCCATGAATACGAGGTAATCATTCTCGTCCCGTTCGTTGACGATGAGGCCGGCGGAAATGCCCGCCACAGGCGCCTTGATCGGCACACCCGCGTCCATCAGGGCCAGGGTGCTGGCGCAAACGGACCCCTGTGACGTGGAGCCGTTGGACATCAGCACCTCGGACACGAGGCGCATGGCATAGGGGAAATCGACCTCGGACGGAAGGACCGGGACCAGGGAACGCTCCGCGAGGGCGCCATGGCCGATTTCACGGCGTCCGGGCGAGCGGGGCGACTTGGCTTCGCCGACGCTGTACCCCGGGAAATTGTAATGATGCATGTAGCGTTTTTCTTCTTCGTTGTCCAGGCCGTCGAGCATCTGGGCGCTGGACAGGGGGCCCAGGGTCACGGAGGTCAGGACCTGTGTCTGCCCACGCTGGAAGAGCCCGGATCCATGGACCCGGGGCAGCAGGCCCACCTGGGCGGACAGGGGCCGGATCGCCTCGATGGCGCGGCCGTCCACCCGGCGATGTTCCTTGAACAGATATTCCCGGACCACCTTTTTCTCGAGCTGGTATATGGCATCCCCGACCCGGGGCAGCCATTCCTCCCGGACGGAGCGGACATGGACTTCCGTTTCGGCGGCCAGGGCAGCCACATTGGCGTCCCGGACGGACTTGTCATCCGACAGGACAGCCTGGCGCATGCGATCGTAGGCGAAGTCCCGGACGAGATCGAACATCCCGTCCGGCAGGTCGGAGGAGACATACCCGAATTTCGGGCGACCGATCTCCGCCACGATGCCGTTGATAAAGGCGCAGATCTTCCGGATTTCTTCGTGACCCTGGATCACGGCGTCCATCATGACGTCGTCAGGCACTTCATTGGCGCCGGCCTCGATCATCGTCACCTTCGAGGCGGTACCGGCCAGGGTGACATGCATGTCGCTCCCGGCCCGTTGGGCCTCGGTGGGGTTGATGACGACCTGGCCGTCCACAAGGCCGAGAATGACGCCGCCGATGGGGCCGTTCCACGGGATGTCGGAAATGGAGACGGCGATGGAACTGCCGATCATGGCCGCGATCTCGGGGGAATTGTCCAGGTCCACGGAGAGGACGAGGTTGACGACGGACACGTCGTTCCGAAGGTCCTTCGGGAACAGGGGGCGCATCGGCCTGTCGATGTTCCGGGAAGTCAGGACGGCCTTTTCGGTGGGGCGGCCTTCCCTCTTAATGAACCCGCCGGGAATCTTGCCGACGGAATACATCTTCTCTTCGTAATCGACGCTCAGCGGGAAATAGTCGATGCCGTCCCGGGGCTTGGCGGAGGCGGTGGCGGTAGACAGGATGGCCGTGTCCCCGTAGCGGACAAGGCAGGAGCCGTTGGCGAACTGGGCCAGGCGGCCCGTTTCGACAACCAGCGGCCGGCCGGCCAGGGTGGTGGTAAAGGTTTTTTCCATGAAAATCTGCTCCAATCTTGCGTGGGACCGCGTCCATCGCGATCCCGGGTCCCTCCATTCCGGAGGACGTAGTTTGTAGGATCCGGGTCCGAATGCTTCGGGCTCGCAGCCTACCCTCCACGTCCATCCGGCCTGTGGGCCGATGTAGGGAAAAGCACCGCTTCGGATGTCGATGGAACGGCCCGGCCCGGGATCGGGGATCCCGGGCCGTCGGCCGTCCGGCTTACTTGCGCAGGTCGAGCTTCTCGATGATGGCGCGATAGCGCTCCACGTCGATCCGCTGCAAATATCCCAGGAGACCTCTCCGTTGGCCGACCAGCATCAATAGGCCCCGCCTGGAATGGAAATCCTTCTTGTGGACCTTCAGGTGTTCGGTCAGGTGGTTGATCCGCTGGGTCAGGATCGCCACCTGGACTTCCGGGGATCCCGTATCGCCCTCATGAAGGCCGAATGTCGAGATCAGCTCGCTCTTGGTCATCGATTGAATGTCCATTGTTCCTCCTGTCGTGCCCTCAGGCGCCGCGACGGCTGGACAAGCCGGAAGCCGCGCCTGGGGTGTTCCGATAAAATCCAATTGATGTTACCACATCCGATAATTCGGATCAATAGATGTACTCCTCCGACCCGGACCGGATCACGACCCGGTTGCCGGGGATCCCCGTTCCGGATTCCACATGGCCGATGATCCGGGCCTCGATGCCGTGGGAGGCCGCAATGGCCACCGCCCGGTCGGCGGCGGCCGGTTCGCAGGCGATTTCCATCCGATGCCCCATGTTGAAGACCTGGTACATCTCCCTGGGCTCGATGGCGCCGGATTCCAGGATGGTGCGGAACAATGGCGGCGGGTCGAAGAGGCGGTCCTTGACATAGACCAGGCCGGACCCGAAATCCCTGCACTTGGCCTGGCCGCCGCCGGTGCAGTGCAGCAGGCCGGAGACCGATCCCCGGAGAGCCGAAAGGAGATCCCGGACCAGCGGCAGGTACGTCCGGGTCGGGGACAGCAGGGCCTCTCCCACCGTCAGGCCCGATCCCGGGAGCGGATCGGACAGCCGATACCGGCCGCAATAGGCCAGGTTCGGCGACAGGGTCGCGGACACCGTCTCAGGGTACTTCTCAAGGTATTCATGATTGAGGAGAAGGTGGCGGGCAGCGGTCATCCCGTTGGAGCCGATGCCGGAGTTTTCGCGGCGTTCCATGCGGGATTTCCCGAAGGAGGCCAGCCCGACCAGGACATGGCCGGGACGGATGTTCGCGGCCGAAACGACGTCGCGCCGACGCATCCGGACGACGACCGTGGAATCGCAGATCATCGTCTGGACAAGGTCTCCGACATCGGCCGTCTCTCCTCCTGTCATCCGGATGTCGATGCCTTCTTCCCGAAGCCTTTCGATCATGGCGTCATATCCCGAGATCACCGCGGCGATGGACGGACCATCCACCCGGTGGGCGTTCCGCCCGATGGTGTTGGAAACGAGGAACCCCGTCGTGGCCCCGATGCAGGCCAGGTCGTCGGTGTTCATCACCAGGGCGTCCTGGGCGATTCCCTCGTACCAGGAACGGTCTCCTGTTTCACGAACCATCAGGTAGGCGACGGACGACTTGGTCCCGGCCCCATCGGCATGAACCGCCGTACACCAGTCGGGATCTCCCGCCAGGTCCTCGACAATCTTGCAGAACGAACCGGGAAACAGCCCGCCGGACTGCCCCGACACGGCCTTTTTCACATCGTCCTTGGTGGCCGAGACGCCTCGAGCGGCGTATGCATCGGCTGCGTTCATGCTTCATCCTCCCGGGATCCCGATTTTCGGCGCTTTCCGAGCAGGCCTGTAAGCCGGGTTCTGTCGAGGACAATCATCTGTCTGGGACCGCCGTTTCCGACGGCCTCAAGCCACCTCCCCGGGACCGGCGGGTCTCCCGATCCGTCCCTCCGCGGTGTTGCTCCGGGCGGGGTTTGCACAGCCGACCCGTCACCGGGCCGCTGGTGAGCTCTTGCCTCACCTTTCCACCCTTGCCGGTCCGAAGACCGGCGGTACCTTTCTGTTGCACTTTCCTTGAAGTCGCCTTCACCGGGAACTGCCCGGCGCCCTTGACCCTGTGGAGCCCGGACTTTCCTCGAAGGAGGCCTTTCGGCACATCCTCCGCGATTGTCCGGCCTGCTCGGAAAACAGATCAAGTATAGCCGATGGCCGGCGCGACAGCAAACCGGATTTCGGGATGCAGGCCGGCAAGCCGGGCAGCCAGGGGTTCCAGCACCACCCGTTCCGAACAATCATGACCGGCCGCGATTCCCGGAATGCCATGACGCGCCAGGTCCAGGAGGTCATGGTGGCGGATCTCTCCCGCCACCACCGCGTCGGCGCCGGAACGGACCACGTCGGGGATCCAGTCCCCGTCGAAAGACCCCCCGAATACGGCGACTCTCCGAATCGGCCTCGGCCCGAACCCCAGGTGGTGGAGCCCCGGGGAATCCAGCTGCGACCGGACGAAGCGGCAAAAGTCCGGGAACGGCAGGACACCGGGGAGGTCGCCTACCCGGCCATGTCCCGCGGAGCCCTCGGGAAATCGGCATGCGGCGCAGGAACGAACCACCACGGGGACGGATCCGCCTTCCGGAAGGCCAAGCGCATTGGCCAGGGCCTCGGCCACCCCGCCGGGGCAGGCGTCGAGGTTCGTATGGGCCGCGAAAACGGTCACATCCTGCCGAACAAACCCGGACACAAGGGCATCATACGGGCGGTCCAGGTCCAGCCGGGCCAGGGGAGAAAAAACGAGGGGATGGTGGACGAGCACCAGGTCTGCCCGGATGCGAACCGCCTCCCCCAGGATCTCCGGGGTTGCGTCCAGGGCCACGAGGACGGAACGGCATGGACCCTGGCGCCGGCCGACCTGCAGCCCGACCGGATCCCAGTCCTCCGCGAGACTGGCGGGCGCGATTTCTTCCATTGTGCGCAAAAGGTCCTCCAGGCGTCCCTCGCGGCCCCTCGCGGGTGCGGATCCCGGTGTTTCGGGGATGACGGAACCATTCATGCCCTTCCCTCCTCCTCCAGAAGCTCCTTCGCCAGTCGAAGCAGGCGTCGACCTTCGGCCGGATCCAATTCGCCAGGACGTCGTCCCGCTCCGGAGGACGACGCAGATTCCATCCCATGTATCCGGCGAGCCAGCAGGGTCATTTCCCTCAGGGCATATCTCCCGAAAAGGGCCGGGCGCTTCCGCCTCAGGATCGGCCCCAGCAGGCAATCCAGCGGATCCGGTTCCGGGACTGGCTCCCCGGGTAGAACTGACAGGATGGGGTGGATCCGTCCCCGTTCCTCGGCCAGGGCCTCATCCACGAAATGGAATCCCATCCGATACAGGCTGTTACGCAGCAGCGGCGCCGATTTCTGGGGCTGGAGCACGACGGCGGCGACCGAAGGAAAGGAAGGAAGGCCGACGAGGGCCGCCCTGAGGATCTCTGCGATCTCGACGGCCCCCAGGCCGCCGATCACGACCGAATCACCCGGCTGGAGGCACACGCCGGCCAGGCCGGGGGCCACTTCCACCTGGATCCGGCCTTCCAGGCCGGCCCGGACGATGTTGTGACGGGCCCTGGCTGCCGGAGCCTCCCGCAGGTCGGATGCCACGGCCACGGGGCACCGGCCTTCCAGGACCAGGTGGATCGCCAGCCAGGCATGGTCGCATCCCACGTCGACCAGCCGGTCGCAGGCCGGCACGAGCCCGGCTGTGCCCCGAAGACGCGGGGACAACTCCGGAATCCCGGGAAGGCGGCCGATCATCAGTCGAGATAATCCTTGAGCTTCTTGCTGCGGCTGGGATGCCGCATTTTTCGCAGGGCCTTGGCCTCGATCTGGCGGATCCGCTCCCGGGTCACGTTAAATTCCTTTCCGACTTCCTCCAGGGTCCGGGCCCGGCCATCATCCAGGCCGAACCGCAGACGCAGGACCTTCTCCTCCCGGGGTGTCAGGCCCTTCAGGACCTCCATGAGCTGTTCCTTGAGAAGGGTAAATGCCGCCTGGTCCGCCGGGGACGGCGCGTCGTCGTCCGGGATGAAATCCCCCAGGTGGCTGTCTTCTTCCTCGCCAATGGGCTTTTCCAGGGATACGGGTTCCTGGGAAATCTTCATGATCTCCCGGACCTTGTCCACGGACATGCCCATCTCCCTGGCCAGCTCGTCGGCTTCCGGCTCCCGGCCGAGTTCCTGGATCAGCTGTCGCTGGACGCGAATGAGCTTGTTGATGGTTTCCACCATGTGGACCGGGATCCGGATGGTCCGGGCCTGGTCCGCAATGGCCCGCGTGATGGCCTGCCGGATCCACCAGGTGGCATAGGTGGAAAACTTGAAGCCCTTGGTGAAGTCGAACTTGTCGACCGCCTTGATCAGCCCCAGGTTCCCTTCCTGGATCAGGTCGAGAAACTGCATGCCGCGGCCGACATACCGCTTGGCGATGCTGACCACGAGGCGAAGGTTCGCTTCGCACAGGCGGTTCTTGGCATCCTCGTCGCCGTTCTGCATGGCCATGGCCAGTTCCTTTTCCTCTTCGGCCGTCAGGAGCTGGACTTTCCCGATCTCCTTCAGGTACATCCGGACCGGGTCGTCGATGCCCACGCTGTCGGCCAGGGCCAGGTCGACGTCGACGACCGCGACTTCCTCCTCGACGGTCGTGTCGGGGATCACCTCGATGCCCAGGGACTCGAGCTTCTCCAGGATCTTGTCGGCCTGTTCCAGGTCGGTGTCCGAGGCTTCCACCGCGGACATCACGTCCCGGTAGGAGATCTGGTTGTTCTTGGCCCTGGCCTTTTCCACCAGTTCACCGATCAGGCCCTTCTTCTTGTCGTTCGACATGGGTTCCTCCTTCCATCCGTCCGTCGGACGGTGTGCATCGGGATCATGATTCCCGCAACGCGGCGATCTTCTGGTTGACAGTCCTGAGTTCGTCCCGCAGCCGGCGGGCGTCTTCCCCACTGTCGGGGGTTCCGGCCAGCCGGGACAGGAGCGCGTCCCGGTTCGATCGAAGCGACAGGGTCCTGGTCTTTCGAAGCAGGCGTTCCGCCGTCTCCAGGAGCTCGCCGGCCGGTGCGTCTTCATGGAATTGCATGCTTCCCCGGGCGACCAGGTCCGCCACCGGACGCCCCCGGATTTTCCTTCCTTCCCCGAGCCGGACCAGGTCCGCGATATCCAGCCGGCGATCGGCGATGCGGGGCAGGGCTTCCTCGGCCAGGGACCGCATGACCCCGCGGGAAAAGTCCTCGGGAACCGGCGGGGACGACATCCGTTCCAACAGGTCCGGAGAGTGCGCCAGCAGGCAGAGGAGCAGGAATTCTTCCTTGCCGGCGGCGTCGTCCGCATCTTCCGGCTCTTTCCCGGCGGGCCCGGGTGCGGGGGGGCGTTCCCGAACCGTCGGGGCGGCCGCGGATGCGCCTTCCCGGGACAGAACGATCCTGCGTTCGGTTTCCTGCAGGACCCTTTCCGGGGAAACCCCGCACCGATCGGCGATCTTCGAGGCGTACAACTCCCTCAGGACCGCGTTTTCCTCCCGGGCCAGGATATCGCAGGCGGCGTCCTGGTACGCCAGGATGTCGGGAATCCCGTTCCGGGTACTGGCCCTCTCGGCAGTATACAGGCGGAAATCCAGCAGGGGCATGGCATCCTGCAGCAGGGCCCGGAATCGTTCGGGCCCGTGGTTGCGGATATACCCGTCCGGGTCCTTGCCATCGGGGATCACGAGCACCCGGACGCGGCATCCCTTGCCGGAAAGGATGTCCAGGCCTCGCAGGGCCGCCCGCTGCCCGGCAGCGTCGGCGTCGTACCCGATGACGATATCCTCGGAATATCGTCGCAGCAACAGGGCCTGGGACTCCGTCAGGGCGGTTCCCAGGGAGGCGACCGCACAGTCGATGCCGGCCTGGTGCATGGCGATGGCGTCCAGGTAGCCCTCGACGACCACGAGATGGGGTTCCTTCGTCTTCTTCGCGATCTGGAGGGCATAAAGATGGCGGCCCTTGACATAGACAGGGGATTCGGGGGAATTGATGTACTTCGGCTGGGAGTCGTCCAGGACCCGGCCGCCGAACGCCACGACCCGTCCCATGACATCGAGGATCGGGAACATCAGGCGGTTCCGGAACAGGTCGGACGGCTCCTGCGTGCCTTCCCGGATACGGAAGAGACCGGTCTCCGCCAGGAGCCTGTCGTCGTACCCCTTGGCGGCCAGGTGGCCGCGGAGGCCCCTCCGGTCGTTCGGGGCGAATCCCAGGCCAAACTTGCGGACCGTTCCCGGCTGGAAACCCCTCCGCTCCAGGTATCGGCGGGCTGCTTCGCCTTCGGGACCGTTGAGTGCGGTGTAGAAATAACGGGCGCTCTCCACGAGGGCGGCCAGGATGGTCCGGTTCCGGGCTGACCGCTGCCGATAGGCCTCGTCCTCCGGCTCGGGAACCTGGATCCCCGCCCGCTCCGCCAGGAGACGGAGCGCATCCGGATATTCCACCTTCTCGATCTCCTGGATGAATCGGACCACGTCGCCTCCCTTGTTGCATCCGAAACAGTAGAAGATCTGCTTGCCTGGAGACACGCTGAAGGATGGCGTCTTTTCGCTGTGGAAGGGGCAGAGGCCGAACAGGTTCTGGGTGCTTTTCTTTTCCAGGCGCACATATTGCTCCACAACGGACACGATGTCGTTGCGGTTCTTGATCTCGTCGACCAGCGTATCGGGGAAAAGGCGTCCTGTCACGCCCACACCTCCAAAGCGGTTCTCCATATCATAGATTCGCTTGAAAGGAAAGGATTCCTTCACACAGCGACCGCCGGGGAGTCCGGGGCGGCCGGAAGCGGCCGGCCTACAGGAAATGGGTCCCGTTGATGACAAGCCGGAACGTCAGTTCCAGGAATTCCGCAGCGGTCCTGCACAGCTTCATCCGGTGGAGGAATATCTCGAAATAGTCCATCATCGGGCTGTGGTCCGTCTCGATTTCGATGTCCAGGACAGCTTCCCGCCTGTCCCGGTCGACCCGGAGGGAGGACCGTGTGGCGGCGTAATTCACCCGGTCGTGGATGTCGAAGGATGCGGGATCCCGATTGGTGACCCGGGAGCGATGGACATCGGACTTGTCCGCCAGGATCAGGGCCGCCGCGAAATGGCTGACGGGGGTCCCGACCTTTTCGTCGTGGTTCGCGATGGCCATCATGATCCGGGCCGCGTCCCGGTAGGGCATGCCCTTGCGCACCAGGATGCCGTAGGCCAGGACCGCGCCGGTCTGCTCATGCTCCGCCCGGTTCACCGCGTTCCCGATGTCATGGAGGTATCCGGCGATCCGGGCGAGCTCCACTTCATCCTCCGATTCCCCCAGCTGCTGGAGGATCTCTCCGGCCTTGTTGGACACGAGGCGGCAATGCCGGAACGAGTGCTCCGTATATCCAAGGGCCGTCATCTGGATCGAGGACGCTTCCAGGAGGGCATGGACCTCCTCGTCCTTCATGATGTCGCGGATCGTGACCACGCAGAACCTCCCTTGAGGGTCGCCCCTAGAAATCCGGGTGTTCGAGGGCGTATTCCCGGGACAGGCGGATGTATTCCTCCGCGTTGGCGAGATTGGCGCGCCGGGTCTCCCCATCGACGGCCTTTTTCTCGACCGCCGGAACCCCGGCCACCAGCATGCCGTCCGGAACCACCGTACCGGAACGGACCACGCTGCCGGCGGCCACGACGCATCCCTGACCGATCACGGCGCCGCTCAGTACGATGGCTCCCATGCCGATCATGGTGCCGTCCCCGACGCGGCAGCTGTGGAGGACGGCATTGTGGCCGACCGTCACATGGTTCCCGATCACGCACGGGATCCCCTCGTCGCAATGGACGGACGCGGAGTCCTGGATGTTGCTGCCGGCGCCGATGTGAATGGGCGCCTCGTCTCCGCGTACGGAGGCACCGAACCAGACGGAGCTGTCCGGGCCGATGGTGACATCGCCGCCGACGGCGGCGGTTTCGGCGATGTAGACGCCGTCCGAGAGAACGGGAGTCCTGCCCCTGAATGCGAAGATCATGCGGATTCCTCCTTGTGGCACCCTTCCCTGGCCTTCAGCCAGAGGGCGCATTCCAGCCGTTTCTTCTGAAGGGCGCATCCCAGCGGGTACAGGCCGCGAATGTCGCCGGATGCGTGGTATGAATTGGCCGCGCATCCGCCGGAACAGAACCGGCGGGCGAAGCAGGACAGGCATTCCGGACGGGATGCCGGCAGCAGGTCGGCAAACCGGCGGCGAAGGGACGGATCCAGGGTGGATCGGGGATTGTCCGACGCCATGGCGTCCCGCAGGGTTCCGAGCCGGAACGGGGTCTCGCCCACGAATTGGTGGCAGGGGTAAATGTCTCCATCCGGTGTCACGGCGACATATTCGCACCCCGCGCCGCATCCCTTGAGCCGCTTCAGGGCGCAGGGCCCGTCTTCCAGGTCGATGTCGAAATGGAAGAACCGGAAACCCCTTCCCTCCTGCCGCATCCGGTCCATGGCCAGGGCCAGGCGGTCATAGGCCGCCTCGACGGCAGGCAGGTCGTCCTGTCCCAGGGCGAGGGGATGGCCGTCCGGCAGCACAACGGGCTCCATGGAGATGGCGGTGATGCCGAGGGACGCAAGATGCAGGACATCCCGGTCGAAATCCGGATTCATCCGTGTGAAGGTGCCCCGGACATAGCTCTGGCGGGACCCTCGGCGCTGGAGGAACGCAAGGATCCGTTCCGTTACGTCATGGCAGGAAGGCTGTCCGCCGGCCCGGGGGCGCATGCGGTCGTGGATTTCCGGCCGTCCGTCCAGGCTCAGGACGACATTGTCCATATGCTCGTCCAGAAAGGCCATTTTTCTCTCGTCGAGGAGAGTCGCATTGGTCGTCAGGGTCAGCCGGATTCGCTTGCCGGATTCCGTCCCGCGGACCTGGCAGTACCGGGTCAGTTCCTCGACCAGGGGCCAGTTCAGCAAAGGCTCGCCGCCGAAAAAGTCCAGGTCCAGGTTGACACGGCGTCCGGAGGCCCGGATCAGGAAATCGACCGCCATCCGGCCCGTCTCCGAGGTCATGTGCAGGCGCCGACCGGTGCCGAAGTCGCCGGTTCCGGCAAAACAGTAGGCACACCGCAGGTTGCAGTCGTGGGATACATGGAGGCACATGGCCTTGACCGGCGGATCTTCGGGATACAGGTGCGACAAATCCACCTGCTCCGCTGGCCGGAACAGGCTTCCGTCCGCGACCAGGCGATTCGCCTCGTCAAGGCAGGCCGCTGCCTCGGATCCGAATTTCCGTTCCAGGGCCGCCATCCGCACAGGGTCCGGCCGTGGACCGCCGGACGCTGCACAGGCGGACAGCACGTCCCATGACACATGATCCAGGAGGTGGAGGGCACCGCTCTCGCTGTCAAAGGCGAGTCGGTCCCCATGGAGTTCATACAGGTGGAGCAAGATATTGCCTCCGGTTCAGGGCAATGCCGCCGATGGATTCAAAAGGGAGCGTCCGGGCGGCGCCCTTCGCTCCCTTCGGACTCCAATTCCCGATGGATTCAAGCCGTTCCGGCCCGAACGACCGGAATCAGCGATGGGGATTTTCGCATTTCTGGTTGGCCACCGTGCAGCTGGTCTTGCAGGCGGACTGGCAGGATGTCTGGCATTCGCCGCAGGCGACGCCGCCCTTGGGCGGATTCACGCTGGGTGTCGCGACGGTCCGGATGTGGGACATGGATCAACCCTCCTCATGACTATATGCGTCTTCCAGGCGCCGGAAGCGGTCCGGGATGCGGGGACCGTCACTCGTCGGAGATTTTCTTCAGGACCTGGCTGATGGCGCTTTTCCGAACCGTAACGAGCGTCTTGGCGACGCTGGTCTGGATGGTGATCTCATCATCCTTGATGTTGGCGACCCGGCCGATGATCCCCCCGATGGTCACCACGTCATCGCCCACGATCATCGAGTTGATCTGGGCCCGGAGTTCCTTGTCCTTCTTTCTCTGGGGACGGATCATGAAGAAATAGAGGAAGGCGAACATCAGGCCGAAGGGGACCACCATGGTCAGGAGAGAGGTAATGGGATCCACTTCCTGGGGTGTCGCTGTCGTAAGGAAAAGGGCGAAGGGGTTCATGGAACGACCTCCTTGCATGTCGGCCATGGGTTGCGGCCGATCCGGTAATTTATCATACAGGAACCGCCGGAGAATCGCAATGCGGACGTCGCCGATGGTATCCGGTCCTTTCGAAATACTCGTCCCGGAAATCCAGGAGCCGATCCTCCCGGATCGCCTGGCGGATGTCGGCCCCGAGTTTCATCAGGTACCAGAGGTTGTGCAGGGAGGCCAGCCGGAGTCCCAGCATTTCGCCGGCCTTGAACAGGTGGCGGATATAGGCCCGTGAATGGTTCCGGCAGGCGGGACACCCGCATTCGGGATCGATGGGGTCGAAATCCCGGGCATACCGGGCGTCGCGGACGATGATCCGGCCGCGGGAGGTCAGGACCGAGCCGTTTCGGCCGATTCGGGTGGGCAGGACGCAGTCGTAGAGGTCGATGCCGCGGATGGCGGCCTCGACCAGGTAGTCCGGCGTGCCGACACCCATCAGGTAACGGGGCCGGTCCGCCGGGAGCAGGGGGACCGTACAGTCCAGCATCCGGTACATCAACTCGCCGGGTTCCCCGACACTGAGTCCGCCAATGGCATATCCAGGCAGGTCGAAGGATACGATGTCCCGGGCGCTCTGCTGCCGGAGGGCTTCGAAGGTGCCTCCCTGGACGATGCCGAACAGGGCCTGGGATCCGGGATTCGCCTGGGAGGCGACACAGCGTTCCAGCCACCGGGTGGTCCGTTCGAGAGACTGCCTGGTCGTCGCCTCGTCGGAAGGCCAGGGCGTACATTCGTCGAAGGCCATGACGATGTCGGCGCCGAGATCGGCTTGTACCGACATGGAGACCTCCGGGGTCAGCAGGTGGCGGGATCCGTCGATGTGGGACCGGAATTCGACGCCTTCCTCCCGGACCCGGTTGAGCTCGCCGAGACTGAAGACCTGAAAGCCGCCGCTGTCCGTCAGGATTGCGCCGGTCCATCCCATGAAGCGATGGAGTCCCCCGGCCTCCCGGACCAGGTCGCTGCCGGGCCGCATCCAAAGATGGTAGGTATTGGACAGCAGGATGCCGGCGCCCATCTCCTGCAGTTCGTCCGTGGAAATGCCCTTGACGGTTCCCTGGGTCCCCACCGGCATGAAGGTGGGCGTGTCGAAACAGCCGTGCGGCGTATGGAGTCGGCCGAGCCGGGCCCCGGACTGGCGGCAGGTCTTCAGGAGTTCATAGCGGACCGGGAATCGACCCGGGCCGGAATCAGGTGCCTGCGTCATGGCCGGGCTCCCTTCTGGAAGACAGGAACATCGCGTCCCCGAAGCTGAAGAAACGGTATTCCCGGGCAATGGCCTCCCGGTAGGCGCCGAGGACCGCATCCCGACCGGCGAAGGCCGACACCAGCATGAGCAGGGTGGACCGGGGCAGGTGGAAGTTGGTCAGGAGGGCGTCAACACACTGGAACCTGGATCCCGGGCGCAGAAACAGGCGGGTGGTCCCGGCGCCAGGCTGGACGGTTCCATCGGGAAGGGCCATGGTTTCGAGGACGCGGCAGGTCGTGGTACCCACCGCCACGACGCGGCCGTGGCGGCGCCTCGTCTCGGCGACGGCGTCCGCGACATCGGCTGGCAGGACGAAGGATTCCTCGTGCATCCGATGGTCATCCACCGATTCCGCCTGGACGGGCCGGAAGGTTCCGAGACCCACATGCAGGGTCAGGAAGGCCGTTCGAATCCCCCTGTCCCGAATTCGGTCGAGGACTTCCGGCGTGAAGTGGAGGCCGGCCGTCGGGGCCGCAGCGGAGCCGTTCTCCCTGGCATAGACTGTCTGGTAGCGTTCCGGGTCCGCCAGGGGTTCCCGGATATATGGCGGCAGGGGGATGGTGCCGGCCCGGTCCAGTACCGTTTCCCAGATCCCGCTGTATTCGAACCGTACGATCCGGCCCCCCGTGGCCGTCCGCTCGAGGATTTGGGCGGACAGCCCGCCCTCGCCGGGTGTTCCCGGAAGGAAAGCGACCCGGTCGCCTTCCTTCAAGCGTCGGCCGGGCCGGACCAGCACGTCAAACCGATCCTGGTCCAGGCGCCTGAGCAGCAGAAATTCAACACGGCCGCCGCTTCCCTCCCGGGTGCCGGTCAGGCGGGCGGGCAGGACCCGGGTATCGTTCAGGACCAGGCAGTCGCCGGGTTCCAGGAGGTCGGGAAACCGCCGGAACCAGTCATGGCGGATGGCCCCTGTGCGCCCGTCGAGGACAAGGAGACGCGACTCGGACCGATCTTCCAGCGGGTGCTGGGCGATCAGGTGTTCCGGCAGATCGTACGAGAAGTCGCTGGTTTTCATGGTGTTCAACTATAGCACGGGTTCGATTGACGCGCAATCGAAACGGGTGCTATCATGAAACCCAAATCGGACATTTGTCCCCTGCACATCCGGAGGAGGTCCACCCATGAGAACGCCGATCTTTCAGGGATCCGCCGTCGCCATCGTGACGCCCTTCCGGGACGGGACAGTCGACACGGACACCCTCGCCTTCCTTTGCGAACGGCAGGTCCGGGGCGGAACCCAGGCCATCGTGGTGGCCGGTACGACAGGCGAAGCCTCCACCATGCCGGACGAGGAACACCTGGCTGCGATCCGCTGTGTCGTGGAAGCCGTCGATGGCCGGGTCCCGGTGATCGCCGGAACCGGCAGCAACGACACCCGTCATGCGGTCTTCCTGACAGCCGAGGCCGAATCCATCGGGGCGGATGCCATCCTGTCCGTAACGCCGTATTACAACAAGGCCTCCCAGCGCGGCCTGATCCGACACTTCAGCGACATCGCCGCCGCCACGTCCCTCCCCGTCCTCCTGTACAATGTCCCGTCCAGGACAGGGGTCAACATTGCACCCGAGACGGCTGCCGCCCTGTCCCGGGTCCCCAATATCGTCGGGCTCAAGGAATGCAACCTGCTGCAGGCGGCAGAAGTCGCCCATCTCTGCGGTGACGACTTTTTCCTCTATTCCGGCGAGGACGGCCATGTCCTGCCCCTGCTGTCCCTCGGCGGACAGGGCGTGATTTCCGTCATGGCCAACCTGATTCCCGAGGATGTCCAGCGGATGGTGGCCGCCTGGTTTGCCGGGGATGTGGTCACCGCCCGAAGGATCCAACTGGCCACGGTTCCCCTGGTGAAGGCGCTGTTCTGCGACGTGAATCCGATTCCCGTCAAGGCCGCCCTCAATCTCATGGGACTGGATGTCGGTGCCTGCCGCATGCCGTTGTGCGATCTCTCCGAATCCGGGCTGTCCCAGGTCCGGTCGGCCCTGGCCGCCTACGGGCTGCCCCTGGTCGAGGGCGCCTGACCATGCCGGGCGATCGGCCTGTCCGGATCCTGCTCCATGGCATCGAGGGCCGGATGGGGCGTGTCGTCCTGGCCATGGCCGAATCCATGCCGGACCGGACGGTCGTGGCCGCCGGCATGGACTGGGTCCTGCCGACCGGACCGCGCAGCTGTCCTGTCTTCCCTGATGCCGCCCTCTTCCAGGCATCCGGCATAGCCGTCGATGTCGTCATCGACTTCTCCCACCCCTCTCTCCTGGCGGCCCTTCTCGCGATGTGCACGGACTTGTCCCTGCCCGTCGTGGTAGCCACCACCGGCCTCTCCCCGGAGCATGTCCGGATGGTCGACGAGGCCGCAGCCGCAATCCCGATCCTGCGTTCCGCGAACCTGTCCCTGGGCATCAACCTGATGAAGAGCCTGTCCGTCCGGGCGGCCCGTCTGCTGGCGGAGGATTTCGACATCGAGATCGTCGAGGCCCACCATCGTCGAAAACTGGACGCGCCGTCCGGGACAGCCCTGCTGCTGGCCGACGCGATCCGCGACAGCCTGGGAGGCGACATTCCCTATGTGTTGGACCGCCACGCGGAACGCCGTCCGCGGGATCGTCGGGAAATCGGCATCCAGGCGGTACGCGGCGGCGGCATCGTCGGCGAGCACACCGTGATGTTCGCAGGAGAGGAAGAAATCCTGGAGATCCGCCATGCCGCCCTGACCCGGGACGTCTTTGCCCGGGGTGCCCTCCAGGCCGCCCGTTTCCTGGCGGGGAAACCGGCGGGGCTCTATTCGATGGATGACCTGGTCAGGGAGCTCTCGGACAGGGACTGATCCCGAAACGGACAGAACGAACCGGAGGGCCCGGGTGGATCAGCCCGGGTCTTATTTCTGTCCCGAACCGGCCGATTCGTCGGCGATCCCGGAAATGTCCGAATCGGTCCGATCCCCGATCTCGTCCGGAATCTCCCCTGCATCGGCTTCCTCCTCATTGGAGGCGGCATGGTCGATCATATATTTCTTTAGCTGCCGGTATACGTAAAAGTTGACGACGAGGGAATTGACCCCGAAGGCCAGGAACAGGTAGTAGAAGATGCCGAGAATCATCCCGATCTGGCCGGCAAACAGGATAAGGGCGGCGGGCAGGACAAACAGGAGCACCAGCGACAGGAGCAGGATGCCGAGGTTCGGGAAGAGCCGGGCGATGGAAAACAGCAGGGCGTTCTTCATCATCTGGCGGATGGTCAACCGGAAGGTCACCATCATGGGGTAGATGTACATCAGCATCACCGAGACCAGGACGAAAAGCAGGACAATCAGGCCCAGCAACAGCCCCTTGAGGAATTCCGGGGCTTCCATGCCGGCATAGAACGCGTAGTTCACGCTGAGGACAACCACGACCACGGTGGACAGCACGGAGACCAGGAAGGATTGTTTCCAATTGGATCGGGCGTGTTTGATGAAGTCGCTCCACAGGAACGCATGCTCTTCCCGGGCGTAGTTGCGGAAGATATACGTCACGCCGGCCAGGGTCGGTCCGACGGTCACGTAGGAAAGGCCCGTCAGGAGCATGGCGGAGAGGAAGGTGGCGACCAGGATGAAGAGCGAGGCGATCTCGTCCAGGTTCTCCGCCTCGAGACCCGCCTGGGTCAGCAGGGTCTTCAGGGTTTCCAGCCCGAATCCCGGAAACAGGGTGGGCAACAGGTACATGGACAGGAAAAATGCCAGGGCGATTCCCGGCAGGGCCAGGAGAACGAACATCAGGTTGACCGTCACGACTTTCCAGAATTTCCGGCCCAGGATATCAAAAAATGTGGCGAACGGACCCTTGGGCGGCGCATCCTTGGGGATGCCGGGTCCTTCCTTCGTATAGTCGAACAGTCCGAAAAAGCCGGCCATGCATACCTCCTGGCGGTGGGAACCCCGCGTCAGCGGACCGCTTCCGATCCGCGTCCATTCGTCATACTAAACCAATCGAGGGTGGATGACAACTGCGCCAGGAACCGGTCGAGATCGGCCATGGCCCGCTCGGCCAGGGCTGCGTGGCGATCCGCCTTTTTCCAGTGCGCTTCGGCCAGGGGGGGCAGGAGACCGAGGTTCGCGTTCATCGGCGAGAGGCTGGAGCCTGAAGACGGATGGGAGAGATAGGCCTGGAGGGCGCCGGTCAGGGTCGTGGAGGGCAGGACGGGAAGCCGGAGGCCATGGGCAAGGAACGCCAGGGACCATCCGGCGACCAGTCCCGAGGCGATGGACTCCACATATCCCTCGACCCCGGTGATCTGTCCCGCGAAAAGCAGGGGGTACCGGCGCACGATCCGCATGCGGTCGGGCCGAAGCTGGCAGTCATGGTCCAGGAGACCGTCGGGCGCCAGGTAGGTGTTGCGATGCATGACGCCATACCGTTCGAAAACGGCCCGGCCCAGGCCAGGAATCATTCGGAATACCCGGTCCTGTTCGGGATAGGCGAGGCGGGTCTGGAATCCCACCAGTCCATACAGGCTGGCGGCCCGGTCGTCCTGCCGCAGTTGCACAACGGCGTGGGGAATCCGCCCGGTAGAAGGATTCGGAAGCCCGACCGGTTTCATCGGGCCATGCCGAAGGGTCTCCGGTCCCCGTGCCGCCATGGTCTCGACCGGCATGCAGCCCTCGAACACGGTTCCCTCGTCCGCGCCCTGGACCGGCGCCAGCCGGGCGGACAGGAGTTCCCGGACGAAGGCGTCGTAAGTGTCCCGGTCCATGGGGCAATTCAGGTAATCGTCGCCGCCCTTGCCATACCGGGATGCAGCATACGCAAGGGTGCGGTCGATCGTGTCGGCCCGCACCAGCGGGGCAGCCGCGTCAAAGAAATGGAGCGACGGCGAGTCGGTCAGCTCCTGGATCCGGTCATACAGAGGGCCGTCCGTCAGCGGCCCGGTGGCGATGACGACGGGGCGGTCATCCGGAAGATCGGAAATCCGCTCTTCGACCAGGCGGATGCGCGGATGGGTTCGAATCCGATGGGTTACCTGTTCGGAAAACAGGGTTCGGTCCACCGCCAGGGCGTTTCCGGCCGGAACGGCGGTTTCCCTGGCAACGCGCAGGAGGATGGATCCCATCCGGAAAAGCTCTTCCTTCTGGATGCCGGACGCAGACGACGGCTGCATGGACTTGAAGGAGTTGCTGCAGACCAGTTCGGCCAGCCCGTCCGAGTGGTGGGCGGGCGAACGCCTGCCAGGTTTCTGTTCGGCCAGGTCCACGAGCAAGCCCAGGGAAGCGGCCTGCAGGGCGCATTCGCAGCCGGCCAGTCCGGCCCCGACCACGAGAGCGCGGGGTTCCGGGCCGGCGTCGGTCATGGGGAGGTGTGGCCGGCCGGCTCGACGTCGGTTCCCGGTTCTTCCGCAATCCCGGACGACTTTTCGCCCTTCCGGTGACTTGGACAATCCTTGTTGCCGCATTTCGCGAATCGACGGCCGCGGTAATTCTTCAGTACCATGAAGGACCCGCAGGTCGGGCAGCTCCGGCCCTCGATGGGCAGGTCCCAACTAATGAAGGGGCATTCCGGGGCCGACCCCTTGCGATCGCAGGTATAAAAGCGGTTTCCCTTCTTCGAGGTGCGTGCCTGGAGCCCGGATCCGCAGAGGGGACAGCGGCCCTGGACTTCCTGGGCGATGTTCCGGGTAAAGCGGCATTCGGGATACCGGGAGCAGGCAGTGAACTTGCCGAAACGGCCTTCCTTGATGACAAGGTCGCCCTGACCGCAGGCAGGACAGGTCTCTCCGGTCGGCTTGTCGGCGATCCGGACCCGCCCGGGCGTTTTCAGGACAGCCTCGACCTGGCCGTGGAACCCGGGATAAAACTCCTTCAGGATTTCGGTCCAGGGGCGGTCGCCATTCTCGACAGTGTCGAGGCGATTTTCCATTTCCGCCGTGAAGTGGATATCGACGATATCCGGGAAATGCTCCTTCAGGATCTCCGTCACGACCTTCCCGAGTTCCGTCGGATGCAGGAATTTCTTCTCCTTCTCGACATACTTCCGATCCATCAGGGTCGACAGGATCGGCGCATAGGTCGACGGTCGTCCGATGCCCTGCTCTTCGAGAGCCTTGATCAGGGTGGCCTCGGTATAGCGAGGGGGCGGTTGGGTAAATTTCTGTTCCGGCTTCAGGGAAGCGAGCTCCAGGGTTTCTCCCGTCTTCAGGGCCGGCAGCCGTTCCCGCAGGGGGGCCTCCTCCTCGTCGGCCTTGGCCTCCGCAGGTGAATCGCCGGGTTCCGGCACCCCTTCGTCCAGGAGGACCTGGTACCCCTTGAACAGGACGGTTTCACCGGTAGTCCGGAATATCTGCCGGCCGGCAGCGATGTCGGCCGTGACCGTTTCCAGTTCGCAAGCCGCCATCTGGGAGGCCAGGAACCGGTCCCAGACCAGCTTGTACAGCCGGTACTGGTCCGAGGTCAGGGACGACCGGACCTTCTCGGGGGGCAGGTCGAAATGGGCGGGTCGAATCGCTTCATGGGCGTCCTGGGCGGAATTCCGATTGGCGTGGACGCGCGGGATTCCAGGCAGGTATTCGGCTCCGTATTGCGTTGCGATCAGCTTCCGGGCTTCCTCGACGGCTTCCGACGACACCCGGACGGAATCGGTGCGGATATAGGTCACGAGAGACGTCGCCCCGTCGCCAGCCAGGTCGACCCCTTCATACAGCTGCTGGGCCAGGCTCATGGTCTTCTTGGAGGGCAGGCCCATCCTGCGGGATGCCTCCTGCTGCAGCGTGCTCGTTGTAAAGGGCGCCGCCGGCTGCCGCTTCTTTTTCTGCTTCCGGACATCATGCACCACGAAAGGATGGCTGTCCACATCCTCCAGGACCCGCTGCGCCTCCTGTCCGGTCTTCAGGCGGATCCGACGGAGGCGTCCGCCGGACAGCTCGCCGTAAAACCGGGCCTGGAAGGTCCGGGCATGACCCTTTTTCGACAGGAGGGCCACAAGGACCCAGAATTCTTCCGGCTTGAACCCGAGGATCTCCGCCTCCCGGTCCACCACCATCCGGGTGGCTACCGACTGGACGCGGCCTGCGGAAAGGCCTTTCCTGATTTTTTTCCAGAGGAGGGGGCTCAACTCGTATCCAACCAGCCGGTCCAGCACGCGACGGGCCTGTTGGGAATCCACCAGGGGCTGGTCAATGGCACGGGGCGTCGCGATGGCCTGCCGAACGGACGGTTGGGTTATTTCATGGAAGGAGATGCGGCAGGCGTCACGAGGATCGATGTGTAGCAGGGTGGCGATATGCCAGGCGATGGCTTCACCCTCCCGGTCCGGGTCGGTGGCGATATAGGTGCGTTCGGAAGAAGCCGCCTGGTCCCGGAGTTCCTGGATGACTTTCTCCTTCCCCTTCTTGTTGACGTATTGGGGAGCGAAGTCCTTCTTCACGTCGACGCCAAGCTTCGATTCGGGAAGGTCCCGGACATGGCCCACCGAGGCGGCGATCCGGTATTCGGAACCGAGATAGCGGCCAATGGTGCGGGCCTTGGCGGGCGATTCGACGATGACGAGCTTTCTTGCCATTCTTCCTCCTGGGATGCGGACGGGGATCCCGGCCTGGCCTGCCCCGCGGCACGAATAAGGTTATATTATATTTCCGGTTCCTGTGTCAAAAGGGCCTCGATCCTGGCGGGGTCCCAGCGGCGGGGATCCGGCTCGAACCAGTAGCAGCCATGACGCCTTGTCACAAGGCCCTCGAGCTCCAGTCCGCCCAGGAGCGGCATGAGTCGTTCCACCGGAATGCCCGATCGTTCCAGGATCCTTGGAAGCCCGCATTCCTGGCCCCTAAGCGAGTCGTACAGGCGAAGCAACTCCCCGTCGGGCCCCTTCGGAACCTTTCGCCTGCCTCCCCTTCCCTCCCTTTTCCCATCCCCTTCGGTTGTGCCGGTCCTTCGGACTGCATGGGGCCGGGCCATGCCGGGCCCGCCTTCCGCGGCCGCCCGCAATCGGGCAATGGTTTCCAGTCGGTCGAGCAGGTCCCTGGTCTCGGTCAGCGGCGGTGTGCCATCCAGGATCATGGCGTTGGTGCCGCGACTTCGGGAGGATGTGATGTTGCCGGGCACGGCCATGACGTCCTTCCCCTGCTCATTGGCCCATTCAACCGTGATCATGGTTCCGCTGCGCTCGGACGCTTCCAGAACCGCCACCACGTCGGACAGGCCGCTGATGATGCGGTTTCGTGCGGGAAACCGGCCCCGGTGGGGAACCGCCCCGGGAGACCATTCCGACAGGGAACATCCCTTTTCCAGAATTCGCTTTTGCAGGCCGGCATTTTCAGGCGGATAGACCCGATCGAGGCCGCAGGCCAGGACCGATACCGTCAGTCCGCCCCAGTCGAGGGCCGCCTGGTGTGCGCAGGCGTCGATGCCGCGGGCCAGGCCGCTGACAACTGTGACGCCGGCGGCGGCCAGGTCCTTGCCCAGTCGCCTGGCGACTTCCAGCCCGTAGGCCGTCGGGGTCCGGGTTCCGACCAGGGCGACGGACAGCCGCAGGATGTTCCGGGCGTCTTCCTCGATCCAGCGCCAGTCCAGTCCCCGAAGATACAGGACGGGAGGCGGCGACGGGATCCTGGCCAGTCGCCACGGATAATCGGGGTCTCCCCGGAGGGTCGTCCGGATGTCATGCCGCCGGCATGCGGCCAGCTGGCCCCCCAGTTCCCGTTCCGCTCCCGGTCCGGAGAACAGCATCGAGAGGATGGAGGCCCTGTCGCGCCCGCCGGGGTCCATCCCGGGCAGGACGAGCGCCTGCCCGGCGCCCGGTTCTTTCCTGCCGGCGATGTCCAGCAGGCTCAGATTGCGGATCTCGGGCACGAGGAACCCGACCTGCATGCCGGACCGTTCGACAATCCGGGAGACGACCAGCCCCAGGAGGACGGGGTCCTGTGTCCATTCCCCCAGGGGTACCCGGTCGCAGGGCTGCGGCAGCAGCCGTTCCGATGGCGTGGCCGTCCTCATGGCGACATCTCCCCGGCACGCTCCCGAACCAGGCGGTACTGAATCGCCTCGGCTACATGGGATCGCGCCACGCTGTCGGTTCCATCGAGATCCGCCAGGGTTCGCGCCACGCGCAACGTTTTCTGGTAGGAGCGGACGGACAGGTGGAGGGCATCGGCGCAGTCGGCCGCATGGCGGTAGACGGACTTGGGAATGACCAGGCGATCCGCCAGGGGGGATTCACGGATCCGGCCGTTCCAGGCCGGCTGGATGCCGGACGGGGTCCGGGCCTTCTGCCGCTCCCTGGCGTTCCGGATCCGCCGCATGGTGTCCTGCGAGACGGGATCCGGCCGCTCGAGGGTCAGGGCGAGATCCTCCCCCGAGAGCCGGCGCATTTCCACAAAAAGATCGACGCGGTCGAGAAGGGGGCCGGACAGGCGCCTCCAGTGGCGATCCCGCTGCTCCGGAGTGCAGCGGCAGGGCGGATGTTCCTCATACAGCAAGCCGCAATGGCAGGGATTGGCCGCTCCAACCAGCAGGAAATCCGCCGGGAACCGATAGGGCGCCGGAAACCTGGACAATCGGACTTCTCCTTCCTCGAGGGGGGTGCGCAGCGCATCCAGGACCTGGGGAGCGAATTCCGTCATTTCGTCCAGGAACAGGACCCCGCGATGGGCCAGGCTCATTTCCCCCGGGCGGGGGGATGCGCCGCCTCCGGCCATGGCGGCCAGGGTGCAGGTATGGTGGGGCGCACGAAATGGCGGCAGCCCCCCGGCTGCCGGATCCCGGTCCGGCATCCCCGCCGCCCCGTGGATCCGGGCCACCTCGAGCCGCTCCCACTCCTCCAGCGGCGGCAGGAGGGAGGGCAGGATCCTGGCGAGGCTCGTTTTACCGGACCCGGGGCTTCCCACCATCAGGAGGGCATGGTGGCCGGCGGCGGCGATTTCCAGGGCCCGGCAGGCCATCGGCTGTCCCCGGATGGACGCGGCATCCACCCGGGTCGAAGGAGAATCCCGATCCGTCTCCCTTTCCCTTGCGGGCTCACAGCCGGGCTCCTTGCCGGCCAGGATCGAAACCACCTGGTCCAGGTGGTGGGCTCCGGCGATGCGAAGACCGTCGACGCGGGCGATTTCCGCCAGGTTGTCCATCGGGACCAGCAGCGCCCGGGTGCCGGCGTCCCGGGCTGCCAGGGCCATCGACAGGGCGCCCCGGACCGGGAGCAGGGCCCCCATCAGGGACAGCTCGCCGAACGCCGCCCATCCGTCGGGCATGGCCCCAATCTCGCCGGAAGCCGAAAGAATCGCCAGGGCCAGGGGCAGGTCGAACCCGGTACCATCCTTTCTCAGGTCCGCAGGGGCCAGGTTCGCCACGATCCGGCCCACCGGAAAAGGATGTCCGGTATTTCGAATACACGCCCGGACCCGTTCCCTGGATTCCCGGACGGCCGATCCGACCCATCCGACAATGTCGAAGGACGGAAGCCCCGCGTGCAGCGATACCTCGAGCATGACAGGGAACCCGTCGATCCCGTGGAGCGCGAAGGTCTGGATCCTGCAGAACCGGCTCATGCTGGGCTCCCTTCCGATCCCGTACGGCCATTCGGCCGGATCCACCCCATCCTACCGGATCGCCCCAGGGGCGGGCGAAGCCTTCTTGCGACCTTCAGCGCGGTTTCTCGACAATCCGCCCCGTCCATCGTACAATCCATAGGTCAAAGGAGTGAGGACCATGCTGCGTCTCGGAATCGTCGGACTGCCCAATGTCGGCAAGAGCACCCTGTTCAACGCCATAACCCGGGCGGGGGCTGCCGTTGCCAATTACCCGTTCTGCACCATCGAGCCCAATGTGGGCGTGGTGGCGGTTCCCGACGAGCGGCTGCAGTGGCTGGCCGCGCTCCATCATCCCGAGAAGGTGACGCCGGCCCATATCGAGTTTGTGGACATCGCGGGGCTCGTGCGGGGCGCCAGCAGGGGCGAGGGCCTAGGCAACCGGTTCCTGTCGCATATTCGCGAAGTGGACGCCATCGTCCATGTGGTCCGGTGCTTCGACGACACCGACATCGTGCATGTGGACGGAGCCACGGATCCGGTGCGCGACATCGAGACCATCCACCTGGAACTCGTCCTGTCGGACCTTGAATTCCTGGACCGGCGGATCGAGAAATTGCGGAAGGCGTCCAAGTCCGGAGAAGCGAGGATCCTGGAGGAGCTCGAGACCCTGGGACGGCTGCGGGTCCACCTGGATGCCGGCCGGACAGCCAGGTCCTTCCCGGAGAGGGACGACCCCGCCGTGTCGGAACTCCCGATGCTGTCGTCGAAGCCGGTCCTGTATGCCGCCAACGTGCCCGAGCCGGAGGCGGCGGGTTCCCATTCCCCTTATGTCGAGGCGGTCCGCCGCGTCGCGGAGGAGGAGAATGCGGAAATGCTGGTGATCAGCGCCCGGATCGAGGAGGAGCTCTCCCAACTCGACGCGGATGAAAGGGCCCTGTTCCTGGCGGAGATGGGCCTGCCCGATTCCGGCCTGGACCGGATGATCCGGGCGGGATACCATTTGCTGGGCCTGGTTTCATTCCTTACGGCAGGGCCTACCGAAGTCCGGGCCTGGACCATCCCGGCCGGCACCCGGGCACCGGCTGCCGCAGGGAGCATCCATTCGGATTTCGAGCGGGGTTTCATCCGTGCCGAGGTCGTCGCGTTCCATGACCTGAAGGCCTGCGGCACCATGGCGGCTGCAAGGGAAAAGGGACTGGTCCGTTCCGAAGGCCGTGACTATGTAATGCAGGACGGCGACGTGGTCCTTTTCAGGTTCAACGTCTGATCCCTTTCCATTCCATGGACGGTCCCGGATCGCCCACCCGTGTTGTCAGGGCTGGACCATGCGCTTCCAGAGGGCGTCAAGCTGGGATTGATCACTCGACATGATCATGACATCCCCGGCCTTCATCATAAGGTCTCCGCCCGGCAGTTCCGATGTGCCATCGGTCCGGGTCACCACGACCACTCGGGACTGGCCGGGGAACGTGTACTCCCGCAGCCTCTTCCCGACAGCCGTCGACTTGGGGGACAGGGTGAACTCCACCAGGCACTTGGTCGTTCCCTGCAGGCGCAGCACCATCCGCATGCCCGTGAAATCCACTTCCTGCTCGATGAGGTCCGCCAGGACCTGGGTGCTGGAGACGGGACGATCAACCCCCAGCTTGACGAACATATCGATGTTTTTCGGATTGTTGACCTTGGCCACGGTCTGCCGGACCCCGAACCGCCGCTTCGCGATTTCGCAGGCCACCAGGTTGACCTGGTCCTTGCCGGTGATGGCGATGACGAAGTCGCATTCGCCGCATCCGGCCTGGTCCAGCAGGTCCATGTTGGTTCCGTCGCCGTTGTATACATCCACGTCGAAATCCGTGGCGATGCGTTCGCAATAGTCCTTCCGCAGCTCGATGAGCCGGATGGCATGCTTCATCGGGTTCAGGGTCTTGAT
>JAKPNJ010000258.1 GCA_029548445.1 Bacillota bacterium | reverse complement strand
CCTCATGGGCGGACTGCGCCGCCTGGAATACCGCGGGTATGATTCCGCCGGGGTCGCCTTCCTGTCGGACGGGCAGGTGTCGGTCATCAAGCGCCAGGGACGCCTGGACAACCTGGAAGCGACCCTGCGGGAATCCGGGCGCTTGTCCCAGCCGGGCATCCACCTGGGGATCGGCCATACCCGGTGGGCCACCCACGGGGCCCCCAGCGATGAGAACTCCCACCCCCACCTATCGGGGAACGGACGCATCGCCGTGGTCCACAACGGCATCATCGAGAACTACATGGAGCTGAAGCGGTTCCTTTCGGCCAGGGGATACGTCTTCCGCTCGGAAACCGACACCGAGGTCGTCGCCCACCTGGTCGAGTACCATTACGGACAGGATGCCGGCAGTGATTTGCTGGTCGCCGTCCGGAAGGCCATCGCCGAGATCCGGGGATCCTATGCCCTGGGGGTCGTGTGCGCCGACGCCCCCGACCGGTTCGTGGCCGCCCGCAAGGACAGCCCCCTGATCCTCGGCCTGGGTCGGGACGGCAACTTCATCGCGTCGGACATCCCCGCGATCCTGGAACACACCCGGGAGATCCTGATCCTGGAGGATCGGGAGATCGCCCTGGTCCAGGCCCACGGCGTCCGGCTGTTCGACATCCACGGGACCGGCGTGAGCCGGGCGCCGTTCCATGTGGACTGGGACAGCGAGGCCGCGGAAAAGGGCGGTTTCGAACACTTCATGATGAAAGAGATCCACGAGGAACCCCGGGCGGTCCGGGACACCCTGTCCCCCAGGCTGCTGGGCGGCCTCGTCCGGGAGGACGCGTTCCGTGTCACCCGGGACGACCTGGAAGCCCTGGACCGGATCCACATCGTCGCCTGCGGGACGGCCTACCATGCGGGCATGGTGGGCAAGGTCCTGCTGGAACGGCTGTGCCGGATTCCCGTGGAAGTGGACGTGGCGTCCGAATTCCGCTACCGGGATCCCCTCGTGACCGACCGGAGCCTGGTGCTGATCATCAGCCAGTCGGGCGAGACCCTGGATACCCTGGCGGCCCTCCGCGAATCGAAGCGCCGGGGGGCCAGGATCCTGGCCATCGTCAACGTGGTGGGCAGCTCCATCGCCCGGGAGGCGGACGAAGTCCTCTACACCGCAGCAGGCCCCGAGATCGCCGTGGCCTCGACCAAGGCCTACAATACCCAGCTTGCCGCCCTCTACCTGGTGGCGATCCGGTTCGCCCGGCTGCTGGGGCGCATCCCGGAAGGGGAGGAGCGACGGCTGGCGGAGGGACTGACAGCCCTGCCTGCCCAGTTGGAACGTGTGCTGGCCTGTCAGGACGCCATTTCCCGCATTGCCGCCGACCATTACAACGCCCGGAGCATCTTCTTTATCGGCCGGGGTCTGGACCATGCCCTGTCCATGGAGGCGTCCCTGAAGCTCAAGGAGATCTCCTACATCCATTCCGAGGCATACGCCGGCGGCGAGCTGAAGCATGGCACCATCGCCCTGATCGAGCCTGGCACCCTGGTGGTCTGTCCCCTGACCCAGACACCCCTGATGGAAAAGATGATCAGCAATATCCGGGAGGTCAAGGCCCGGGGCGCCATCGTGCTGGGCATCGCGCCCGAATCCGCCGGACAGGTGGAGGAAGTCTGCGACGCGATCATCCGGATTCCTGACGTGGACCCCCTGCTGGCACCGATCCTCGCCGTGACGCCGACCCAGCTGTTCGCCTATTACATGGCGGTGTACAAAGGGTGCGATGTGGACAAGCCCCGGAACCTGGCGAAGAGCGTGACGGTGGAGTAGGCAAGGATCGGTCTATGACCGGCGCACAGCGGAATCCTCCTCGTCCCTCCCGGCGATCCGCCTCCCGCCGGCCTGTCTCCGGGAAACGCGCGAGGTCGAAACGCCGCCTTGCGCCAGGGATCGCCGGCGGCGGATTCCTTCTTCTCCTGGTCGTGTCGGTTTTTCTTTTTGGCAGCGGCCGCCTCTCGGAATACCTATATCCGGCGCTGCCTTCCCCAGGCCCGCCCACGGTGGATACGACCCCGACCCCGGGTTCGGACACGACAGCCGCGCCACCCGCAACACAGGCCCCAACCCGCATGCCCGAGCCTTCGACACGTCCGACGGAACCGACACAGGGTCCAGCCCCGACGGAAGGGCAGCCGACATCCATCCCGGCAACCCCCGAACCCGGTACCTTTGGCAAGTGGCCGGCGGAATCGTCCTGGCCGCGGCTGTTTGCCGCGTCCCTGGGCGGCCTGGCTGGCCGCCCGTATGGGCCTTCGGCCCTGGCGGGACTGACTGTCATCGTGGATCCGGGCCATGGCGGCCGGGACAGCGGAGCCCGCTATGCGGAGGGCGGCAAGCCGGCGATCCGGGAGGCCGACATCAACCTGTCGGTGGCCCTGTTCCTGGCGGAGGAGCTTCGCTTCCTGGGCGCATCCGTGATCCTGACCCGCACCTCCGACAGCTGGGTTTCCCTCCATGCCCGGGCGGCCCTGACGAACCGGCAGGTGCTGCTCCATCACCAGGCCGCCCTGGAGGCATCGGGCCGGGACCCCGTACGACTCCAGGAGGTTCGGCGTCTCCTGGCCCTGTTCGACCCGGTCCTGTCCCTGAATTCGGATACGTACGGATCCGGGGGACGCGGCCTCATGGAAGGGATCGGGGCGTCCGCCGACCTGCGGACCGTCCTGGACATCGGACGGCAGCATGAAGAGATCGTCTTTCTGTCCCTGCACTGCAACGCGGACGATTCCCCGTCCCTGGGCGGATTCCAGATCTATTGGTCCTCCAACCGGAGCGTATATCGGGACGAGCTGGCCGCCTTCCGGGATCCCGACATGAAAGAGAAGGAACCGATCCATCCGGCCTATCAATATTATGACGACTCCACCCGCCGACGCCTGGCGGGGTCTGTCTACGATGCCTTCCTGGCTGCGGCGCCGGAGTTGTTCCCGGGGGTGCCGAATCCCATCCGGTCCGGGAATTTCGCGGTCCTGCGGGAATGCAACGTGTCGGCGATCCTCGTGGAGATGGCCTACCTGACCCATGCCGACGACCGGACCCTCCTGCAGGATCCGGCCTTCCGCCGACGCCTGGCACAGGGGCTTGCCAGGGGCCTGCATTCCCATTATTGTGGAGGATGATCCGAAAGCGCGCACCTGCACGCGGCGGATCCCCTTGAGGAAAGGATGGCAGTCCCATGCAAGCCGATGTCTTCCGACTCTCCACCCTGTTGCCCCTCCTGGTTCCGGCCGTCCTGATCCAGGTCGGGCTCATGGCCTGGGCCCTGGTCGTCCTCTTTCGTTCCGACGCAGCGCCGAAGCACCTGCCCCGCTGGGGCTGGGTGTTCATCATCCTGTTCGTGAACCTGGCCGGCCCCATCGCCTTCCTTCTGTTCGGAAAGAGCGACGACGCATGACCGGCCGTCCCGATGCATCCGGAGCCGACCGGGACACGGCCCTGTCGGTGGATTCCCTCACCAAGCGGTTCGGAACCCGCCTGGCCCTGGACCGGTTGACCCTGTCCGTTCCAAGGGGAGCCATCCACGGCTTCCTGGGACCCAACGGCGCCGGCAAGACCACCACATTCCGCCTCCTGACCGGCCTGTCGCGCCCGGAATCCGGAACGATCCGCATCTTCGGCCAGCGGGTCTCCTTCGGTTCGTCGGCCGGCCGCGAATGCATCGGGTACCTGCCCGATGTGCCGGATGCCTATCCGTTCCTCCGTCCCATGGAATTCCTCGACCTGTGCGGACGGCTTGGCGGACTGTCCCATCGGGAGATCCGGACCCGGTCCCGGGCGCTTCTGGACCTGGTCGGCCTGCCGGGCGAGACACGCCGGATCGGGAGCTTCTCCAGGGGCATGAAGCAGCGGCTGGGCCTGGCCCAGGCCATTTTCCACCAGCCGGAGCTCGTCTTGTTGGACGAACCGGTGTCAGCCCTGGATCCATCCGGCCGCAAGGAGATCCTGGACCTGGTCGGCAGCCTGTCGAGGACCGCCACCGTTTTTTTCTCGACGCACATCCTGGCGGATGTGGAGCGGGTCTGTGATCGGGTTTCCATCCTGCACGAGGGTCGATGCCTGGTGGACGATACCATGGCCGGGCTGCGGGCCCGTTTTCCCACGCAGGGCATCCGGGTCCGGGTGCATGTCCCCGTGGGCAGCGCCCACCCCCCCCATCCGTCCGTCGATCCGTCCGGCGAGCCGGGATGTGCGCCCTGGCTCGCTCCGCTGGCAGCCTTGCCGGACACCACCGATTGGTGCGACAGGGCCCGGATCGTCGACGACACGACCGTCGACCTCACGGTGCGTGACCGCATTCGGGCGGGCATCCTGCTGCCCCGTCTCCTGGCCGATACGGGGATTTCCCTCGATTCGTTCGCTCCCCTGGAACCCAGTCTCGAGGACATTTTCTTAAGGGTGGTGACGCCATGACCGCCGCCAGGATTTTCCTTGTCCTGCTCGGGAAAGAGTGGAAGGAGTCCTTCCGGCGCCGACGGGCCCCGATCCTGGTCCTGGTGTTCGCGCTGTTTGCCATCCTGAGCCCGATCCTGGCGCGGTACATGCCCGACATCCTTGCCGCCCTCATGGCCGGCCAGGCGCCGGGCAGCGGCCCGGTCATCACGATGCCCGAACCGACGGTCCGGGATTCGTTCGACCAGCTGGCGAAGAACCTGACCCAGAACTGCATTTTCCTGCTGCTCCTCCTGTCGGTGGGGACCGTCGTGGAGGAGAAGACCCGCGGCTATGCGGTCCTGGTGCTGACCCGGGGCGTTCCGCGTTCCGTTTTCCTCCTGGCCAAGTATGCCGCCCTGCTGCTGGTTGTCCTCCTGTGCCTCGTTGCGGCTTTCGGCCTCTTTGCATATTACAACTACCTCCTGTTCGACACATGGCCCGATGATCACCTGCTGCAGGGATGCGCGGCCGTCTTCCTCCATTCGGCTTTCCTGCTGGCCGCGACAATCCTGGCCAGCACCCTGGCGAGGTCCGTGCCGGCGGCGGCCGCGGGAACCGTGGGCGGCTACCTGGTCCTTTCGGCCATGTCCATGCTGCCGATCCTCCGGGACGGATCCCCCCTGGCCTGGCCATCGGTCCTGACCTCCATTCTCCTTGGACAGCGGCACCTGGCCGATTTTCCCTGGATGCTGCTCACCAGTGTCGTCGGGACCCTGGCCTTTCTCGGGATCGCCATTCGACTGTTCCAGCGGCAGGAACTATAGCGGAGGGTGGGGGACATGCCCCCCCGACTGTCGGAATCCGGTGCGGAATCCCGGATCCTGCTTGCACTCCTGCATCCTGTCATGGTATAATCCGCATCGCTTCCGAACGATGCCGGATTGTGTAAGGGTAGCACAACTGACTCTGGATCAGTTTGTCTGGGTTCGAATCCTAGTCCGGCAGCCAGCGGGAAACCTCGTAATCGCAACGGTTACGGGGTTTTTCTTTTTTTGGGGCATGGTTCCGGAAGCCATGGGAAGCCGGGTCGAGCGGATGGGCCGGAACGGCAGCCGGCGACTCCGTTCGCGAAGCTCGGCCAGGGCATCCGGACGGCACGGGAGGATAAAGAATCTGCGTCAAGAACTTGGCAACGGTGATATAATATTAACATCCTTTGTGCCCCACGCCACCTACCCATCCTGCCTGCGAACATGGCCACCTGAAGGAGGCGAATCGCATGAAGACGGCCCGGAGCCTGGTCTCTGCCTGGTCGCTCCTGCTGGTTTCCGCGCTGCTCCTGGTTTCCTGCGCCGGAAATCCGACTTCCCAACCCACACCCACGCCGACAACGGTTGCAGAGGGAACGGCCACGCCCGAACCCGAAGCGACGGCGACGGACATTCCCCAGCCGACGGAACCCGGGGCGACCGCCACGGAAGGCCCGGCTCCAACCGCAACGCCCACGAAACAGCCGACCGCCACGACGGCGCCCGAGGATGACGAATTTTCGATCGAGGAGAAGGCCGAGATCCGGGCGGTCGTGTCGGAGGCCGGCAAAGTGGTCCCGCTGGCCAACGAGAAGGATGAGATCACGGACACATCGACAGAGGACGAGGGCGATTTCCGGTATACGTACGAGAAGCACGACGTTGTGGACAATATCGACAACGTGGTCTACCTCGGACTGAATGACGACGTGATCTGGCCCGGCAGCCTGGTGAGGGGCAACGAGGCCCATGACTTCGTTTATGTACCCATTTCGGTCGACCGGGCGCCCATTACCCTCTCGATCTCGCTGGAAGGATCCCCCGCCACGGGCCAATCGATCACCAAGGTGGTAGAGGATCCCAAGCTGTCCACCGTCCGGCAGGGCATCGCCGACATGCTCAAGACCGCCATCGTGGGGGACACCCGGGTACCGGCCAAGGTGGAGTTCAAGTATGCCCAGGTCTACAATGAATCCCAGATGAGCCTGATGGTGGGGGCGAATGTCAAGTACGGGGCGGGCAGCCTGAACACCAAGTTCAACTGGGAGAGCACCACGAAAAAGAACAAGATCCTGGCGTCCTACAAGCAGATTTACTATTCCATCGACATCGACACCCCGGCGAGCCCTGCGGACATGCTGGCCCCCAGCCTGCGCATGGACGACATCGAGTCCGCTTTCCCGACCGGCTCCATGCCGATCTACGTCTCCAGCGTCAGCTACGGCATGATGGCCTATGTGTTCATCGAGACCGACTACTCCATGGAGGAGATGAAGTGGGCCCTGGACGCCGCGTATGACGGCATCGTCAGCGGCAAGGCGGAGCTGGACCTGAAAACCCAGCAGATCCTGCAGAGCTGCAGCATCCAGACCGTCGTCTATGGCGGGTCCACGGCCGGCCTGTCGGAACTGGAAACCGGGTACAACGGCTTCCTCAACGTCATCAAGGCCAGCAAGGAATTCGGCGCCGGCTCGCCCGGCGTGCCCCTGGTCTACCGGTTCCGCCACCTGCAGGACAACACCCTGGCCCTGATCACCCTGACCTCCCAGTATACGCTGGTCCGGCCCCTCCGGCTCCTGCAGCGGGTCCGGATCACCATCGACAAGTTCGTCTGTACCCTCTCCGACGACGAGGGGGCATCCAACAATGCGGACATGGATCGCTTCAATGTATGGGCCACGGCCTGGAACCGCAACCGGGACACGGAAACCGGCTCGATGATCGGGGCGGAGAACCAGCCGGTCTTCAGCTGGGCCACGTCCGGGGAGTGGTCAACCGGTGTCGGCGGCATTTTCGACTGCAACAAATACAAACCCAATTCCATCGATTTTGTCTTCGATACCGAATTCTACAAATTCGACAAGGCGGTCCTGCGGCTCAGGGCCTACGCACGGGAGTACGACCCGACATCGGCCAACGAGCAGGCCACGGTGAACTGGACCATCGGCGGGGACATGTTCCTGGAAAATGGGGGAAAACACGTCTTCCGGTTGTCGGACAACAGCGACTTCGGATTCGATGTCTACCTGACCATCGAACTCCTCGACTGAGGCATTACCCGCAAAAGGCGAATCCCCGCGGCGCCCGTGGCCGCGGGGATGTGTCCTGCCGTCCGGCGCCTTCCGGATTGAAGCGGATTCATTCGCCCCGGTACTCCCGGACAATTTCGGTCATGGCCAGGAATCCCTCCACCGGGACATAGTCCGGAATGGAGTTGCCGGAACCGAAGGCGATGCCGCCATGGCCTGCACACCGGGCCAGGACATCGTGGATATATTCGCGCATCTCGGCCCTGGCCAGGCGGCAGACCGCATCCGTGTCGATCCCGCCGAAATTGCCGATGCGATCGCCGTATCGCTCCACCCAGACGGGGAAGGGTGCGATCTGGTCTTCGTTGGAGTGCTTGGCATCGATTCCCGCAGCGATCAGGTCCTCCATGACATCGAAAATGCACCCGCAGGAATGGAGAAGGAAGGGTTTGCCCGCCTGGTGAATCCGGTCGATGACCTGCCGGTATCCCGGAATGACCAGTCGCCGGATGTCCTCTGCGGAGATCAGGGTCGACGTCCGGAAGCCCAGGTCGTCCCCGAAGCGGCAGACACAATAGAGGTGGCCGTACCGGGACAGGAACCGGGACCAGATCGCCGTATGGACCCGGGCCAGGGTCCGGAACAGGTCCTCATAGAGTTCCGGGTCGTCGGCGGCCAGGTAACACAGGTCCATGTAGCCCACCAGGTCCTCGGCGCATTCGAACAGGCCGTTCCCCGGCCCGCCCACGGCGGCCATCCCCTCGGGCAGTACGGACTCCAGGGCGTCGAAATGCCGGGAGAAGGTCTCGAAAAACAGGTCCGGAATCCGGTCCCAGGGATACCGCTCGAAATCCGCCCGGTCTCGTATGACGCCCTGGACATGGCGGCCCAGGGCGCCGCCCCCGGGCAGGATGTCCGTGATGCAGCACTCGAAGCTGACCGTGTCATAGCCAACGGTCCGGAAGAACCGGCAGGTCCGGGCCAGGCCCTCCCGCAGGTCATCGTCCGAGCCCCGGAACAGCCCGGCCACCGGTTGGTTCAGGACAGCTTCCATGACGCCGTGACAGATAATGTGCTCGTACAGGGGAAGACGACGGGCTTCCCGGTTTCGCGCCGCCGCCTCCACATGGCGCCAGTCCGGACTGAACGGTTCCCTTGGCTTGACGATGTCCATGTCGACGACCTCCTCTCCCTGTCCCCATTGTCACCGGAGCCAAGCCGCCAGGAGCGGCGAAAAACGGCGGAATTCCGACACTTATTGCGATGTGGGCGGAACCGATCACCGGGAGCAGGCCGGCCGGCGAAAGGGTCTTCCCCGTATGCGCCGATAGGTCCTGTAGAAGGAGTCGTCGGAAGCAAACCCGGACGCCAGTGCGATGGACAGCACGCTGTCGGCGGGGTCCTGCAGCAGGCGCCTTTCCGCCGCATCGATCCGCAGGGCATCCAGGTGGCGCTTGAAGCCGCGGCCGACAAGCCGGCGGAAGGTCCTGGAGAAATGGGAGGGGCTCAGGTTCTGGCTGCTGGCGGCTTGGGCCAGCGTCAGGGGCGCCGATGGATCGGCTTCCATCCGGGCCAGGAGTGCACCGAGTGCATCCGGCAGGACCGCGGAGCCGGCCTCCGGCGGATTCGTCGCCACGAGTCCGTGCCGGATGAGGAAGGCCAGCAGCAGGCAGATATGTCCCCGGATCGCGAGTTCCCGGACCGGCGTCGGGGATTCCGCCTCCGCCAGGAGAGCCGCAAACAGGCCGTCCAGTACCCGACGGTCGGGGAAGGAGTCGTCCAGGTGGATGACCGGGGTCTCCGGCTGGCGAAGCGCCGTCCGGATCGCCGAAAACTCCCCCGGGGTCCGGTGGCCTTCCAGGAGAAGCCAGGGCAGGAACTTCACCACGAGGATCCGGACATCGTCCCTGGGTCCGCAGGTGGTGGCATGGACCTCGCCGTTCGGGACCAGGACCAGGTCCCCGGCCCGGAGATCGGAAAACCGGTCCCCGAGGCGCTGCCGACAACACCCCTGCAGCATGTACAGGATCTCGAACCCGTCATGCCAGTGGGGCAGGACGTCGAACCGACAGCGGAGGTTGTCCTGGACGAACACCTCCACAGGGAAATCCAGGGATTCGAGGATCGTTTCCCGCAGGGGCATCCGGAACCTCCGACGCAACCGAAGACCGTTCTGCCGCCATGATAGCATATCGACAGCCCCGGTCGGTTGAAAGCGGTCCGGCCAATGTTTAGAATGGAGTCATTCACGCAGGTCGCCCTCCGGCCGCAACGGGGGGCGCAGGGAAGGAGACATCCCATGGGCCTCATGCTGGGGATCGATATCGGCACCTCCTCCACCAAGACCGTCCTGTTCGATGCTGCCGGGCACGCCCTGGCCTCCGCTGTCCGGGAATACCCCATGGCCCAGCCCCGGAACGGCTGGGCCGAACAGGATCCGGAAGCCTGGTGGACCGCCGCCTGCGAGACCTCGAAGGAGGTCATGGCCCGCAGCGGAGCCCGCCCCGAGGATGTGCTGGGCGTCGGCCTGTCCGGCCAGATGCACGGCCTCGTGGCCCTGGATGCAGCGGACCGGGTCCTGCGCCCGTCCATTCTCTGGTGCGACCAGCGCACCGGCGCGGAATGCCGGGAGATCACCGACCGGGTGGGCGCCGCCCGCCTCATCGAGATTACGGCCAATCCCGCCCTGACCGGGTTTACGGCTTCCAAGATCCTCTGGATGCAGAAGAACGAGCCGGAGCTGTATGCGAAGGTCCGCCGGATCCTGCTGCCCAAGGACTATGTCCGTCTCCGCATGACGGGGGAGTATGCCACGGACGTCTCGGATGCCAGCGGCATGCAGCTGATGAACATCGCCCGGCGCAACTGGAGCGGCGAGATGCTGTCGGCCCTGGAAATCGATCCCCAGTGGCTGGGCCGGCTGCTGGAGTCTCCCGAAGTCAGCGGTCGCGTGACGCAGCAGGCCGCCGACGACATGGGCCTCTTCCCCGGCACGCCGGTGGCCGCAGGGGCGGGCGACCAGGCCGCCGGCGCCGTCGGCAGCGGTATTGTCCGCGAAGGGATCCTGTCCTCCACAATCGGGACCTCGGGCGTCGTATTCGCCCACATGGACAAGGTGGCCATCGACCCCCAGGGCCGGGTCCATACCTTCTGCCATGCAGTGCCCGGGTCCTTTCATGTCATGGGCGTGACCCAGGGCGCCGGCCTGTCCCTCAAGTGGTTCCGGGACCAGTTCTGCCTCCCGGAAATGCAAACCGCCCTCCAGCTGGACGTGGACCCCTACGACCTCCTGGACCAGGAGGCGGCCCGGGTTCCCATCGGGGCGGAAAACCTCTTCTACCTGCCCTATCTCATGGGCGAGCGGACGCCCCACCTGGATCCGGACTGCCGCGGCGTGTTCTTCGGCTTGTCCGCGATGCACAAGAAAGGCGACCTCATCCGCGCGGTCATGGAGGGGGTGAGCTACTCCCTCAAGGACAGCCTGGA
>JAKPNJ010000048.1 GCA_029548445.1 Bacillota bacterium | reverse complement strand
CGGCCGGATTGCGTACGCCGGCCGTACAACCCGGTTTCCGGGTGCCGAGGCCGGCCGGACCCTGCCGTACCGGCTGAGCCGGCCATTCCGGTTCCTGGGGCGCCACTCCCTCTGGGTCTATGCACTGCACCAGCCCATCCTCATCGGCCTCCTCTCCCTTGTCCGACTGGCAGGATGGATATGAGCATCCGGGCCGTCCTGTTCGACCTGGACGGGACCTTGCTGGATACCCTGTCGGACCTGTCGGCTGCCCTGAACGACGCCCTGTCCGCTTCCGGGCTGCCTCGCCTTCCGGAGGGGGAAATCCGGGCGATGATTGGACACGGGGCGGCCCACCTGGCCTTTGAAGCCGTCCGGCGGGCCCGGACCGTCGCCGGAATGCCGGGAACAGGGGAGGGCGGCAGCCTGCCGGATCCCCGGGATGTCCTCCTGCTTTTCCAGGAGAACTATCGCAGGGACCCCGTCTCCCGGACCCGGGCCTACCCCGGGATCACCGCCGCCCTGGCCGCCCTGTCCGGCGCGGGTGTCGGCCTGGGGGTCCTGTCGAACAAACCCCATGAGTTTGTCGTATCTTTGGTGGACCGGTTCTTTCCGGGCCTGCCATTCGCCTGTGTCTTCGGGGAACGGCCCGGCATACCGCGGAAACCCGATCCGGCCGCGGCCGCGGAATCCCTGGCCCGGCTGGGTGTCGACGCGGGGGCTGTCGCCTATGTCGGGGACGCGGGGAGCGACATGGCGTTCGCGAGAGCCTGCGGATTCCTTCCCGTCGGGGTACTCTGGGGATTCCGGCCGGCCCGTGAACTGGAAGAGGGCGGCGCGGTCCGCTGTTTCGGCGAGCCGGCCCGCCTGGCCGCCTGGATCCTGGGGGACGGCGGGTCCGGGGATTCCTGACGGAATGCGGCGGGTGCCGCCGCAGGAGAGAAGAGGAGATCGGAATCATGGCGACACGGAGAATTCCAGGAACCCTGCTGCGGGAGGCCGGCCTCTTCCTGGCCGCCCTCGTGCCGGCGGCTGTGGGGTACGGCCTGCAGCGCCTGGCGGATCGGGTCCCGGCCGTGGGGGAGTTTCATGCGTCCCGGGTTTTTCCCATCCTGTCCTGGCCGGTCCGGTTCCTGTCCTCCCTTGTGCCGTTTTCGCTGGCCGAACTGCTGGCCGTGCTGGCCCTGCCGGCAACCCTGGTTCTCCTGGCCCTCTGGATTCGCCGGATTGTCCGGTCCAGGCCCCGCTGGCGGCCCCTGGTCACGGGCCTTCGCAGCCTGGTGCTGGCCGGTTCCTGCGCCCTTCTCGCCTTCATGCTGTTTCACGGCATCAACTATGCCCGGCTACCCCTGGCGGACAGCGCCGACCTGTCCGTCCGGGAGCGGAGTGCGGACGAGCTCCTGGCCGCAAGCCTCTGGCTGGCCGAGGGAGTTCGCCGGGAGGCCGACCTGGTCCGAACCGGACCGGACGGCGCGATGCGATTGTCCGGGGACATCCAGGCGACCCTGAAGGAAGCCGCCCAGGGGTATGACGCCGTGTCCGCCGACTTTCCCGGCCTGTCCGGTCCCTGGATTCGCCCCAAGGGCGTCCTCCTGTCCCACTACTGGTCCTATACCGGCATTACGGGCATGTATTTCCCCTTTACCATCGAGGCCAACGTCAACATCGACGTGCCGGACTGGTCGATTCCCGTGACCACCCTGCACGAAATCGCCCATACCCGCGGATTCGCCCGGGAGGACGAGGCCAATTTCCTGGCCTTCCTGACGGCCATCCACCATCCCTCGGCGGATTTCCGGTACTCCGGATACCTGTTCGCCTTTGTGAACTGCGCCAACGCCCTGTACGGCATCGACGCAGACCGGGGTCGGGAAGCGTATGACGCCCTGCCGGCCACGGCCTTCGCCGACCTGTCCCGCAACGCAGCCTATTGGAAGCAGTTCGAGGGACCCGTCCGGGAAACGTCGACGAAAGTCAACGATGCCTACCTGCAGGCCAACCTCCAGGAGGACGGCGTCCGGAGCTACGGCCGGATGGTGGACCTGGTCCTGGCCTACCGCGAATCGGAATCCGGGACGACGCCTTGATCCGGGTGCGCCTGGAGGGCCATGGCCTCCACTATCCCGTAACGGACTTGCTTCGGTTGTTCTATCCGCCTGTTCCCGGCGAACCGGCTCCTGTCGTCGACCCGTCCTGTGGCGAGTCGATGGGGATGACGGTGCTGTCGACGGGTCCGGACCTGGTCCTTGTCAGCCGTGTGGAACGACTGGAGGCCGCTTCGGGGACCTTTCGGGTGACGGCCGCCTGCGGAGCCATCGCCCACG
>JAKPNJ010000042.1 GCA_029548445.1 Bacillota bacterium | reverse complement strand
CGAAGATGACCACCGCGACCTTCCGCATGAGGTTGCCGAAGGGATAGCTCTCGACCTCCACCGTGATTGAATGATGACTGATCGAAGCCGGTTCGACCTCCACACGGGCATACCCACTCATGGTGATTGTCGCAATCTTCGAATAGATTTTCTCGGTCTTCGAAAAGGCGCAATAGGCTCTGACTTCGTAGGTTCTGTGCCGGGCGCCGGCGATGCTTGACGTAAAGGGGTTGTCCTTTGCGAGGAAAGCCAACGCTGTCCAGGCTACCGCCGGATCCTGCTTGACCCGGTACTCGAATCCCTTGCTGAGAATGGCTCGGGAGGTCGTAATTTTGCCAGTAACAGAGAACTTGGTTTCTCCCACCCAATTGACGGTCAGGGTGACCGAATCCTTGAGGATGATGGCCTTGACCGGTGTCTCGAGTCCGGTGGCCAGAAAGGTTGTCAGGACGAGAAAAGCCGGTAGTAGACGGATGATCCTGTGAATCGGCGGGAAGGCCAAACGCCGAGTGGTTTCTCTTCTTCCCCTGGATCGGTTTCCGTTTCCCATGCGAGGACTCCTTCCCTGCCTGCGGCTTGTGCCATGGCGTCCCATCCACATATGGATTCCTATGCCTTCCGTCCGAGCTTCCCGACCAGGATGCCGAGGACCAGCAGGACCGCGGCAGCCAGGCCAATGATCAGGGCCAGGGCCCCGCCGCCCATGTCGCCGAACAGGCCGCCCTGGCTTTCGGGCTGGGTGACGGCGTCGGTGATCGTGATGGGTCCGCCCTCGCCCTCCGTGGGCGTGGCGGCCGGGTCCGTGGGATCTGCTGTCGTGGGTTCAGTTGTGGTGGGCTCTGTTGTGGTCGGCTCCGGCGCCTGGGTGTCCGTCGGGTCAGGTGGATTGGTTGCGGTCGGTGGGGGGGTCGCGGTCGGGTCTCCGGGGGAGGTGGGGACCGGCGTTGCGACGGACGTGGGCTTTGGCGTGGCGGTGGGGGCCTGGGTTGCGGTGGGCCGGGGCGTCGCCGTGGGACCGGCGGTGGGGATGGGGGTCGCTGTCGGTTTTGGAGTCGGCGTCGGCGTTTTTCGGGTTGTGAAATAGATCCGATCTCCCTGGTACTCGCAAGTCGAGTCCTTGATCCGGTAGAAAGGCTGGATGGAGTATTCGGTGTTGGGGAGCAGCTTGATGATATACCTGTCCAAGACGGTATCCGATCCGATGTTCTCGCCTACGACGGTCGTCACAGGCCCCTCCGTGTCCGAGTCCGGATAAAAGAACTTGAAGGAGGCTTCGGTGATTATGTTTCCGCTGGTCTGGATCCGGTACTCGAAATCGACCGTGTTCGAGCCGACCTCCGTGATCGCCACCGTGATATTGGGGAAATACTTGATCGACAGGGAAAGGGTTTTGGAGTAGAGAATGTCGGTCTTGGAGAAGGCGCAGTAGGCCCGGACATTGTAGGTCATGCCGGAGTAGCCCCCGTACGCCAGGGTGAACGGATTCTCCTTCCCTGTGTATACGACCCTGTCTTCAGGGTCCCAGGTGGGATCCGTGGAAGGCTTGACATCGAATCCCTTTGAGACAACGAGCCGGGATGTCGTGATTTTCGCGCTGACGGTAAAGGACAGGGCGCCCACATAAACCGTGCTGATGGTGACGCCCTCCGTCGGCTTGGGGGTAATGGCCCCGGCGGGGGCGGCCAGCAGCGCCATCAGCAACAGGGCGCCCAGTCCCACTCGGATCCATCCGCTGCGTTTCATCCTGGCGCTCCCTTCTCAGGCCGTCGGGCCTGTCGGTCCGGCCGGGTTTCCGGGAGGCGGACCGCCTGGAGGATTTCCACCCTGTGGCGTTTTCTTCCGCTTGCGTCCCGCGCCGCCCACCAGGATCCCGACGAGCAGCAGCAGGAGGCCCGCCAGGATCCCGACCAGGGCCAGGCCGCCGCTGCCCAGGTCGTCCAGGAAGCCGCCCTGCCCGGCGGGCTGGGTGACGGTGTCCGTGATCTCCCCGCTGCCGCCCTCGGTGGGTGTATCGGCCGGGTCAGTGGGATCCGTTGTGGTTGGAACGGCGGTCGGTTCGGCGGACGTCGGCTCACTCGAGGTGGGCTCGGAGGATGTCGGCTGGGGCGATGTGGGATCCGGCGCCTGGGTGGCCGTCGGATCGGGCGGAGTGGTGGCCGTTGGCTGGTCTGTCGCCGTCGGGTCTCCGGGGGAAGTGGGGACCGGGGTGGCGGTTGGCGCCTGGGTGATGGTAGGCTTCGGTGTGGGTGTCGCTGTCGGCGCCGGGGTAGACGTTGCACTGGAGGTCGGTCTTGGGGTGGGCGTCGGGGTCGCCTTGGTTGTGGGTGTGGGTTTCGGAGTCGGCTTCGGCGTCGGGGTCGGGGTCAGCTTAATAATCCCCGTGGGCTTGATGATGACGATCCCCGTCGTCTTGAAAGTGAACAGGCCGGACTTGGCCACTTCGTCGTACTTGTTCGTTGCCTCCAGCTGGAGCTGGTAATAGGTGCCGGAACTTAGGGTCGTATATCCATAATTGAACGTCGAGGCGCTCGTCAGGTTGGTAGCGAGAATCCTCGTCTTGTACAGCGAGTTGTCGGAGACCTTGTACAGCTTGAGTGTGACTTCGTGGAGATTGTTCCCATTCGGATTGATATACGAGTGGGTCGTGGCGGACGTGTTCGTGATCTCGTCCACGGACTTGACGGTCAATGTGGGCAGGGTCCCGGTCCTCATGACTTTCGTCGCGGAGTAGGCCGTCCCCCCCGTGTACTTCATGTAGCCCTGGATCTCGTACTCCGTATTGGCCGTAAGCCCGGATACTTTCACGGTGAATGGGTTGTCGTAGGTGGCCGACTTCCTGATGACCCATATCGTCCCGCCCTTCTTCCGGTACCGAACGCCCCGCTCCCCGTAGCCGCTTCCGCCGGCAGCCCGGAACGTGGTGGTCAGGGTGTACCAGGAATTGAGGCCGGAGACAAAGCTGACCGTGACATCCGCCGCATCGACATGAAGCGGTGTCGGCCCGATCCCGAGAGCCAGGAACAACAGGGAGACGGCCAGGGCCAGGGAGAGGGTTCGACGAAGTGCGGAATGCATCGGGGGACCTTCCTTTCCTGTGTCAGGCCGTCGGTCCGGCCGGGTTTCCGGGAGGCGGACCGCCTGGAGGATTTCCACCCTGTGGCGTTTTCTTCCGCTTGCGTCCCGCGCCGCCCACC
>JAKPNJ010000040.1 GCA_029548445.1 Bacillota bacterium | reverse complement strand
GAGGCCAGCCTCTGGACCATCTGGTATGTGCTGTCGTGCATGGACACGAAGGGGATCGTCACTTCGGCCCGGACGCGATCCGACACCCATTCCTCGTAGGCTGACAGCACCTGGTTCGGGCGGTACCAGACCGGACCGTGGGACGAGGCGATCAGCCGCGGGTCCAGTTCCCGGACACGGGCCACATGGCGCGCCACATGGGAGCGGAAGGGCATCATGATCTCGGCGTAATAGGTCCGGGCGGCTTCCATGACCCGGCTGCCCGCGGTTTCACCGACGAAGAGCTTGTCGGTGGCGTAGTGGGATCCGAACAGGTCGCTGGAAAAGAGGATCCGGTCTTCCTCGAGATAGGCCATCATGTTGTCGGGCCAGTGGGCGAAGGGGATCAGCAGGAACCGGAGGGTCCGGTCTCCCAGGGACAGGGTGTCCTGGTCGGCGACGACGGTAAAGCGGCTCTCCGGGAGGTGGAGGTGGGTAACCATCAGGTCCCGGACCCGGGCATTGGTCCACAGGGACGCACCGGGGAACCGCTGCAGGAGTTCCTCCGTCACCCCGGAATGGTCCTGCTCGGCATGGAGATTGACGATATAGTCGAGATGGCGGATGCCGGCTTCCTGCAGGTTGTGGAACAGGACCTGCCGCTTCTCCGGGTCCACGGCGTCGATCAGGGCGGTCTTTTCGGACCCGATCACGACATAGGCGTTGTAGGTTGTGCCGTAGGGGATGGGCATGATGGCATCGAACAGCCGGCGTTCCGGATGGGACGCCCCGACTTCGATGACCCGTTCATTGATGGCCAGAGCGGACATGATGATTTCCTCTCACGTGGATCGGGCGGCGCAAGAACCGCCGCCCGGATGCCGGAACATGCAATGGGTCATTCCTTGCTGAATTCGTCCTTCGGTGCGCCGCAGAGCGGACAGGTCCAGTCCTCGGGAACGTCCTCGAATGGGGTGCCGGGCGCGACGCCGTTGTCCGGGTCCCCGTCGACGGGATCATAGACATAACCACACAGGTTGCACACATACCGGTCCATCTTGTTCCTCCCTCATCTGAAACAGGCGGCCGTTCGGAGGCCGTCAGGTCGATTATACACCATCCGTCCGGGGCGCATTGCGATTCGCAGGTTACGGCCGCAGCGCCGGAAAAGCCGGGATGTCCTCACCGGCCCCGGTCAGCGGAAATACTCGAACTCCAGGGACGCCATCCGGACCAGGTCCCCTTCCCGGACCCCGGCGTCTTCCAGGGCGTCGATGATGCCCTTTTTCCGGAGAATTCTCTGGAAATACCGGAGGGACTCGTGATCATCGAAATTGGTGGATGCCACCAGGTTGTCGACCCACTTCCCCCGGACTTCGAAGACCTTCTCGGCCGTGTCGTGCACGACCTCGAACAGGGCTTCTTCCTCAAAGCGATAGACTGTGTCGGGGGCCTCGGCCGGTTGGTGGAGCACCGGTGCCGGCAGGGACGGAAGGCGGCCTGCCACGTGGCGGAGAAGGGGTTCGATGCCTTCCCGGCGGGAGGCCGACAGGAAAAAAACCGGCAGGTTCCGCTGCTCCATGGCGGCGCGGAAGGAGGCGACCTGTTCCGGAGTCGCAAGGTCGACCTTGTTGGCTGCCACCACCTGGGGCCGATCCGCCAGCAGTGGGTTGAAGAGCGTGAGCTCCCGGTCCAGGGCCTCCAGGTCCGCCACCGGGTCCCGCCCCTCGCTGCCGGATACGTCCACCACGTGGACCAGCAACCGGGTCCGCTCCACGTGCCGCAGGAATTCGTGACCCAGGCCCAGGCCGGTGTGGGCGCCCTCGATGAGGCCGGGGATGTCGGCCATGACGAAGCTCGTGTCGTCGACGGCGACGACCCCCAGGTTCGGGAACAAGGTGGTGAAAGGATAGTCGGCGATTTTCGGACGGGCGGCGGACGAAACGGACAGCAGGGTGGACTTGCCCACATTGGGCAGTCCCACCAGGCCCACATCGGCCAGGATCTTCAATTCCAGGCGGATGGTCCGCTCGTCCCCGGCTTCGCCGGCCCGGGCAAACCGGGGAGCCTGGCGGACCGGGTTCTTGAAGTGGACATTGCCCTTGCCGCCTCGCCCCCCCTGGACCACGACGGCCTCCTGGCCATTCCGGGTCATATCCGCCAGCAGTCGGCCGGTTTCGTCGTCGAGGACCATGGTGCCGACGGGCACATGGATCCGCAGGGTTTCCCCGCTCCGTCCGAAGCGGTTGGACGCCCCTCCCTTCCCGCCATCGGGCGCCCGGTATTTTTTCCGGTACCGGAAGTCCTGGAGGGTCGTCATCCCCTCGTCGGCCACGACGACCACGTCGGCGCCCCGGCCCCCATCTCCGCCGTCGGGTCCTCCGTCGGGCACATACTTCTCGGTCCGGAACGAGACGGCGCCGTCACCGCCGTTTCCGGCCCGGACATGGATCCGGGCACTGTCGATCCACATGGGGATCTCCTTTCGGGGGCGGGATGCGCCAGGAACGGCGCAGGGCCCGGCTGGCGGGAAAAAAGGGTCCGACCGTCATGACGGCCGGACCCCGGGTCGGCGGACTGGCGCGATGCTGGATCGGGGTCGGACGGTCAGGACTCCGTCGGGACGACGCTGACCTGCTTCCGGTCGCGTCCCTTGCGATGGAACCGGACCTTGCCGTCGGCCAGGGCGAAGAGCGTGTCGTCGCTGCCGATGCCGACATGGGTACCGGGATGGATCTTCGTGCCGCGCTGGCGAACGAGGATGCTGCCGGCCTGGACGAACTGGCCGTCCCCGCGCTTGACTCCGAGACGCTTGGCTTCGGAGTCCCGGCCGTTGCGGGAGCTGCCGACGCCTTTCTTGTGGGCAAAGAGCTGGAGATTCAACCGAATCATCTGGGTTCGACCTCCTTCGGTTCGATGGAAAGGCTCCGGAGCCGGACCCTTTCGCCATACACGAGTTCCACCTGCCTGCAGCCGAGTTCGAAGGTCTCCAGGATGGTGGAGACGACGGCTCGCCGGTCGTGGGGCAATCCATCCGGATCGGGCGTCTCCACGACCATCCGCCCGTCGGTTTCCTCCTGCAGGGCTCCGGATACGCCGCCCAAGTCCTCCAGCGCTCCGGCGGCCGTATAGGCCAGGACGGAGATGGCGGCACAGACGATATCATATCCTGCCGGGGCCCAGCCGGCATGGCCTTCCACCAGGAATCCCCTGAGGCGGCCGTCCGGCGTTCTCCTGAAAGTAATCACGATTCCGCCGGGTTCCCGGGGCGATCGGGATTTTCGGACCCGGCGGCTGAACCGCCGGGCGGCGTCGACGAACCGTGCGGCCTTTTTCCTGGCCATCGTGTCCCGCCGGCGTCGTTCCGGTCAGGCGCGGATCGCGAGGATCCGAACCCGGGTAAAGGGCTGCCGATGGCCCTGGGACTTGCGGTAGTTCTTCTTCGCCTTGTACTTGAACACCTGGATCTTGGGGCCCTTGCCCTGCTTCACGATCTCGGCGTCCACGGCCGCTCCCGCCAGGCAGGGGGTCCCGGCGGAAAGCCCGTTGTCATCCGAAACGGCCAGCACCCGGTCGAAGGTCACGGCGGTTCCGGCCTCTCCATCGATTTTCTCGATAAAGACCTCGTCGCCGACCTGGACCCGGTATTGCTTGCCTCCGGTCTCGATCACAGCATACATCCTGGACGATCCTCCTCCATCCGACTCGCCGACCCCCGGCAGTCCCGCCCCGGAAATCCCCGGAACAGGGCGTTTTCAGGCCTGGGTCGTGCGGCTACCGAAACATGGTACCATGGGGGTCCGGTCCTGTCAATCAGCGCTGGCCCTTCTCCCCGGTCAGGACGGCCTGGGCGGCGGCCAGCCGGGCGATGGGCACCCGGTAGGGCGAGCAGGACACATAGGTCAGGCCGATGCGATGGCAGAAGTCGACCGACGACGGGTCGCCGCCGTGTTCGCCGCAGATGCCCAGCTTCAGGTTCGGGCGGGTGGACTTGCCGCCTTCGACGGCGATTTTCATCAGCCTGCCGACGCCGACGGTATCGAGGCGTGCGGTCGGATCCGACTCGAACACCTTGGCCTTGTAATAATCTTCCAGGATCCGGCCGGCATCGTCCCGGGACAGGCCGTAGGTCATCTGGGTCAGGTCGTTGGTGCCGAAGCTGAAGAACTCGGCCTCGACGGCGATTTCGTCGGCGGTCAGGGCAGCCCGGGGGATCTCGATCATGGTGCCCACCTTGTACTCGAGGGTGGCGCCATGTTCCTTCAGGACCTGCTCGGCGGTGCGGACGATAATGTTCTTGACGAAGCGCAGCTCCTTGATGTCGCACACCAGGGGGATCATGATCTCCGGCACCACGGTGTCGCCGCCGCGGCCGATTTCGAGGGCGGCTTCCACGATGGCCCGGGTCTGCATTTCGGCGATCTCGGGATAGGAAACGGCCAGTCGGCATCCCCTGTGGCCCATCATGGGATTGAGCTCGTGCAGGGCCTTGATCTTGTCCCGCAGGGTCTGGACCGGAATTTCCAGCTCGGCGGCCAGTTCCCCGATCTCGGCGGCATCCTGGGGCAGGAATTCATGGAGGGGCGGATCCAGGAGCCGGATGGTCACGGGATACCCCTTCATGGCCTGGAAGAGGCCCACAAAGTCATTGCGCTGCATGGGCAGCAGCTTGGCCAGGGCGATGCGCCGGGCGGTCTCGTCCGAAGCCACGATCATCTGGCGGAAGGCGAAGATCCGGTCGGCCTCGAAGAACATGTGCTCGGTGCGGCACAGCCCGATGCCCTCTGCACCCAGCTGGCGGGCCACCTCGGCGTCCCGGGGGGTGTCGGCGTTGGTCCGGACCTTGAGGACCCGCACGTCATCGGACCACTGCATGATGGTGGCGAATTCCTCGGTCAGCTGGGCGTCGACGGTGGGGATGGCCTCTCCGTAGACCAGGCCCGTGGAGCCGTCCAGGGAGATCCAGTCGCCCTCGCCGTAGCGGCGGCCGTTGCGGTCCACCATGTATCTCTCGTGCTCGTTGATCAGGATATCGGAGCAGCCGGACACACAGCACTTGCCCATACCCCGGGCGACGACGGCCGCATGGGAGGTCATGCCGCCCCGGCCGGTCAGGATGCCCTTGGCGGCGTTCATTCCCTCGATATCCTCCGGGGAGGTCTCCAGCCGGACGAGGATGGCCTTCTGGCCGGCGGCCACGGCCGCCACCGCGTCCTTCGCCTCGAAATAAATGCGCCCGCTGGCGGCCCCGGGAGAGGCGGGAAGGCCCTTGGCCACGGGACTCGCAACCTTGAGGGCCTTGGGGTCGAACGTCGGGTGGAGCAGCGCGTCGAGCTGCTTGGGATCGACCTTCAGCAGGGCTTCTTCTTTCGTGATCATGCCTTCCGCCACCAGGTCCACGGCGATCCGCAGGGCCGCGGCGGCGGTCCGCTTGCCGTTCCGGGTCTGGAGCATGAACAGGGTGCCCCGCTCGATGGTGAACTCCATATCCTGCATATCCCTGTAATGGCGCTCGAGGGTGTCGGCGATCGTCACGAACTGCTCGTAGACGGCCGGCATGGTCTGCTTCAGCTGGTCGATGGTCTGGGGTGTCCGGATGCCGGCCACCACGTCCTCGCCCTGGGCATTCATCAGGAACTCGCCGTACAGCTTCTTCTCCCCGGTGGAGGGGTTGCGGGTAAAGGCCACGCCGGTGCCCGACGTCTCGCCCATGTTGCCGTAGACCATTTCCTGGACATTGACGGCCGTGCCCCAGTCGCCCGGGATGTCGTTCAGCCGGCGGTACACAATGGCCCGCTCGTTGTTCCAGGAACGGAAGACGGCCTTCACCGACTCCATGAGCTGTTCCCTGGGATCCTGCGGGAACGGGCGGCCCTTGACTTCCAGGTACAGGGCCTTGAAGCGGCGGACCACCTCGGCCAGGTCGCCGGCGCCGAGGTCCGTATCCAGGGTCGCGCCGGTCTCATGCTTTACGGCGTCCAGGATGGCGTCGAAGAGGGACTTCGGGATGCCCATGACCACGTCGGAGAACATGGCAATAAAGCGGCGGTAGGAGTCGAAGGCAAACCGGCGGTTGGCTGTCAGGGCGGCCAGTCCCTCCACCACCTCGTCGTTCAGGCCCAGGTTCAGGATGGTATCCATCATGCCGGGCATGGAGGCTCTGGCACCGGAGCGTACTGAAACCAAGAGGGGATTTTCCACATCACCAAAGGTCGATTTCATCA
>JAKPNJ010000336.1 GCA_029548445.1 Bacillota bacterium | reverse complement strand
GCGTTGATCAGGGCTCAGTTCACGCGCCGAACTCCGCCGGGTTGAGCTGCACCAGGTAGTCCTTCAGCAGCCGGTGCTTGGCGAGCCGGGCCTTGGTGGTCTTCTGGTACAGGGCGAAGCGGTCCTCCAGCGGCCGGATCGATGGGAACAGCGGCACCAGCGCGCCGCGCTGGAGTTCGCCCTGGAGGCTGTAGCTGGGCGCGATGAGCACGCCGAAGCCGTTCACGGCGGCGGTGATCATGCCGCGGATGTGGTTGATCTCGATGACCCGACCGAAGGCCGGCTGCCGTGATTTCGGAAAGGCCGCCAGGAAGCGGTCCCACCAGCCGCAGGCCTTGTCGATGGAGAGCACGGTGCAGCGGGCCAGGTCGGCGGGCTGGGCGATGGCCTGGGCGGCCCGGTAGTCCGGGGCGCAGGCCACCATGTAGGCCTCGCGGAACAGCGGGGTCCGCTCCAATTCCGCCAGGGGATGCTCGACGCAGTCAATGGCCAGGTCGAGGTCCTCGCGCAGCAGCGGGGTGAGCAGGTCGTGGCTGAGGTGGAAGTCCATCTCGATGCCGGGATGGGCGGCCAGGAACCGGTCGCGGAAGGCGCGGGTTCCGTCGATCCCATCCCGGACAAGGGACTGCATCCGGACGGCCGCTTTCGCCATGCCCAAAAGCGAGGGAATGTCCAGGGTTCCGCTGCGCAGGCCGCCCTGCTGTCCCCCGCCAAGGATCTCGGGGGCAAGCCGGACGTCCCTCGCCAAGGCCAGGAGTCCGATCCCCCTGGGACCGTGGAACTTGTGGGCGCTGGTCGAAACCATCTGGATCCGGGACCGGCCAAGATCGAGCGGCATCTTGAAGGCCCCCTGCACGAAGTCGAGATGGATGGGTGTCCCGGGACATCGGCGATCCCGGATCCGGACCAGTTCCGCCATGTCGAGAACAGCGCCGGTCTCGTTGTTCACATGGATCAGCGAAATGAGGCCTGGCCCCCTGGACAAGGCCCCGTCCAGTTCCTCCAGAGAAGGTGCCCCGTTCCGGTCGCTGCCGACCCGGACGACGTCGATGCCGCGGGCGGCCAGGGCGTTGCAGACCTCGTGGGTGGAGGCGTGTTCCAGGGCGGAGGTGACGATCCGCCTGGGAGACCGCGGATTGGCCTCGAAGAAGCCCTTCAGGGCCAGGTTGGTGGATTCGGTTCCCCCCGATGTGACGACCAGGCGCTCCGGATCCGCGCCCAGGAGGCGTCCGAGCGTCATGAGGGATCCTTGTCCGGCTTTCTCGGCTTCATACCCGAGCCGATGGGCGGAAGCGGGATTGCCGAAGAATTGCGCCATGGCCCTGGCGACCTCTTCGATAACCTCCGGGTCCGGCGGACTGGTGGACGCGTGGTCGAGATAGATCATGGAGCCGAGGCGCCGCTGCGGGAAGAGTCGAAATCCAGGACGCACCGATCCGCCCGGAGAACGGTTTCGGAACGTTCGCAGACATCGCCGCTTCGGGACAGGTACTGGATCTGGAGAACCAGGACCGGCGACGAACGGGACATCCGCAGCCGACGGGCTTCCGCTTCCGTCGAGGCCCGGACCAGGATTCGCACCTTGGCCCGGTTGGGAAGGTAGGCATACCGATTGGCCGTTCTCTCCAGCAGCGGTCGCCCGCTTTTCAGGTCGGGAGCCAGGTTGGGAAAGAACGGGACGGGCACCAGGGACCGGCAGAGAGCATAGGGGATCCCTTTATCGAACAGGCGGAACCGGACTTCGGTCTCTTCCCGGTTGGCCTTCTCGCCTTTGCGGACGTCGCAGGACAGCAGCTCGGCGTTCTCCTGCAGGTCGGACGACAGGACGGAGAAATGGGAAATGGAGGCCAGGTGGATCTCGATGGGCTCCTGGGCCGTCGGCACGAAGGTCCCCTTCCCTCGCTGGATCACGAGCCGCCCTTCCGCCACCAGTTCCGAAACCGCCTGCCGGACGGTCGGGCGGCTTAAATCCAGGGATTCGCACAGCTCCAGCTCCGACGGGATCCGGGATCCCGGGGAATATGTGCCGTCTTCCATCCGGGATGCGATCCATTCCTTTAGCTGGATGTACAGCGGGGTCAGGCTGAATTTGTCCAGTTCCATGATTCTCCCCTCCTGTCCTGCGATCGACTGCATGTCATGACCTTCTCCATCAACCTTACATCACCCCAATCACCCTGACAAGGGCAAAGCCTGCGGGTGGATATGGACAGGGGGCCGGTCCCTGTCGGGACCGGCCCCCTGCATTGGCTGCTGCAGGCTGGCGACGATTCGTCAGTCCGCGATGGCCGGCTCCGGAATCCCCTTGTCGACGGCACCGTAGTAATAAGGCTGCTCGGCGTTGGGAAGCTCGATCCGGGAGAGGGTCTCCAGGTTGTCAAGCCGGTTCACCATGACGGCGCGGTTGGAGACGGTCATCAGGTTGTCGCCGACGGTCACGCCGCGGAAGATCTGGGCGTACCAGTCGAAATCCCCCTTGTTGTACACGCCTTCGCCGTAGTTGTCGATGGGCTTCGTCCAGTCCATGGGCTCCTTGTCATGGGAGACGCTGCCCAGCAGCTTGAATCCCGCAGATGCGTCATAGTCGAAGAGGAAGAAGCCGTTGTAGATCAGTTCGCCGTAGGCGATGGGATCCTGCCTGGCCGACTCGGGGACCCGGCAGTACTGGATCGGCATCCCGAAGAGGCCGTTCTCGCTGTCCACCAGGAAGGCCTTGTGGTTCCAGGTGACCTCCGACTGGGTTCCCCGGTCGCCGATGATCAGGGTATGGAGCTCGACGGGATTCGCCGGATCGGAGACATCGAACATGGAGAGCTTGAGTCCGAGGTAGAAGGCATTGTCCCCGATGGCCACGGCATCCTTGCCAATGCCCATCAGCAGGTTCTCGCCATAGGGGTGGAGATACTCGCTGTATCCCGGGATCTTCAGTTCGCCCAGGACCTTGGGCTCCGCGGGCACTTCCAGGTCGATGACGAAGAGCGGGTCGGTGGTGCGGAAGGTCACGAGGTAGGCGCGATTGCCGATGAAGCGGACGGACTTGATGGTCTCCCGGGCGGCGAGGCCCTCCACCTTGCCCACGACCTTCAGGTCCTTGTCCAGGACATACAGATGGTTGAGGGAGGTGAACTGGTCGTTCCTCCAGGATTCCCCGGATGTGGTGGCGATGCGGAAGTAGCCGTCCTGCTCGTCCATGGAGAACTGGTTCAGGATGTATCCGGGGACCACGCCGGTCCCGTCGGCCGTCACGGAAGCACCATCCAGGCGGAAGCGGTAAATGTCCGTGTAGATCTCGACGGGCGGGTAGTTCTCGATGAGGACGAAGGGTTCGGAAGGCTCGACCTCCCCGGTCGGCTCTTCGATGGGCTTCTCGTCAGGCTTTTCCTCGACGGTTCCGTCGGGCGACTCGCCGGATCCGCCCTCATCGGGAGGGGTCTCGGCTGTCACGTCCGGGTTCGTCTCTTCAGGCGGGACGGCTTCGCCGGATCCGGCGGAAGGCTCCGTCGATGTGCCGGAATCCGAACCGCCGATGGCGTCCCGAATGCCGTCCACGACGTCCCCGACCGCGTCGGAGAGGTCCTTCACAACGTCAACGGCCGGGGCGACCCAGCGGGACGCAACGATATACAGGGCATTGGTGGATGCATAGACCGTGTAGCCGGAACCCAGCACTGCCTCGGCGTCCGCCTCCCGGTCCAGGTCCACCGTGTCGATGGCGCCCACGACCAGGAAGGAATTGACTTCGCCGTTCGGCAGCATGCCGATCCGGTCCGGCGGCAGGAGAGTCCATTCCCCGCCATCCTCGCGGACGGAGGGCAGGAGCTGCTCGGCCGAGGCCTCGGGCTCATAGTAGGCATACCGGCTGGTGACCAGGTAGACGGCCGTCCCGATCCGCCGGGTGGCCACGTAGTTGCCCTGTTGCTCATACTGGCGAATGACCTCCGGCTTGGCGGGATCCGCCACGTCGAAGACCAGGAGCTCGGTATTGCTCATGTAGTAATAGTAATAGCGGGGCGCGATATCGGGCGCGATGGCCGCGTCGGACTGCCCATCTTCCGGAGCGGTGCCGGTGGGGGCCGGCAGGATTTCCTGGGACTGCATGACGACCACGAGGCGCCCGGCGTCTTCATCCAGGAAAATCTCCATGGGATAGGCATACTTGGTTTCCGACATGAAGGTCATGTCGGCGACGATGACCGGGGCGGAGGGAATCCGGACATCCACGATATAGAGCCGGGAGTTGGCGACGATATAGAGGAAGGATCCGTCCGTCTTGACGAGGTCCGCCTCATCCACGCCAGCCACCTGGACATTGGTCGTGGAGTGGGACGTCTTCTGCCCGCCGGTCGCAGCATCCGCGGCGGCTTCCGGAGCCCCCATGGCGTCATTGCGGATGTCGCCTCTCCAAAAGATGTTGGATCCGGTGGCATTTTTCTTGAGACGTGCGAGTACGGTTGAATAGTCCTTTCCCTTGACGAGATCGATGGCGCTGGGGGTCTTGCCCGTATTGGGATCCGGCGTCGGACCCGCACAGGAGGCAAGCACCAGGGAAAGGAGGAGGATCACGGCCAGGAGGGCCGTGAGGGGTATGGATGCAGGCCAACGGGTGCGCATGGTCTTTCCCTCCTTCGACACATTGGACAACGGATTTCCGCCGTCCTCTGACCTTGATACGCCATGTGGAGGCAAAAGGTTCCGCCGGGGTTCGAATCCGCCGCGATCAAACCCGCAGGTCGGGATCCGTCTCGGACAGGAGATCCCGGTTCCGCCGCAGGAGGGGGCGGACAACGCCCCGGAGATACTCGTCCACCTGCTGCGGGCTGCGGCCCACGTAGCGTTCCGGTTCCAGGAGCCGCTCCAGTTCACCGGCCTCCAGTCCGAAGGCGGGGTCGCCGGCCAGCCGCTCCAGCAGGTCGTTGGGCAGGCCGTTCATCTTGACCCGGGCGCCGGCTTCCATCGAATGCTTCCGAATCCGCTCGTGAAGGTCCTGCCGGTCACCGCCCCGGGACACGGCGGCCATGAGCAGGTTCTCCGTCGCCATGAAGGGCAGTTCCTCCTGGACATGGCGCCGGATGACCAGCGGGTAAACGACCAGGCCCGCCGCGATGTTCTGGTACAGGGTCAGGACCGCATCGGCGCACAGGAAGGCTTCCGGTATGGACAGCCGCTTGTTGGCGGAATCGTCCAGGGTCCGCTCGAACCATTGGGAGGCAGCCGTGACGGCGGGATTGAGGGCGTCGACCAGGAGGTAGCGGCACAGGGAGGCCATGCGCTCGCTGCGCATGGGATTCCGCTTGTAGGCCATGGCCGAGGACCCGACCTGGGACTTCTCGAACGGTTCCTCGATTTCCTTCAAGTGTTGGAGCAGGCGCAGGTCGTTGCTGAACTTGTGGGCGCTCTGGGCCAGGCCGGACAGGACATTCAGGACCCGGGCGTCCACCTTGCGGGAATAGGTCTGTCCCGAAACCGGCACGACACCTGGAAATCCCAGCTTTTTTGCAACGCGGGCGTCCAGTTCCCGGACTTTGCCGTGATCGCCGCCAAACAGCTCGAGGAAACTGGCCTGGGTGCCGGTGGTGCCCTTGCTGCCCAGGAGGCGGATGCCGCCGGCCACATGATCCAAATCCTCCAGGTCCAGGAGCAGGTCCGCGATCCACAGGGTGGC
>JAKPNJ010000328.1 GCA_029548445.1 Bacillota bacterium | reverse complement strand
CCCCCAGGAGCAACTCGAAATTGTAGGTCGAGGGAGCCCGTGGGAAGAGGAACAGGCCTCCCTTCTTTGTGTCCGTCGGGTCGTTGAAGGCGATGGAAAGGACATTGAGGTAGGGGTACAGGAACGTACCGGACAGGAGGATGAGGAATATCCGGTTCGCGACCTGGAAGATCCGGTATCCCAGGCTGTGCCGGATCCGGCTCTTGCGGGTTTTCGGGACGGGTTCGGCCGGGATCCGGTCGTGTGCGATGTCTGCCATGGGGTCCTCCTACCAGATGCCAATGCCGCTGATTTTCCGGGAGACGAAGTTGGCTCCCGCCGTCAGGACGAAGGCGACCACGCCCTGCAGCAGCCCGACGGCCGTGGCCATGGAGTAATTCCGGGCCTGGATACCGCTCTTGTACACCAGGGTCGAGATGACCTCGAAGTCGATGAAGGGGTTTTGCAGGCCATAGACCAGCTCGAAGTTGCTGCTGAAGAGGTGGCCAAACTGGAAGATGAGCATGATCGTAACCGTCGGGAGAATGCTGGGGATTGTAATGAAAAATACCTGGCCAAGTTTCCCGGCTCCGTCCATTTGGGCGGATTCGTAGAGGCTCTGGTCGATACCCGCGATGGAGGCGAGATAGAGGATGCTGCCCCAGCCGACGCTCTGCCAGACCGTGAGGAAGAGGATGTTGGGCACGAAGAGGTTCTGCTGTGCCAAAAAGAGGACCCGCTCGGTGTCGGGTCCCAGGAGCAGGATCCGAAGCTCGTTCAGCGGGCCGTAGGACGAGTACATGACGATGAAAAGACCGATGATGGAGATCCAGGAGAGGAAGTGGGGAATGTATGTGATGGTCTGGACCACCTTCTTGAAGAGGCCCTGGCGGAGCTCGTTCAGGAGCAGGGCCAGGAGAATGGGGGCCGGGAAGCTGATCAGGAGGGTCAGGGCGCCCAGCAGGACCGTGTTGAGGACCGCCTGCCAGATCTCGGGGAGACGGAACATACGCAGGAAGTGGCCGAAGCCCCCCTCGGCCGCCCAGGGACTGTCGATGAGACCCTTGAAGAAATCGTAGTTCTTGAAGGCGATCAGGATGCCCGGCATGGGCAGGTAGGCGAAAAAGACGACGAACCCGATGGCAGGCAGGAGCATCAGGTAGACCAGCCAGAATTTTCGGAAGCTTCTCCGCCAGGTCAGCTTCAGGGTGGGTTCCCGGTTGTCGTTCGCCATGGTCCTGCCTCCCTTCCGGTGCTACCGGAAGCGCCCCAGTTCCTTGACCCGGTCCGTGATGGCGCGGAAATTCTCCAGGCTGACGGAATTCGGGATCGAGTGGTCCGAGGAAAAGATGTAGCCCCCGTTCCGCATGAGGACGGGCACCATCCGCTCGATTTCGTCGAGGATCCGGTCCCGGTCGTCCCAGAGCACCGCGTCGAGGCCGCCGTGGAGGACCAGCCGGTCGCCGAACTCGGCCTTGAGTTCCAGGGCGTCCATGCCCGCCTTGTGCTCGATGGGGTTCAGGGCGTCGATGCCCGCATCCACCAGGTCGGGGACCAGCGGCCGGATGTAACCGCAGGAATGGAGGTGGGCCGGGATGCCCCGGTCGTGGGCCCAGGTGGCGGCTTTCCGGTGGAAGGGCTTCAGGAGGTCCCGGTAGGTGTCCGCCGAGAAGAAGGTCGAGTTTTTGTACCCCATGTCGTCCCACCAGAAAATGCTGTCGAACCGATGGCCCGCGTCCCACAGCAGGCTGTAGTGGGCCAGGCACATGTCGAGGTAGTGGCCGAACATGTCGGCCATCCACTCCGGCTCCTCCAGGAGGGCGACCAGGACCGTCTCCGTTCCCACCGTCCAGGAATGGGTCACGTCGAACCCGAACCAGAACCCCGCCTGGATCCAGCGATGGTCGGCTTTCCAGCGGCGGAAGTCCGCGTCGATCCGCGGCCAGTCGATTCGGTCCCGGTCCACGGTCATGCGGGCTTTCGCCCTGGCCCAGGACGCCGGGTCCACGATGGTGTAGTCCAGGAATTCCGGCGTCGAGTCCGCCTCCCGGAACTGCTTCAGGGTCACGCCCCAGGGTGTCGTCGCGATGGTGTAGTCCGGTGTCTCCTCGAGGGTCCGGACCTCGAAGCGCGGGGAGATGTCCAGGAGGACGGTCTCCACCTTGTCGACCCCGAAGAAGTCCCGCCAGTCCGCGCCGGCGGGCAGGCCTTCCCGCCGCCAGCGGGCCAGGGTTCCCGCCCAAGGCTCGTCGACGATGGGAATCCGGTCCGCCTCCCGGTGGGCGAACGTCCGGACAAATCGTTCGTGGGTTGTCATCCCGCTCATGGACTCATTGTGTCAGGCCCCTCGACTTGCCGAAAGCGACAGAGTGGATGAACCATGCCACGATCCGGTTGCGGGACATGGTACAATTTTCCTGATCCTGCGACCTGGAAGCGAAGGGTGCCAGGAAGAAAGGAAACGGGCCATGCCAAGCACCATGACCCTGGCGATTCTCCTGTTTGCGCTGACCTATGTCCTGCTGCTGGTGCTTCCCAAGTATCGGGCCCATGTCGCGCTGGGGGCCGCCCTGGTCTTCGTCGCCCTGGGCATCCTGCCGCTGGCCGGGGTGCCGGGGGCCATCGACTGGAATGTCCTCCTGATGATCGCCGGCACCATGGGCACCGTTTTTCTGTTTATCGAATCCAGGATGCCGGCCCTCCTGGCCGACGTCCTCATCGACCGGATGCCCAACGTCAAGTGGGCGATCATCGCCCTGGCCCTCTTTGCCGGGATCATCTCGGCCTTCATCGACAACGTGGCCACAGTCCTGATGGTAGCACCCGTCGCCCTGACCATCGCGAAGAAGCTCGGGATCTCGCCGGTCAACAGCATCATCGCCATCTCGATCGCCTCCAACCTGCAGGGGGCGGCCACCCTGGTGGGCGACACGACCTCGATCCTGCTGGGCGGCGAGGCCGGCATGAACTTCACCGACTTTTTCGTCTACAAAGGCCAGCCCGGGCTGTTCTGGGTCGTCCAAGCCGGCGCCCTTGTTTCGGGGCTGATCCTGCTGGTCCTGTTCCGCAAGGAGAACCGGACGATCCATCTCGAGGAGAAGGCCCGGGTCGACGACTACTTCCCGACCGCCCTGCTGCTGGGGACCATCCTGCTGCTGATCCTCGCCTCCTTCGTTCCGGCCGGAAGCAAGCCTGCCCTAACCAACGGCCTGATCTGCGCGGGGATGTTCCTCGTCGGCCTGCTGCGGGAGGTCCTGGTCCGGAAGCGCCTGGACGTCGCCCGGCAGGCCCTCCGGGACATCGACTACTTTACCCTGCTGCTGCTGGCCAGCCTGTTCGTCGTCATCGGCGGCATCTCCGAGGCCGGCGTGGTGGACGAGATCGCCAAGGGGATCCAGTCGCTGGGCCGGGGCAACGTCTTCGTCATCTACACGATTCTCGTCTGGATTTCCGTCCTGCTGTCGGCCTTCATCGACAACATCCCCTATGTCGCGACCATGCTGCCCGTGGCCACGAGCCTGTCCCACGCCATGGGCATCGACCCGACCCTGATCTATTTCGGGCTGCTGACCGGCGCCACCCTGGGCGGCAACCTGACCCCCATCGGGGCGTCCGCCAACATCGCCGGCCTCGGCATCCTGCGCAAGGAGGGCCACGAGGTGTCGGTGGGCAAGTTCATGGCCATCAGCGTCCCCTTTACCCTGGCGGCCGTCGGAACCGGGTACCTGCTCGTCTGGCTGATCTGGGCGTAGAGACCAACCGGATTTGCTGCGGAGTGGCGCATCCGTGGCCTGTCTCGCAGCTTGTCAAAAACATACCATATGATAGAATATTGATATATAGGATGATATCGTGGATACAATATGATGACGGAAAGAGGGGAGTCGGATGAATCTTCAGGTGCTCGCCCGGAACACCAGGCGACTGCGAATGGCGAAACGCATGAGCCAAAGCGCCCTGGCAGACAAGTCAGGTCTTTCCCTGCCTGCCATCAAGAGTCTCGAACTCGCCAGGAGCGAGCCGCGGATGAGGACGGTCCAGGCCGTCGCCATGGCGCTCGACGTGAGGCTTCAGGACCTGTTTCAACCAAGTCGGGTGCTGCATACCGTCCGGTTCCGCTCGGCGAAGCGGATGCAAAACCGCGAGAATGTCCTGGCCGATGTGGCGAGGTGGCTCGACGATTTCAGCTTTCTCGAGAAAAGTCTGGAAGAGCCCAAGCCGTTCCGACTCGGCGAAATTCGGGGCGAGTGCTCCCGAAATCGTATCATTGAGTCGGCAGCTCTCTGTCGGGCCCGGCTGGGATTGAATCCCGACGAGCCGATCCATGATCTTTGCAGCCTGCTTGAGAATGCGGGTGTCAAGGTCTTCCCGATTCCCATGGCGTCCGATGGCTTTTTCGGTCTCTCTGTCGGAGAGGAAGATGGCGGTCCGGCAATCGTCGTGAACGTGTGGGATCGCATATCGGTGGAAAGGCGCATTTTCAGCGCCGCCCATGAACTCGGCCACCTGATGCTGCATCCCCAGGCCTACGACGTGGCCAGGACCGAAGAGAGTTCCCAGGAGGAGACAGAGGCCAACCGGTTCGCCTCGCATTTCCTGATGCCGTCCGAAGGGTTCCGCAAGGAATGGAACGAGGCCGCAGGACTGCATTATGTCGACAGGGTACTGAAAGTCAAGCGGATCTTTCGGGTCAGCTACAAGACCGTCCTGATCCGCCTGCAGGAAGAAGGGGTCAAGGACGATTCGGCCTGGGTACAGTTCAGCGCGGCGTTTCGAAAGCGTTACAACCGGAAGCTGGCCTATCGGGAAGAGCCCATGGGCATTGATCCTGCAGAACCTTTCGGAATGCAGGAGTTCGATTTTTTTGAAGATCGCTTTAGCCGCCTGACCAGGGAAGCATTGGAAAAGGACAGGATTTCCCTCAGTCGCGGTGCAGAAATGCTTCGGATCGGATTGGTCGAAATGCAGGAGCTCCTCCGGAACTGGGAGGTGATCCTTTGACGCATCCGCACCGGTCCCGGCGATGGATGGTCATGGATGCCTGCGTGCTGATCGATTTCATCAAGGCGGACCGGGATGTTCTGAGACTCGTCTCAAGGCATGTCGGTCCATTGCATGTGATCAGTTCTGTCATGCTGGAAGTCAAGGATATAGGATCAGAGAATAACTTGGTCGCTCTCGGCGTGATCGTCATCGAACCCGAGATCGAGGACGCATATGTTGCTGCAAGCCTTTCCGGATCGATATCATTCGAGGATTGGTTGTGCCTAATGACCGCCAAACGACATGGATTCACATGCGTGACCAATGACAGATCCCTGAGAAAGGTGTGCATCCAGCAAGGCGTCTCATTGATTTGGGGTTTGGAGCTTGTGGCTGAGCTTTTCGAAGCCGACGGAATTCGAATCGAGGAGGCGGAGGCGTTTGCCCGCAGAATACGACAAGCCAATCCCAGGCATATAACGGAGGAAATTCTCTCGCGTTTCCTGGATCGCATCCAACTTCGGGTGAGTTCCGGGCTCTTCCCATGAAAACGCAAAGCGAGTGAGGGAAGGGATCGATCGTTGACGATATATCAAAGATGATATACGTTCCACGATGCGAGGTGATCCCAATGAAATGGTCTGAATTGAAACTGGAGCTCACAAGCCTGACTGAGGAAGAGAAGGCCGAACTGGAATTGATGGCTGCCATTGCGAAAGTGCGGAAGCAGAGAAAGATGACACAGGAACAATTGGCCCAGAAGGCGAACCTTACACAAGCCCAGATCGCCCGGGTCGAAAATCTCTCGTATGCCCCTTCCCTGGATACCTTGGCCAAAATCCTGAAAGGGCTGGATCTGCAGCTGGGGCTCGTGGACCGCAAGACCGGCAGGCTGGTCAAGGGATAGGCATCGGTTTGTCCGGCCCCCATGCTACAATGGCGGCATGGACCCACGAATCCACCGTTTCGAAAACCCCGCGCGGGTCGCGGAACTCAATCCCGAGGCCACCCTGGGGCGACTCGGTCTCCGGGCCGGCCAGGTTGTTTGCGACATTGGGGCCGGTTCCGGCGTCTTTACGCTGCCGGCGGCCCGCATGACCCGGGGACGCGTATACGCCATCGACATTCGCCGCGACATGCTGGACCTCATCGCCGGCAAGGCTGCGGCGGAAGGACTGGACCAGGTGGTCCTGTTGGAGCCCCGGGGCGATCGGTACGACCTGTCGGATGGAGAGGTGGACCTGGTCCTGATGGTCACGGTGCTCCACGAGATCGACCGGGCGGCCGACGTCCTGGCGGAGGTTCGGCGGATCCTCGCCACCGGCGGCCAAGTCGCCGTCATCGAGTTCCACCCTTGGCGTACACCCATGGGGCCGCCCCCGGAGCAGCGGATGGACGGGGAGCGAATTCGAAGCCTCCTGGCGGACGCCGGATTCACACGACTCGACGTCTTTGACTTGGGCGAGAACTTCGCCTGCCAGGTGTTCGGGGCGGCCGGGGACCGGTAGGGAGCGCGGTGGTCGCGCGGCAAGCGCGCGGCGGGCGCAGGGCAGGGGACAGCAGGAGGTTGGCATGCAGCACATCGTCATCACCGGAAGCACCCGGGGCATCGGCCTCTGCCTGGCGGCGGAGTTCCTGAAGGCTGGCTGCCGCGTGACCCTGTCCGGCCGGGGCGAAACGCCGCCGGAGACGGTCCGGGCCCTGGCCGACGCCCATCCGGATCGCGTCCGGTACATCCCCTGCGACGTGCGGCAGGCGGAGAAACTGGAGATCCTCTGGCACGAAGCGGCCCGGTGGGGCCGGATCGACCACTGGATCAACAATGCCGGGCGCAACGCGCCCTATGAACCCGTCGCCGACACCGACCCCCGCTGCGCGGACGAAGTCCTGGACACGAACCTTCGGGGCGTCATCCACGGGTCCCGGGTGGCGGTTCGCGGGATGCGGGCCCAGGGAGGCGGGCAGGTCTGGAACATGGAAGGGCTCGGGTCCGACAACCGGATTCAGAAGGGGACCGTCCTGTACGCCACAACGAAGCACGCCCTAACCTACTTCAGCCGCGGACTCGCCGCCGAGCTGGCCGGAACGGACGTTCGGGTCGGGCGCCTGGCCCCGGGGATGATGCTGACCGATTTCATCACGAAAACGCCGGAAGGGGAGGCGTCCCCCGTGATCCGGGATCCCGCGTTCCGCTGGATTTTCAACGTCCTGGGCGATCGCCCCGAGACGGTCGCGGCGTACCTGGTCCCCCGGATTCTCGCGAATCGGCGGCAGAATCGCCGGATTCGCTGGCTCTCGACCGGGAAGGTCCTGGGGCGTTTCCTCATGGCGCCGTTCCGGCGCGGCCGCCTGCTGCCGTAGGGGGGGTCGGGGCGCCTGCGCCCCCCCCTCCCATGGCCCCCGAATCCCTTTGCCCGGGGCGTCGAACTCAGGTACAATCATCCTTGACGAGTCCGGCAGCATGACCTTGCGAAACCACGGGCGACTCGGGAGTGAAATCATGAAAAACGGAAGAACGCGCCGTCCCTCCGCGCTTCTCGCCCTGGCCCTGTCAGGCCTCATATTCCTGCTGTCCCCGGCGTCGGTCCTGGGAGCGACACCCGCCGCCACCGTCACGGGACCCGCCACGGTCCGGGCGGGGGACACGGTCAAGGTGGTCGTCAAGATCGGCGGCACGGGGCTTCGGGCGGTCCAGGGAGAGATCCAGTATG
>JAKPNJ010000324.1 GCA_029548445.1 Bacillota bacterium | reverse complement strand
CGGCTTCCCTGGGGAAGCGGCGCGTCGGATACGCCGGCCAGGTGGAGGGGGATGCGGATCCCATGGCGGGAGAGGGTCGCCGCGACGGAGGCGCCAAACCCACCCGCCAGGGTTCCGTCTTCGACCGTCATCAGGCATCCGGTCCTCTCCAGGGAGCGGGAGAGACCCGTCCAGTCCATGGGCTTGACCGCCCTGGCGTCCAGGACCTCGCACAGGATTCCGTGCTCCCGTTCGAGCCGTTCGGCGGCGGACAGGACCGGAACCGCCATGGCACCGACCGACAGGATCGTCAGGTCCCTACCGGGGCGCAGGAGACGAAGGGAAAGGGGATCGGCCGGCCGTTCGGACGGCCCCGTGGCGCCGGGAAGCGAAGCCGCGTCGCGAACGCCCCGACCGCGAGGATACCGGATGGCCACGGGGCCGTCCGGACAGGCCAGGGCCCATTCCAGCATCGATTCCAGTTCAGCGTAATCCGATGGGGACAGGAGGATGAGTCCCGGGATGCAGGACAGGAAAGCGATGTCGTAGATGCCCTGGTGGGTCTCCCCGTCCTCCCCGACAATGCCGGCCCGGTCGATGGCGAAGACGACCGGCAGGCGCTGGAGCGCCACGTCGTGCAGGACCTGGTCGTACGCCCGCTGGAGAAAGGTCGAGTACAGGGCCACCACGGGGCGCAGGCCGCCGGCTGCCAGTCCGGCCGCCATGGTGACCGCGTGCTGTTCCGCGATGCCGACATCGAAAAAACGGGCCGGAAAGGCCTCGGCGAATCCGTCGAGACCCGTCCCGATCCGCATGGCCGCGGATACGGCCACGATGGATGGATCGCGGGAGGCCAGGGAGGCCAGGTGGAGGCCGAAGACATCCGAAAAGGAGGAGGGCATCCCGGCGGATCCGGCGGATCCGTTGGCGGTGCCCGTCTCGATGGCGAATGGCGGGACGCCGTGATACAGGTGCGGTTCCCTCTCGGCGAGATCGTATCCCTTGCCTTTCTGGGTACAGACGTGGAGCAGCACCGGCCCCCTGACGGAGCGGATGGTGTGGAGGACCGCCTGCAGGTCCTCCAGGGAATGTCCGTCCACCGGTCCGAAATACTGGAATCCGAAATCCTCGAAGATCGCCCGCCGGCCGTGAATGAAGGTGCGCAGCGAGCTCTTGAGCCGCTCGATCAGGGCCACGAGGGGACGCCCAACCAGGGGAATCCGCATCAGGCCGGCGGAAACCCGGCTCTTGACGCGGAGGTACCGGGCCGACATCCGGATGTTTTCCAGGTGCCTGGACAAGCTCCCGACATTGCGGCTGATGGACATCTGGTTGTCGTTCAGGATCACGATCAGGTCCTGTCCCGACTGACCCGCGTCGTTCATGGCTTCCAGCGCCATCCCGCCTCCCAGGGCCCCGTCGCCGATGACGGCCACTACCCGGCCGGTGCGGTCCATGAGCCGATTGGCCCGGAGCAGGCCCAACGCGGCGGAGATCGATGTGCTGCTGTGACCCGTGTTGAAGCAATC
>JAKPNJ010000017.1 GCA_029548445.1 Bacillota bacterium | reverse complement strand
TGGACACCGCCGCCCGGACCGCCGACCGGGCCGCCATCGGGTGCTGCAAGCTGGTGGTGTTTGCCAACGCCCCCGATGACAACCCCTTCATGGCCGGTGCCTTCCACGGGATTGGGGAACCCGAGTGCGTGGTCCATGTCGGCGTCAGCGGCCCCGGCGTCATCCGCTCCGCCATTTCCCGGGTTCCGGACGGGGACCTCACCCAAGTGGCCGAAGCCATCAAGCGGGCCGCCTTCAAGATCACCCGGGTGGGCCAGCTGGTGGCCCGGGAAGCGGCCCGACGCCTGGCCTGCGACTGCGGCATCCTCGATCTTTCCCTGGCGCCCACCCCCCAGGTGGGGGATTCGGTGGCGCGCATCCTGGAGGAGATGGGCCTGTCCCGCTGCGGCGCCCCCGGCAGCACCGCCGCCCTGGCCCTGCTGAACGATGCGGTAAAAAAGGGCGGCACCATGGCGTCTTCCTCCGTGGGCGGCCTGTCCGGCGCCTTCATACCCGTCAGCGAGGACGAGGGGATGATCGCGGCGGCGGAAGCCGGCGCCCTGAGCCTCGAGAAGCTGGAAGCGATGACCTGCGTCTGCTCCGTGGGCATCGACATGGTGGCGGTGCCCGGCGATACCAGCGCGGCCACCCTGTCGGCCATTATCGCCGACGAGATGGCCATCGGCGTCTTCAACAACAAGACCACTGCGGTCCGGATCATCCCGGTGCCGGGTCGAAAGGCGGGAGACCGGGTCGAGTACGGCGGCCTGCTGGGCAGCGCGCCCATCCTGCCGGTCAATGCCTTCGACCCGTCCGGGTTCATTCGGCGCGGCGGCCGGATCCCGGCCCCCATCCACAGCATGAGGAACTGACGCCATGCGGCCCGAATCCCGGTTCCGGGACTGGATGGACAGCCGGTTCGCCGCCGTGGTCCTGTCCCAGACCCCCGAGGAAGCCCGGAGCCTGGTGGAACGCCTCGAACAGGCCGACCCGGGGCCGCTGCCCGATCCCCGAAGCCGCTTCGACGCCATGTACCGCCTGGTGGACACCGGCCTGCTCCTGCGGGAGGGGCGGATCGAGGAGGCCGTGGAGGCCCTGGAGTCCGTCCGAAAGCGCTTGGGCGACTGCGCCCTCCTTCGGCTCATGGACGCCTGGATCCTGTTCCTGGAAGACGAGCCCGATCCCGCGGAAGAGGCCCTGCGAACCCTCTTCGACCTCCTGAAGCCGGATCTCCCGCCGGATCTCCGAATCCCGTCCCTGCCCCGGGACGACTCGCCGCCGGGACGGTTGGACCGGTGGTTGGCCGCCCGGTGGGTGGGCATCCTCTATATCCAGCTGGTGCTGTATTACAGGGACGCCCCCATGGACTGGATCGAGCGGGCGGAGGCCTGCCTGGATTCCGCGGCCCGGGACGGCTTTACGGCCGAGACCCTGGCGCCCCTGGGCCTGGGCCTGTCGGTCCGGCGGCTGCAGCAGCTGTCGCAGCATGAGGACGCCCTGGCGCTGATCCGGGCCATCCGGGAGCGGTCGGCCACCCTGCCGGGATTTCCCGCCGACGCCTTCGTCTATGACGAGGTGTTCTCCCTGGAGGCCCTGGGCCGCCGGGAAGACGCCCTGGCCCTGTGCGACGCCATTCTCGCAAACGCTCCGGGAGATTACCGCATGCGGACCGAAAAGGCCCGGGTCCTGCGCTCCTTCGGCGCCGATGTGGAGTCCCAGGCCCTGTGCGACGCGCTCCTCCTGGAGGACCCCGAGGACCCCTTCGTCCTCTCCCTGCGGTCCGGGGCCCGGTACAACCTGGGCGACTTCGCCGGTTCCCTGGAGGACTCGGAACGGATCCTGGCCCTGGCGCCCGACGACCTCCAGGCTCGCTTGTCGCGGGGATATGCCCGTCTCCAGCTGGGGGCCTTCCGGGAAGCCGAGGCCGATTTCGACCAGGTGCTGCAACAGGATCCGCAGATGCTGGACGCCCGCATCGGGAAGGGAAAGGTCCTGTCGTTCCAGGATCGGTTCCACGAAGCGCTGATTCTTTTCCAGCGGCTCCTGAAGGAGTATCCCGACCACCCCGCCATCCTGTACGAGGTGGCGGACGTCATGTTCCTGATGGGATATTTCGACGACGCCCGGCGCCACTGCCGCCGGTGCCTGGACAAGGAACCGGGCCATTCGGGCGCCCTGGTGCTCCTGGGCATGATGGCCATCCGGGAAAAGCAGGATGCGGCGGCCCGGGAATTCCTGGAGGAAGCCCTGCGCAACGATCCGGAAAATCCGTATGCCTACAACGAGCTGGGCTACCTCCACCATTTGGAGGGAGACGACGGGCTGGCCCTCCAGGACCTGGACACCGCCATCCGGCTGTTCCCCGGCTATGCCGATGCCCTGGCCAACAAGGCCACGGTGCTGTACTACCTTGGCGAGTATGAGGAAGCCATGGGGCTTGCCGAACGGGCTCTCGAGCTGTCGTCCGGCCATCCTGTCGCCCTGTCGGCCAGGGGCAACCTCCTCATCCAGGAGGGCGAATACGGCGACGCCATGGACTGCTTCGACCAGGCGCTCCGGCGCAATCCCGACTTCATTGATGCGATGATGGGCAAGGTGACCCTGCTCCGGATGATGGGGCTGGAGGACGAGGCCCGGGAATGGCAGGAACGGCTGCGGGAACTGGAGCCGGGCCTGGAGGACGAACTGGGCCCGGACGGCCCGGACGGGGACGACGGGGACGGGGAGGAAGACGGAAAGGCCAGGGACGTCGGGGACGAATAGACGGAAGGGTCCGTCCGTCGTCAGTCCGCCAGGCTGTCCAGGAACGCCCGGCCCCGGGCGACCTGGATCGCAACGGCCCCGGGCGCAGGGCCTCCGGGGAGGTTCCGCCCCGCCACGCAGGTGTCCAGGGAAATGGCCTCGTAGACGTCCTCGCCGAACAGGGGCGAATGCTGCCGCAGGGTATCCAGGGGAAGGGCTTCCAGGGTGGTGCCGGTTTCCAGGCAGAGGCGCACGAGGCGCCCCGACACCGCGTGGGCTTCCCGGAAGGGGAGCCCTTTCCGGACGAGATAGTCGGCCAGGTCCGTGGCGTTGGTAAAGCCCCCGGCGGCCGCCTCCCGCATCCGCTCCCGCCTGGGGGCCAGGGTGGCCAGGAGGCCGGCCAGGGGCCCCAGGCACTGGAGGACCGTGTCGACGGCGTCGAACACCGCTTCCTTGTCCTCCTGCATGTCCTTGTTGTAGGCCAGGGGCAGGCCCTTCATCAGCGTGAGCAGGGCCACCAGGTCGCCGATGACGCGACCCGACTTGCCCCGGACCAGTTCCGCCACATCGGGGTTCTTCTTCTGGGGCATGATGCTGCTGCCGGTGCTGTAGGCGTCGTCCAGCTCCACGAAGGCGAACTCCTGGCTGGACCAGAGGACGATCTCCTCGCCCAGCCGGGAGAGATGGACCATGAGGATCGCGCAGGCCGAGGCCAGCTCCAGGGCGAAATCCCGGTCGGACACGGCATCCAGGCTGTTCTCCGAAATGCGGGAGAAGCCCAGGTCCCGGGCCACGGCTTCCCGGTCCAGGGGCAGGGTGGTCCCGGCCAGGGCGCCGGCGCCCAGGGGCATGTCGTCCATGCGTCCCGCCGCGTCCCGGATCCGGCCGATGTCCCGGCGGAACATCTGGAAATAGGCCATCAGGTGGTGGGCGAAGGTCACGGGCTGGGCCCGCTGGAGGTGGGTGTAGCCGGGCATGACCGTCTCGAGGTTCCGCTCCGCCTGGTCCAGCAGCACCCGCATCAGGCCGGCCAGGGC
>JAKPNJ010000317.1 GCA_029548445.1 Bacillota bacterium | reverse complement strand
GCCTTGGGGACATGAACACCTCCGGCAAGAAAAGGAGCGGTCGGCGGACGATTCGGGACGGATCGATCCCCATTATAGGGGCAAGCCGCCGGTCCGACAACCTCGGGGGCGCTCCCATCGCCCCCGGGACTTGCGCCGATTGCGGGTTTGGGGTATCCTGACGCCAACGCGACGAAGGAGAGAGTACCGTTCGGAGCCGTCCAGAGAAGGTGGTGCCAGTCGGCTGGAAGCCCGCCCACGTGTCCCCGGACCGGGAAGTTCGCTCCTGAGCTGTCTTGCTGAAGGTTCCCGTCCCCGGGGATTGCGTAGGCGGACCGGTGGCCCCGATATCGGCCGCTGAGCGCCGTTCCCGCCCGGTGGCCGGAGGGAGCGGAATTCGGGTGGTACCGCGGAAGTCCGGACTTCCGTCCCGTCAGGGGCGGAAGTCTTTATTTTACCCGGCCGAACCGGGAGTGCGGAAGGAAGGCTTGGCATGGACGCGATGGAACAGGCCCTGGACCAACTGGCCCGGATGTGGGCCGAATTCGGCGAAGCTCTCGGGGAGGCCGCCTCCACCCAGCAGCTGGAGGCCTTGCGGGTTCGGTTCCTCGGCAAGAAGGGCGAACTGACGGGCATCCTGAGAGGGATGGGCGCCTTGCCCGCCGATCTCCGGCCCCTCATGGGCGCCCGGGCCAACGAGGTCCGGACCGACATGGAATCCGCCCTGGAGAGCCGCCGCCTGGATCTCGCCGACCAGGAGACGCGTCTCCGCATGATGCAGGAACGCCTGGACGTAACCCTTCCGGGTTGTCCGACCCCGATGGGATGCCGCCATCCGCTGACCCAGGTCATCGACGAGATCTGCGGCATTTTCATGGGGATGGGGTACGCCATCGCGGAAGGCCCCGAGGTGGAATACGACCGCTATAATTTCGAGATGCTGAACATCCCGGCGGGCCATCCCTCCCGGGACACCCAGGATACCTTCTACATCGGGGAGACCGTCCTTCTCCGAACCCAGACGTCGCCCGTACAGGTCCGGGTCATGGAGACGACGCCGCCGCCCATCCGGATTGTCTGTCCCGGTCGCGTCTATCGTTCGGATGCCATCGACGCCACCCACTCGGCGATCTTCCACCAGATCGAGGGCCTCGTGGTGGACGAGGGGGTCACCATGGGAGACCTCATCGGTTCGCTCCGGCTGTTCGCCAAGGGCCTGTTCGGCGCTGGCACCGAGATCCGGGTCCGGCCACACCACTTCCCCTTTACCGAACCCAGCGCGGAGGTCGACGTCTCCTGCTGGACCTGTGGCGGATCGGGCTGCAGGACCTGCAAGGGAGAAGGGTGGATCGAGGTCCTGGGCGCAGGCATGGTGCACCCCAAGGTCCTGGCCGGCTGCGGGATCGATTCCGAGCGGTACAGCGGCTTCGCGTTCGGCATCGGCATCGAGCGGACCGCCATGGCCCGGTTCGGCATCGACGACATGCGCCACCTGTATGACAACGACATGCGGTTCCTGGCCCAGTTCCGCTGACGGGACCGCTGCTTCGCCGGCCCGGCCGGCGCCCTGAAAGGAGATGGGGGACATGAAGGCTTCCCTGGCATGGATCGAGGAATTCGTCGAACTGGGACTTCCGGCGGACCGGGTCGCCGAGGGCATGACAATGTCCGGTACCAAGGTGGAAGGCATCGAGCGATCCGGGGAAGGCCTGTCCGGCATTGTCGCGGGCCGGATTCTCG
>JAKPNJ010000283.1 GCA_029548445.1 Bacillota bacterium | reverse complement strand
CCCACCGGGGTTCCGGCCTGGATCCGGTTGGGTCGGACGACCAGGTACCGGCCCGCCGCCAGGCCCGCGGCCACCATCAGGAAGCCGGCCCCGACGGGAATCGCGTGTTTCCGTCCCAGGGGAGGCCTACTCCGCGAAGCCCTTGGCCTTCAGGTAGTCCAGGGCCACGGCCCGGGCTTCCTCGCCGTCGAAGGCCACCCGGGCGTTGAGCTGCTGGAGGGTTTCCCGGGTCAGGGTCCGGAAGACCGGGGCGAAAAGGGTCTCCAGCTCCGGGTACTGGTCGGCCAGCTCGCCCCGGAGCACCGGCGCCGGACGATAGACCGGGGGGACGTTCTTCGGGTCGTCCAGGACCACCATGTCCATCTTGTCCAGGGACCCGTCGGTGCCGTACACCAGGGAGACATTGACGCCGTCGGTGCCCTCGGACAGGGCCTTCAGCATCTCGGCCGTATTGCCGTGGGAGAGGATGATCAGCTGGTCGGCCCGCAGGGTAAAGCCGTAGGCCTCCTGGTAGCCCAGCAGGCCCTTGGGGTTCTCGGCGAACCCGGCGGCGCAGATCAGCTTTACGGTCTTGCCGGCATTGACATAGGCGGCGAAATCCTCCATGGTCACCAGGCTGTTGGCCTCGGCGAAGGTCCGCAGGACCGCCAGCATCTCGGTGTTGTTGGCCGGGGCCGGCTCCAGCCACCAGAGGTTGTTCGTCTCCTTGTCGTAATCCCGGGTGGCTTCATACCCCTTGTCCGGATCGGACCACACGCTGTCCTCGGCCACGGCGCCATAGTACTGGCCCGAGCCGGTGTAGTCGACGACCAGGTCCACCTCGCCGGCCTCCAGGGCCTTCCGCAGGATGTCCGGCGTGCCGAAGGACGTCTTGTCCTCGGTGGCAAATCCGTTTTTCTCCAGGAGGATCAGGAGCATATTCCCCAGGATCGCCCCTTCGGAGTCGATCATGGTGGCCACGGTCACCGGTCCCTTCGCCTCCGGGGTGGGCATCGTCGAGGAGGCGGGGACGCAGGCGGTGGCGCCCAGCACCACCAGCGGGGCCAGCAGCAGGGCCAGGGCGGAAGCGAAAAGGCGGGACGATTCGGGATGGCGCATGGGGGGCCTCCTCTCAAAAATGGGAAACCGCATGCTCGCGGCAGGCGGCCGGGATCCGGCGGATGGACTGTGTCCATTAATAATACCACCATCCTCCGGAAACGGCGGCCGGCAATCCGGGATATAATCAGGAGGGCGGGCCGGGCCGACTTGTCCAGGCCGGGTCCCGCGGTCAGGAGGGTTCCATGAAAGCGCTGGTGTTGGCGGAATACGGCCGATTCGTCCTGGAGGACCGCCCCGTGCCGCAGCCCGGTCCCGGCGAAGTCCTCGTCCGCGTCCGGGCCTGCGCCATCTGCGGCAGCGATGTCCACGGCCTGGACGGCCGCACCGGCCGCCGGATCCCCCCCATCGTCATGGGCCACGAGGCGGCGGGGGAGATTGCGGCCGTCGGCAACCCGGCCGAAGGGTCCGTCGGGACAGCCGCCTGGCGACCCGGGGACCGGGTCACCTTCGATTCCACGATCTATTGCGGCGCCTGCGAACCCTGCCGCCAGGGCCGGATCAACCTGTGCGACCACCGGCGGGTCCTGGGGGTGTCCTGTGCCGAATATCGCCAGGACGGGGCCTTCGCCGAATACGTGGTCGTCCCGGCGCGAATTCTCCACCGGCTGCCGGACGCGGTCTCCTTCGTCCAGGCCGCCCTGGTGGAGCCCCTGGCCGTGGCGCTCCACGCCGTCCGCCGCGCCCCCCTCCGGCCGGGCGACGCCGTGGCGGTGGTGGGGGCGGGCATGATCGGCTTGCTCCTGATCCAACTGCTGCGGGATGCGGGGTGCCGCCGGATCCTGGCCGTGGACCTGGACCCGGGCCGCCTGGAGAAAGCCCGACGCGCCGGGGCCACCGACACGATCCAGGCGAAGGGGTCCGGCACGGATCCTGCAAACGGCACGGCGGACGCCTCCGATCCCGCCGAAGAGATCCGCCGGCGGACCGGCGGCGGCGTCCACGCGGCCTTCGACGCCGTGGGCCTCCCGGCTTCCCTGGCCACCTCCGTCGCCTCCCTGCGCAAGGGCGGCACCCTGGTCCTCGTCGGCAACCTCTCCCCGGAAGTGCCCCTGCCCCTCCAGGCCGTGGTGACCCGGGAACTGTCGCTCCTGGGCAGCTGTGCCTCCGCCGGCGAGTACCCGGACTGCCTGGAGCGGATCGCCTCGGGCCGGGTGGACGTCACCCTGCTGCTGTCCGCGACGGCGCCCCTGGAGGAGGGGCCCGCCTGGTTCGCCCGACTCCACGCCGGGGATCCGGGCCTCATGAAGGTGGTGCTGACGCCATGAAACGGAAACCGATCCGGACGGCCATCCTCGGGTACGGCAAGGTGGCCCATGTCCATGCCCAGGCCCTGGCGGCCCTGCCCATGGCGGATTTTGCCGCGGTCTGCGGCCGGGATCCGGAGAAGGCCCGCCTCTTCGCTGCCCGGTACGGCGTGCGGGCCTACACGGACATCGGGGAGATGGCCCGGGACGCCGGCATCGAGGCCGTCGTCGTCTGCACGCCCCATCCCGCCCACGCGGAAGGGGCCGTCCAGGCGGCCCGGGCAGGCCTCCACGTCCTGGTGGAAAAACCCCTGGCCACCACCCTGGCGGATTGCGACGCGATCCTCTCCGCCGCCCGGGAGAGCCGGGTCGTCCTGGGGACAGTCAGCCAGCGCCGCTTCTACCCCTCCGTCCGCCGGGTCAAGGCGGCCATCGAGGCGGGAAAGATCGGCCGGCCGGTCCTGGGGCTCCTGACCATGCTGGGCTGGCGGGACGAGGCCTACTACCGGAGCGATCCCTGGCGGGGGTCCTGGGCCGGGGAGGGCGGCGGGGTCCTGGTGAACCAGGCGCCCCACCAGGTCGACCTGCTGCAGTGGTTCATGGGGCCCGTGGAAGAAGTCTACGGCTGCCAGGGGAACCTGAACCACCCCTATATCGAGGTGGAGGACACCGCCGTGGCGGTGATCCGGTTCCGGGGCGGCGGGTTCGCGAGCCTCGTGGCCAGCAACGCCCAGAACCCGGCGCTCTACGGGCAGGTCCACGTGTTCGGGGACAACGGGGCGGGGGTCGGGGTCCGGACCGACAAGGGCGCCATGTTCATCGCCGGCATGACGACCATCACGGAGCCCCCCGTCAACGATCTCTGGACGGTGCCCGGGGAGGCGGGGCGGCTGGAGGAATGGCAGCGGGAGGACGCGGTGCTCTTCCGGAGCATCGACCCGATCCAGCACTTCCACGAGCGCCAGCTGGAGGACTTCCTGGAGGCCGTGGCCCATGGTACCCGGCCCCTGGTCGACGGCGAGGAAGGCCGGAAGACCGTCGCCATCATCGAGGCGATCTACCGGTCCAGCCAGGAGCGGCGGCCGGTCCGGTTCGACTGAGAAACGCGTCGGGGGGACCCCTTCCCGGCTGTCCTGCCGCTTCGCCTCAGCGGCCGTACATCCGCCGGTACAGGTCCTTGAACCGATGGAGCCCCTTCCGGTATATCTCGTGGTTCGCCTCATCCGGCCGGATCGTCCGCCGGGGCGCCATGGCGGGCAGGGGGTGCCGCAGGTCCGGCACCATCCCCGTGGCGGCCATGGCCAGGTAGGCCGCCCCGAAGGCCGACGCCTCCTCGACGCCCGCCACCGCGATCTCTTTCCCGAAGAGGTCGGCCTGGATCTGCAGCCAGATGTCCGAGGACACGTAGCCGCCGTTGGCCATGATCCGCACCGCCCGGTCGTTCATGGAGGCCAGGACCTCGTAGACCGTCATCATCCGGTACAGGACCCCTTCCATGGCGGCCCGCACCAGGTGCCTCCGGTCGTGGGACAGGTCCATTCCGGCCAGGAGCCCCCGGGCCGAGGCATTCCAGTCGGGGGAGCGGTCGCCGGTCAGGAGGGGCAGGAACAGGAGCCCGTCGCTGCCCGGCGGAATCTCCCGGGCGTACCGGTCAAAGAGGGCGTAGACCCCGCCGACTCCCGCCCGGTCGGCCTCCAGGGAAAACTGCTCCCGCATCAGGTCCCGCAGCCACCGAAGGACCAGGCCGCCGTTGTTGACCGCGCCCCCCGCCACCCAGGTGTCCCGGGTGAAGCAGTAGCACCAGGTCCGCTGGTGGGGGTCCAGCAGGGGTTCGCCCACGGTCACCCGCAGGGCGCCGCTGGTGCCGATGGTGCAGGACATGGCCGTGTCGTCGAAGACGCCGCAGCCCAGGTTCGCCAGGATGCCGTCCCCCGACCCCGTCGCCACCGGCAGGTCCGCCGGGATCCCGATGTGGTCCGCGTACTCCTTCCGCATCCCCCGGAGCAGGAAGGTGCAATCCACCACCTCCGGCAGCCGGTCGGCCCCGATCTCCAGGATCCCGTGGAGGATGTCGTCGTCCCAGCGGAAGGTCCGGATACCCAGGAGCGCCGTGCAGGAGGCGTCGGTCCGATCCGCCACATGGACGCCGTACAGCCGGAAGAGGACGTAGGACTTCAGGGTCAGGAACCGGCGGGCGGCGGCGAAGACGTCGGGCCGGGTTGCCTTGAGCCAGAGGATCTTGCTCAGGGGGTAGGAGGGGTGCTGGACCCGGCAGCCGGTTCGCCGGTAGAGGTCGGCGGCGTCGTAGCGGCGCTCCAGTTCCAGGGACTGGGGCAGGGGGCGGCTGTCGGCCCAGGTCAGGACGTTCGTCAGGTGGGTTCCCTCTCCGTCCACCGCCAAGAAGCTGTGCATCTGGGTGGAAAAGCCGATGGCCTGGAGGGTCATGGGCTCCCGCCGGGCGCCGGCTTCGTGGGCGCCGGCCGTCGGGACGCCGGCAGCCCCGCCGGATTCCTGCAGCACCCGGCGCATGACCGACAGGGTCGCCCGGAAGACGCCCTCCGGATCCAGCTCGGACATGCCCGGCTGGGTACAGAGCATGGGAACTTCCTCGTAGGCCAGGCCCACCTGGGTCCCGTCCCGGTCGAAGAGGACGGCCCGGACACCGGTGGTGCCCATGTCGACGCCCATGACGACATCCATCATCGGGAGCTCCCCTCCGCCGCGGCCCCGCCGGGCTCGCCGGCTGGTGTGTCCGTCCCGCCGGTTGGCGCGTCCGGGAACCGATCCCGGAAGGCCCACAACCCCAGGGCGGGATTGCGTATGTAAAAGATTTCCTCCCCGTCGGGCAGGACCTGGAACCCGTCCCGCAGCCGGGCCGGATCATAGCGGCGCAGGGCCTCGTCCAGGGCGGCGTACCGGAACCCGACCCCCTCCGTCTCCTCCCGGGTCAGCCGTCCGGGGGC
>JAKPNJ010000282.1 GCA_029548445.1 Bacillota bacterium | reverse complement strand
GGCCTATCGGCGCCTGTCCCTGCGGACCGCCCGGGACGGCGAACTCCGCATCGCGACCTCCTATCTCGACGTCCGGTTCCGGAAGCATGACGTGAAGGGCGCCCTGCGCCTCGAACCCGCCCCCGCAGGGACCGGCCGGGCCCTGGTCTTCTCCGAGGCCATGGACGGCCTGGTCGTGGAGACCTGGATCTACTGCGCCGACGGCCGCCTGTGGGAACTGCAGCGGCTGCCCGAGCTGGGGGTCGAGCCCGCTGCCGCCATGCCCATCGCCGCCATCGACCGAATGTCCGTGATCGCCCTGTCCGACGGCCGGTTCCGCCTGGCCCTGGATGTGACGGCCGACGGGGATTCCCCGGGCCTCTCCCAGACCCTGACGTTCCATCCCCGGACGGAGGTGATGGCGCCGTGACCGCGGGACGCAGACGACGGGGCTTTACCCTGGCCGAGATGATCCTGGCCCTGGCCGTCCTCTCCCTGGTGGGCGTCCTGATCGCCCGGCTGTTCGTCCTGTCCTCCCAGCTGGCCGACCGGGCCCGGGTCCTGGACCGGGCCACGGTCCTGTGCGCCAACATCCTCGAGACCTGGAAATCCGGCCCGGACGCCGAGGCCCTGTCCCGGATCCCGGAGCTCCAGGACATGCCGGACGGCCGGAACGGCGCCCTGGCCCTGGACGCCGACCTCGATCCCCTGCCGGATCCCGAGTCCTGGACCGACGCCCGGTACCTGCTGATCGTGACGGTGGTGGAGGATGCCGGCCTGGAGCGCATGCGGCTGACCCTCGCGCCGGCGACCCTCCAGCCGACGGATGCCGCGGATCCCGACGCCCGGCGGATGCTGATGCCGGCCGAGGATCCGCTCCATGAAGTGGTGGTCCACTTCCGCTTCCCGGTCCCCACCCCGGAGCCGACCCCCGAGCCCACCGTCGAACCGGACGGCGGCGATGGCGGCGATGGAGAGGGAGGTGACGGCGGATGACCCGGCGCCCGTCGCCCATGAACCGATCCCTGCGATCCCGGCGAGGCAGTTCCTCGATCCTCGTCGTCCTGATGGCGGTGCTGCTGATCCTCTTCGGCGTCCTGTCCCTGGTGACGGCCTGGTCCGGCCTGAAGCTGGCCACCCTGCGGGCGGACCGGTCCATCCGGTACTACCGGGTCGAAAGCCAGGCCGAGCGCCTCCTGCTGGACCTGGAGGCCCTGGTCCTCGAGGAAGCGGCCCTGGACCCGGAGCGAACCCCGGAGGAACGGGACCGGGCGATCCTGGGGCGGATCCGGTCCCTGGTGGGCCGGGACCGGATCGACAGGGAGAACCTGGAAACCGAGGGGATCCTGTCGCTGGAAATCCGGGTGGGCGAGCCTTCGGAACAGCAAATCCTGCTGGGTCTCCGCATTGAAGCCGGAACCGAAACCGGTTCCCCCCTCCATGTGGTATCATTCCGGCAATACCAGGAGCCGTTCGAATACCCGGACGATCCGGGCAATGTCTGGGAGGGCTAGGATGCGCACGATCCAGGAGATGATGGCCGAAACCATCGGACGGAACGCCTCGGACCTCTTCATTACTGTCGGCGTCCCCCCGGTCATGAAAATCGGCGGCGAGCTGGTCCCTGTGGGAGAGGAGCCGCTCCGTCCCGAGGATACCGAATCCATGGTGCGGGCGCTCCTGCCCCATGACGACGACCTGATCGCCTTCTCCCGGATGGGGGAAAAGGACTTCTCCGTGTCCCTGCCCGGCATCGGCCGCT
>JAKPNJ010000279.1 GCA_029548445.1 Bacillota bacterium | reverse complement strand
CCTTGTACATGAACAGGATGAAGTGAGAGATGAATGATCGCGAGAATACCCTGAGAGCCATCCGGTTTGAGACTCCCGAGCATATTCCCGTTCACTTCCATATCAATCCTTCCTGTTGGAAGAGTTATCCGCAGGAAGCATTGTTCGATCTCATGGAATCACATGCCGTTTTATTTCCGGGTTTCCGAAGACCTGGAGGCGCGTACATTCCTGACTTCATGCTGAATACTTGCAAGGACAAACCATACAGGGACGATTTCGGATGTATTTGGGAGACCACCCAGGATGGTATCACTGGTACCGTTACAGGACACCCGCTGCCGGATTGGATGAATTTCGACAACTACACGATTCCGGATCCGCATCAATCCATGGGTCTCGGCCCGGTCGACTGGCCATCTGTTGCCAGGAATATGACGGATAGGAAGAGAAATGGAGATCTCACGTATGGTGAATTGCGACATGGGCATACATTTCTTCAGATTTGCGATATCCGTGGCTACCAGAATGTTCTTTTCGACATGATGGATGAAGAGCCCAGGCTCGAGAAATTGATCGCCATGGTTGAGGAGTTTAATCTCTTCATCGTCGAGACCTACATCAAAATGGGTGTGGATATCATGGCCTATGCCGAGGACCTTGGAATGCAAAAGGGACCCATGCTCTCCCCGTATCTGTTCAGGAAATATATCAAGCCGAGTTATCAGCGTCTGATGGCCCCTGCCAGGAGAAGCGGCGTGATTGTCCATATGCATTCCGATGGCGATATCCGTGACCTTGTCGAAGACATCATGGATGGAGGGGTTGACATCATCAATTTGCAGGACTTGGTCAATGGCATCGAATGGATCGCAAATCGATTTGCCGGGAAAACGTGTGTCGAACTTGATATTGACAGACAGTGCGTGACTGCAAGCGGCACACCCATGCAGATCGATGCACTGATTCGCGAAGAAGTGGAGAGGATCGGATGCAAGGCCGGCGGCCTGATGATGGTATACGGATTATACCCGGGCATTCCGATGATGAATATCAAGGCGCTGATGGATGCCATGGAGAAATATGCATTCATGTATTCATGAATCTGCTATGAAGGAAAGAAGGCTTGAAATGAATGATCGGCAGCGATTTCTTGAAACGATGACTTTCGGAGAACCAGACAGGGTCCCGCTGTGGGAGTGTGCCTTCTGGAACGAGACACTTGACAGGTGGGTGAGTGAGGGGCTTCCCGAGAGCGTGGCAAGACCGGATGACAATGACCCCTTCGCCATCGAGAAATCCTTCTGCAGTTATTTCGGCTTCGACCGAAGCTTCGGCACATATTTCCGCGGCACGGTCAAAGTGGACCTTGTTGGCATGTACCCAGGATTCGAGAGCAAGGTTCTGTTGGAAGAAAACGGCATCATAACAGAGATGGATGCGGACGGAGTCATCTCAAGATGGTCCAGGCATGGGAATTCAACTCGCCAGTTCGTTCGATTTCCGGTGGAGAACAGGCAGGACTTTCGAAATATAACGAAGAGATTCGACCCCAATAGCGAAGAAAGGTTCTTCGAGGGCTGGAAGGAGCGGGTACAAGCACTCCGGGCAGACGGCGCGCCGATCTCCATCAATGCCGGCGGTTATTATGGATTTGCGCGGCAGCTGATGGGCCTTGAGAATCTTTCCTATGCGCTGTGCGACGATCCTGAACTGATTGAAGAGATCTTTGAGTTCAGAACAGAATATGTCAGCAGAATCCTTGAGAAGTTACTTGAGCAGATCAAGCCGGATTTTGCCGAGTTTTGGGAAGACATGGCGTACAAGTCCGGTCCTCTCGTTTCCCCTATGCAATACCGGAAGCTTGCGCTCAAGCATTATCGAAAAATCACCGATCTGCTGCATCAACATGGCGTGAAGGTGATTTTACTGGATTCGGATGGCAACATCAATGATCTGATTCCCATATGGCTCGACGGCGGCATCAACTGCGTTTGGCCGCTGGAAATCGCAGCTGGCATGGACCCGGTGTCCATTAGGCGAAAATACGGCAAGAACCTCGGCATGATCGGAGGCATCGACAAGAGGTCGTTGGCAGCGGGTAAGGAATCGATCAAAAAAGAAGTCATGGGGAAAGTGCCCTATCTTCTTGACACCGGGGGATATATCCCGACCTGCGACCATGCTGTGCCTCCGGACGTATCATTTGAGAACTACATGTACTATTTGGACTTATTGCGTGGGATCCTGCATGGATGAATGTGGACAGGACCACGTGCTGCCCGGTCATCTGGAAGGAGAGTGTAAGGGGACTGGCTTCATGGAGGCGAGGATGATTCCCCCCTTCGATCTGATCGACTGGACCTTGATGGAGCAGAACATCGCCGTGATGGCCAGTGATATGCAAGCCACGTGTTCATGCAAATCGTGTTCTTGCATATCGTGTTCTTGCATCGGGTCGTCGCGACGGATCCAGAGATATCCGGGCAATCCATCACGCCATGATGGATTAACCGAACTTATCCACTCCCCGCCTCCGGGGAATCGGCAGCAGCATCCGGGTTTCCCGCCGGTACGAATCGAAATCGGCCTTGATCGCCGACAGCCGCGTCTCGGCCATGGGGATGCTGATGAACAGGAACAGCAGCGTGTTCAGGAGCGGGCCTGCGCCCAGGACCCAGCCTTCCGGGAAGGCCGAAAGGAACACGAGATAGACGCCCCACCAGACCAGGATCTCGCCCAGGTAGTTCGGATGCCGGGCGTGGCGCCAGAGGCCGTCCCGCATGAGCTCCGCCCGGCTTTGGTTCCTGCGCCGGAAGGCGTGCATCTGCCGGTCCGCGACAGTCTCCAGGAGCAGCCCGGCCAGGCTCAGGAGCAGGCCGGCGGCTGTCAGGGGGCCGAACCCGCCGCCCCGGGAAATGTAGAGGATCGCCGGCAGGATACAGCCGAAGACGATCAGGGTCGGCATCAGCTGGATCCCCAGGAGATTGGCCAGGGGATACAGCCGGCCGGTCCGGTCCCGGATTCGGTCGTAGCGCCAGTCCTGGCTGCCCAGGCCCCGGAAGGTCAGGGTCCAGTTGGCCGTCAGGCGGATGCCCCACAGGTTGACCACCAGGCACAGGAGGACCGATCCCGCATCGAAGACGCCGGTCCCGAACAGCACCAGGTTCAGGATCACGAGGGGCTGGACGCTCCAGTAGGGGTCATAGGTCGTGGCGTTGTCCAGCAGCAGGCTGCCGACCCACACCGCCGCGGTCGCCGCCACGTCGGCCGACAGGATCCGGAACCACAGGTCGCCCCGGACCCAGGAGAAGGCCGCGAGCCCCACGGCGCCCGCCGCCACGTAACAGAGCCCGATCAGCAGGAAGCCGACGGCCCGGCTGTCCCGCCAGGAGGCGGCCGCCGCAGCGGACTCGCCGGCATCGGAATGGGTACGCTCCCGATCCATGCCATTCCCTCCTTATGCAATGAAAAACCTCCTGCACGACGGGTACGCGCAGGAGGCTCTTTCCGGTTCCGACAACCGGCCGGCGGTCTCCCGAAAGGTCTTCTCCGGGCCCATCAGCGTCCGCGGGCCTGGTAGCACTCCTTGCAATAGACGGGCTTGTCGTTGGTGGGCTTGAAGGGAACCGTCGTCTCCTTGCCGCAGGCGGCGCAGACGACCGGGAACGATTCGCGGCCCTGGCCGCTCCGGGACGTCCGGCGGGCCGCCCGGCAGGTCATGCACCGCTGGGGCTCGTTCTCGTAGCCCCGCTCGCGGAAGAAGGCCTGGTCCTCTTCTGTAAAGGCGAAGGTCGCTCCGCAGTCCTTGCACTGGATCATCTTGTCCGGCATCCTGAGTACCTCATCTTTCTTTCTTCTGGGCTGTCGATCGGGCTTGTTGGGGGACTCCGGGACACGGAATCGCCCGCAACTCGTTTAGTATATCACGTCCGGACCTCCTGTGGCGCAACCGGTCCGGGCCCATTCGCCGAATCCCGGGGCGGCGCCGGAGTTCCGTTGTCCGAATCGTTGTCGTTGTTCATCATTTTTGGCACTCTTTTATGCGGTTCCCCCAATTTCGTTGATGCCTTCCGGCCGCTGCCCTATAATCATCACAAGCATTGAAAATGCGGCAATAGGCGCTTCTTAAGGAGGTCCTTCCATGATCATCATCGGCGAAAAGATCAACAGCACCCTCAAGGCCATCCGGCCGGCCATGGAATCCCGCGACAAGGCCGCGATCCAGGACCTGGCCCGGCGCCAGGTCGAGGCCGGTGCCACCTTTATCGACGTCAACGCCGGCATGTTCTACGACAACGAGATCGAGATCCTCGAATGGCTGATCGATTCGATCCAGGAGATCACGACCGCCCCCCTCGCCATCGACTCGCCCAATGCCAGGGCGATGCTGGCGGGCCTCAAGGCCAACCGCAACGGGAAGCCCATCCTCAACTCCATTACGGGCGAAAAGGAGCGCTTCGAGTCGGTCCTGCCCCTGGTCCTGGAGTATGGGACGGGCGTCATCGGGCTGTGCATGGACGACCGGGGCATGCCGGAGACCACCGCCGAGCGGGTGGAGATCGCCGAGACCCTGATTCGGAACCTGACCCGGGAGGGAGTCGCCCCGGGCGACATCTATATCGACCCCATGATCCGGCCCATCGGGACCGGCTCCCATTACGGAATCGTCGCCATCGAGACCATGCGGGCCGTCAAGGCCGCCCACCCCGACGTCCACATCGCCTGCGGGCTGAGCAATGTGTCCTTCGGCATCCCGGCCCGGAAGGTGATCAACCAGGCGTTCCTGATCGCAGCCATGACCTGCGGCATGGACGGGGCCATCCTCGATCCCCTGGACCGGAAGCTGATGACCTTCCTCTACGCCGGCGAGGCCCTCCTGGGCCTGGACGAGTTTTGCATGAACTACATCGAGAAATTCCAGGAGGGGCTCCTGGAAGTCTGAATCCAGGCCGAACCCCCTGACCAGGACCCTTCCCCCGCAGGATCGACCTGCCACAACAACGGAAAGGATCGGGCCACAGCATGCTGCACCACATTCAAAACAAGGTCTACCACGTCGAGATTCTCCCACCCAAGCAGGATTCGGAAAAACTCGAGGCCGACCTGGAGCTGTTCGCGACCAAGTACGCCCGGGTCATGGAAAGCGGCTACTGCGCCTGCATTACCGACAACGCCATGGGGCACCTGGCGTTCCAGGGCTCGGAGCTGATCCAGGAGCTGGACCTGCCGGTGGATCCGGAGAAGGTCATGATCCACCTCAATACCTTCCACACGAAGGAGGATCTCCACACGATCCTGGACTTCTGCCGGGACAAGGGGATCCGCTATCTCCTCGTGATCAGCGGCGACGGGTCCGAGCGCCTGCCCAAGCTGCAGCCCTCCGACATCGGGGCCGTCGGCGTCGAGTCCGTAACCTCCGTGGAACTGCTCCGCTACATCGGGCGGGCGTATCCCGGCGTTTTCGTCATGGGCGTCGCCTTCAACCCCTACGAACCCGAAGAACACGAATTCGAGAAAATGGAGCGGAAGATCGCGGCCGGCGCGACCTTTATCATTACCCAGCCCCTCATCGAGAAGAACGCCGTGGTGGACCGCCTCCTGGCGAAGTACCCCGAGATGCCCGTCATCATCGAAGCCTGGATGAGCAAGAAGATTTCCCTGCTGTCCGAGGCCGTCGGGTACGAGATCCCGGAAAACACCGAGTTCGATCCCATCGAAACCCTGAAAATGCTCCACCGCCTCTACCCGACCTGCGGCGTGTACCTGTCGCTGCTGGGCTTCAAGACCCAGTACCACCTCATTGCCGACACCTGGACCTGAATTCCGGCCGATAGGAGGCGCCCATGAAAATCGTCGTCTGCGTCAAGCAGGTTCCCGCCACCCACGACGCGAAAATCGACCCGGAGACCAAGCGGATCATCCGGGAAGGCCAGAAGGCCATCCTCAACCCCTTCGACACCTATGCGGTGGAGGAGGGCGTCCTGCTCAAGGAGCGGTTCGGCGGGGAGGTCATCATCCTGTGCATGGGGCCTGAGAAGGCCCACGAGAGCATCCGCGAAGCCATTTCGGGCGGGGCGGACCGGGGTATCCTCCTCAGCGACCGGGCCTTCGGCGGCTCGGACACCTGGGCCACCAGCTACGCCCTGGCCAAGGCCATCGCGAAGATCGGCGACGTGGACCTGGTGATCTGCGGCAAGCAGGCCATCGACGGCGATACCGCCCAGGTGGGCCCCGGCATCGCGGCCCATCTCGGATGGCTCCAGGCCACCTATGTGATGAAGGTGGAAGACGTCACCGCCGAGTCCATCCGGGTCCGCCGCATGCACGAGGACGGATACGACATCTGCGAGCTGCCCCTGCCGGCGGTCCTGACAGTGGTCAAGGACATCAACTCCCCGCGGATTCCGTCCCTCCGGGGCCGGATGGCCGCCAACAAGGCCGAGATCCCGATCTGGAAGCCCGCGGACATCGGGGCGGAGCTGGACCGGATCGGCCTCAACGGATCCCCGACCCGGGTCGTCCGGACCCAGCCGCCCCCTGCCCGGCACACGATATCGAAACGCATTGTGGGCACCAGCGAGGAATGCGCCAGGGAACTGGTCCGGGAACTGCGTCTGCGCAGCATCCTGTAAGCGGAGGAACGCCATGCTGACATTGACCGAACCAGAGAAACGCCAGTTTGCCAACGTCTGGGTCGTGGCCGAGGTCCTTTCGGGGGTTGTCCAGCCCGTGACCCACGAGCTGATCGGGGCCGCCCGGTCCCTGGCCAACGCCCGGGGCAGCGAAGTCTGGACCGTCCTGCTGGGCGCCGGCGTCGCCGGCGTCGCCGAATCCCTCTTCCCGTACGGGGCCGACACGGTGATCGTCGTCGACGACCCCCGGCTGTCGGGCTTCTCCGACGAGATCGAGGCCAGCGTCCTGGTCCGCCTGATCGAGGCGTACAAGCCGGAGATCGTCATCTGCGGCGCCACGACCCGGGGCCGCGCCCTGATTCCCCGGGTGGCGGTCCTGTCCAACAGCGGCCTGACCGCCGACTGCACCGGCCTGGACATCGACCCGGACAACGGCGACCTGCTCCAGACCCGTCCGGCGTTCGGCGGCAACATCATGGCCACCATCCGATGCTCCAACCACCGGCCCCAGATGGCGACCGTCCGTCCCCGGGTCATGAAAGTCCCGGATCCCGATCCGGCCCGGACCGGGCAGATCCTGACGGAGAAAGTCCTGGACGTCGACACGGTCCTGACCAAGACGATTCTCGATGTGCACCACAGCACCGAGGAGGTCGTGAACCTGGCCGATGCCCAGATCATTATCTCCGGCGGCCGCGGATTGAAGGGGCCCGAGGGGTTTGCGCTCCTGCGGCAGCTGGCTGCCCGGGTGGGCGGCGCCGTCGGCGCCAGCCGCGCCGCCGTGGACTCCGGCTGGATCCCCTACTCCCACCAGGTCGGCCAGACCGGCCAAACCGTCCAGACCAAGGTCTACATCGCCTGCGGCATCTCCGGGCAGATCCAGCACCTGGTGGGCATGCAGTCCTGCGACCTGATCATCGCCATCGACAGGGACCCGGAAACCCCCATGATGCAGATGGCCGACATCGCCGTGGTGGGGGACCTGTTTGAAATCATTCCAAAAATGATCGACGAGATCCCAAAGCTGTAAGGCGCGTACGGAAGGAGACCCCCATGTCCCACAAGAGCGACATCGAGATCGCCCAGGCCACCACCATGGATCCCGTCGAGGCCGTCGCCGCCCGGCTCGGCATTACGACGGACGACATCGAGTTCTACGGAAAGTACAAGGCGAAGGTGGACACGAACCTGCTCAAGCGGCTGGAAGGCCGGCCCGACGGCAAGCTCGTTCTCGTGACCGCCATTACCCCCACCCCCGCCGGCGAAGGCAAGACCACCACGACGGTGGGTCTCGGCGACGCCCTGGGCCACATCGGGAAGAAGACGGTCATCGCCCTCCGGGAGCCCTCCATGGGCCCGGTCTTCGGCGTCAAGGGCGGCGCAGCCGGCGGCGGTTATGCCCAGGTCGTGCCCATGGAGGACATCAACCTCCACTTCACGGGCGACATGCACGCCATCGGGGCCGCCAATAACCTGCTGGCGGCCATGGTCGACAACCACATCTACCAGGGCAATGCACTGGGCCTGGATCCCCGGCGCATTACATGGCGTCGATGCGTCGACATGAACGACCGCCAGCTGCGCTTCGTCGTCGATGGCCTCAACGGGAAGGCCAACGGCTTCCCCCGGGAAGACGGCTTCGACATTACAGTGGCGTCGGAGGTCATGGCGATCCTCTGCCTCTCCAGGGACCTGGACCACCTGAAGGAGAAGCTGAAGAGCATCGTGGTGGGCTACACCCGGGAGGACAAGCCCGTGACCGCGGGGCAGCTGAAGGCCGAGGGGGCCATGGCCGCCCTGCTGAAGGACGCCCTGAAGCCCAACCTGGTCCAAACCCTGGAGCACACCCCCGCCTTTATCCATGGCGGCCCCTTCGCCAACATCGCCCATGGGTGCAACAGCCTCATGGCCACCCGGATGGCCCTGAAGCTGGCGGATTACGTCGTGACCGAGGCCGGTTTCGGCGCCGACCTGGGCGCCGAGAAATTCCTGGACATCAAGTGCCGGGTGGGCGGCCTCAAGCCGTCGGCGGTGGTCATCGTCGCGACGGTCCGGGCCCTGAAGCACCACGGCGGCGCGGCCAAGGCGGAACTGACCGTCGAAAACCTGGCCGCCCTGGAGAAGGGCCTGCCCAACCTGCTGAAGCACATCGACAACGTCTCCGTCCAGTTCGGCCTGCCGGCGGTGGTGGCCATCAACCGCTTCCCGACGGATACCGAAGCCGAGCTGGACCTGATCCGGGCCAAGTGCCGGGAGCACGGCGCCAACGTGGCCCTGTCGGAAGTCTGGGCCAAGGGCGGCGAAGGCGGCGTCGAGCTGGCCCGGGAAGTTGTGCGCCTGGTGGAACTGGGCCAGCAGCACTTCCATTATGCATATCCGCTGGATGTGCCGCTGAAGGCCAAGATCGAGGCCATCGTGACGAAGATCTACGGCGGCGACGGCGTCGACTTCGCCCCGGCGGCCCTGAAGGAAATGGCCCGCATGGAGGAGATGGGGTTCCGGGACCTGCCGGTGTGCATGGCCAAGACCCAGTACTCCCTGTCCGACGATCCCCAGAAGCTGGGGCGGCCCGAGAACTTCCGGGTCACGGTGCGGAATGTGAAGGTCTCTGCCGGTGCCGGGTTCTTCGTGGTCCTGACCGGCGAGATCATGACCATGCCCGGCCTGCCGAAGGTCCCCGCGGCCGAGTCCATCGACGTCGATTCCACCGGCCGCATCAGCGGACTCTTCTAGAAAGAGTACAACCATGGAAGGGCTTCATCTCAGTCCGTCCGAGATCACCGACCGGTTCGTGGAGGCGGGGGTCCGCAAGGGATCCCTGCCCCTCCTCCGGATGGCGCTCCTGGGCCTCCTGGGAGGCGCCTTTATCGCCTTCGCCGCCGAGGGGTCCAATGTCGCGATCCACACGGTCCAGTCCGTGGGCCTGGGCAAGGCCCTGGCCGGCGCCCTGTTCGCCACGGGCCTGATGATGGTGGTGCTCGCCGGGGCCGAGCTCTTTACCGGCAACATGATCATGATCGTGTCCGCCGTCGAGGGCCGGTTGCCCTGGTCCCGCCTCCTCATGAACTGGAGCGTCGTCTACCTGGCGAACCTGGCCGGTTCGGTGCTGATCGCGGCCTTTATACTGTTATCCGGCCAACTGGACTTTTCCGGCGGGCTCCTGGGGGGCTTTACGATCCGGTTGGCCGCCTACAAGACCGGCCTGACCTTCTCCAGGGCCTTCTTCATGGGCATCCTCTGCAACTGGCTGGTCTGCATGGCCGTCTGGATGGCCGGGGCCACGAAGGACATTGGCGGCAAGCTGCTGGCCATCTTCTTCCCCATCTGGCTCTTCATCGCGTCGGGGTTCGAGCACAGTGTCGCCAACATGTACTACATCCCCGCCGGCATCCTGGCCAAGGCCGATCCCCGCTACCTGACACAGGCCTTTGAAATGGGGGTGTCGGCTGCGAGCCTCGACAACCTCAACTGGATGACGTTCGTAACCCGGAACCTGGTCCCCGTGACCCTGGGGAACATGGTGGGCGGCATCGTCTTCGTCGGCCTGATTTTCTGGATATCCTTCCCGCCCAAGCGGACTGGCGGCGCCGGCTGACCGACCCCTGCGACCCGTACGATACCATGACCTGGCGTTCGCGCTGTCAGGTGGCGTCCGCGTAGCTGTCCGTCCCGATGTGGATTTCGTCCATTTCCTTCGCCATGTCCTCGTAGTGTTCCAGGACGCCCAGGAACTTGTCCACGATGTCCGCGTCGAACTGGGTGCCCCGGCCTTGAACCAGCTGGTTCCGGGCGTGCTCCACGTCCATGCGGGACCGGTACTGCCGGTCGGAGGTCATGGCGTCGAAGGCGTCCACCACGGAAATCACCCGGGAGAGCAAGGGAATCCGGTCACCTGAAATGCCCCTGGGATACCCCCGGCCGTCGATCCGCTCGTGGTGGCACTGGACGATGGGGACCACGTCCCGGAACATGGATACCGCCGACAGGATCTGGGCGCCCTTCAGCGGGTGCTTCTTGATCTCCTCGTACTCGTCCCGGCTCAGGCGCTCCGACTTGGACAGGATGTCGTCGGCGGTTCCGATCTTGCCTACGTCGTGGAAGATACCGCTGGTCCGGAGCAGCTCCACATCGCCCTCCGGCAGCCCCATGGCCCGTCCCAGGCGGACGGCATAGTACGAGACCCGGTCGGAATGGCCCCGGGTGTAGATGTCCTTGGCGTCGACCACCAGCCGCAGGGCCTCGATGGTGTCCATGTACCGGATCTTCAGCTGGTCGTAAGTCCGGTTCAGCTCGTCGTTCTTCATGTTGACCAGGGAATGGAGGAACGCGTTGCTGAGGGAGGAGGCGGCCTGGCTGGCGTAGATCTCCAGGAGGCGGAGCCCCTGGTCCAGCTGGTGGCGCTCCACCTCCAGGCCTTCCACGAAAATCACGCCGATGGACTGCATCAACTCGTTGGTCAGGGGCAGGATCACCCCGTCCTCGGAGAGAACCACCTGGCGGTTCATCCGGGCATGGCCGATCTGTTCCATCTGCTCCGGATGGAGCAGGTCGACGAAGTCCTCGATGTCCGTCCGGTAGCGCCCGATCCCCTTGAAAATGCTCTTTTGGTCCCCGGAATCGCCGGTGGGATCGTCGATCAGGATAAAGGCATGCTCGCTGTCCACCAGCGGGAGGATTTCCGACAGGATGTCCTCCAGGATACTGCCCAGGGGCTGGAGCTGGTAAATCTTCGGGACGGCCTGGAGAATCCGGTTCAGGCCCTCCTGGAACTTCTTGATGGTCCGGAGCATCTCGATGGACTTGATACCGGATTCCACCAGCAGCACCAGCTGGTCGAACTTGTCGCTCTTCTCGCAGTAGCCCTGGATGTCCAGGGCCCGGATGGTCTCCAGGGGCGGGGCCATGTCCCGGTGCCCCGTCAGGAGCAGGATATAGAGCTCCTTGTTGAAGCTCCGGATCCGCTCCACCACCTCGTCGCCATGGAGGGGACTCATCAGGAAATCCAGGATCAGGAGGTCGAAATGCTCCCGCCGGATCCGCTCGATGGCGGATACGGGGTCGATCTCCCCGGCGAATTCGTATCCATTGCGGCGCAGGACGACGCCCAGGGAGTCGATGATGCCGATTTCGTCATCCACGACAATGATCCGGTAATCCGAGGCCTCGCGCTGTTTCCGCTTCCTCATGCCGTCCCCCTGCCGAAAATCCGCCCGCCAACGGGATTTGATGCTTTATTCTATCATATATCGACACTGGGTTATGCGTCGTTTGTCGGGGTGTGTCGGGGGGCGGCGTCCGGGAACCTCCCGATCAGGTGGCGGTGGGGGACGGCACTTCGGCGATCTCGCCGGGAGCGCGGCCCGGACGCAGGACCGGAATGGCGACGTAGAAAGTGGATCCCAGGCCCGGCGTCGACGTGAACCAGATCCGGCCATTGAACTGGGCCCGGACCGTGGCCGCCGACATGAAGAGGCCCAGGCCGGTCCCCATCTTGCCCTTGGTCGTGACCATCTCCCGAAACAACCGCTCCTGGACCGCCTGGGGGATGCCCTTCCCGTGATCCGTAAAGGCGAAGACCACCTGGCCTCCCTCTTCCCGGATGGCGAGGTCGATGACGCCGCTCCGGCCGTCGTAGGCGTGGATGGCGTTCAGGATCAGGTTGTCGAAAACCTGGACCAGGCTGCTGATGTCGCCCAGCATTTCCAGGTGGGGATCGGTCTCGAAGGCCACCTGGAACTCGCAGTGGAAGCGCTTGAGCTCGTGCTTCATCAGGAGGTCCACCCGCTTGAGGAGCTCGTCCAGGGTAAAGGTGGCGGAGGAGGATGTGGCGCTGAACTGGGCCGTCTGGCCCTTGACCGTGGAGATGATGTCGGACATGTAGGCACAATGGGGCTTGATCTTGTCGATCCAACCCCGCATCTCCCGTGCGATCTCGTGGTGGTCGTCCTCGGTGACGGTGGCGTCGCCGACGGAGCCATCGTACTCGTCGACCAGGTCCCGGAGTCCCTCGACGGCTCCCGAGATGGACATGATGGGGGTCTTCAGGTTGTGGGCGATCCCCCCCACCATCTGGCCCAGGGAGGCCAGCCGCTCCTTCTCCATGAGCAGCTCGTTGTTCCGCTGGATGGTCTCCATGGCGTTCCGGACCTGGGTAATGTCCTTCAGGAGGACGATGGAGGTCCGGTCCAGGCCCCGGTCATCCAGGATGCTGATCTCGATGGAGAAATGGCGGGCCTGCCCCTGAATGGTCAGGGTCCGGTCCAGGCTGCCGCGTTCCTTGCGGACCAGGACCTCCCGGATGTCGCACAGGAGGGCGGCGAATTCTTCGGTGCAGCCCCGCCGTTCGATGAGGGTGTCCAACCGGTCCTTGCGGGCGATTTTCAGGGCCTCCCCGAAGGTGTCCGTAAAGGTCCGGTTGTAATCGACGATGACCCCGTCCCGGTCGATCACGAGAAAACTGTCGGAAATGTGGTCCACCACCCGCTGGAGGGCGATGGGGACGATGTTCAGGAAATCGAACTTCAGGATCGCGAAATAGAACAGCAGGAAGGTAATGAAAAACGAGATGACATTGGTGTGGAAATAGCCCTGGATGACTTGGGCGGTCAGGAGCAGGTTGTAGGCCGTGGAGACGATGATCCCCAGGAGGATGAAGATGGACTGGCGGGAGAAGAAGCCGGCGTTCTTGATGGAAAAGTAGGCCAGTTGGCCCATGCCGGCCACGATGCACAGATATGAGTAGATCGTGTGGACGATGAAGTAATCGCCAAGGGAGGCGGCCTGGGTCAGGGTTTTGTACTCGATGGTCCGGTAGAACAGGTGGTGGAGGTTGTTGGTAAAGAGCAGGACCAGGGAGAGGGCCGGGATGACCAGGAACAGGGCGTGTTTCCAGGCCAGGCGGATCCGGGTCCGGGCAAAGACGACGCCCAGCAGCAGGGCACCGACGGGCGTCAAAATGAGGCCCACATACGCCAGGTAGACGGCCCAGGCCCGGGTGGGCTGGCCCATGAGGTCGCCGTACTGGAGAATGACGGCCCCCAGGGACCACAGGAAGATGGTGGCCATGTTGACCAGGAAGACGTTGTGAATCTGCCTGCGGTCCTTCCGCCGGGCCACCAGGACGAACAGGAAGGCGAGGAAGCCCAGGGTCAGGCAGGTCAGCAGGAATTCCAGGTTGATCAGCGCTGCCGGCAACCGCATGCCTCCTATCCGAGATGGGTCAGGACCAGGGCCAGGGTCCGGGCGTGGGTCTTGACGAAGTAGTGGCGGGCGCCGCTGATGACTGTGACCCCGGTCAGGCGGCCGTAGCGGGCCCACCGGCGGTGCTGGCGATGGTACCGGCGGGTCAGGGGGTCCCGTTCCCCGACGATGCACTGGACGGGGATATCCAACTGGTCCATCCCCCGGGCTTCCTGCTCCCGGAAGAAGCGGTAGTAATGGCGCACATCGTGGCGGAAGGCCCGGACCATGCCGCCCAGGTACTCCTTCCGGATGCAGAGGCCGGACAGGCCGATCCATTCGAGGAACCGGACCAGGGCGCCGTCGGGCACCCACCTCCACGGATCATGGTTCTTCCCCAGCCGCTTCCCGCTCCGGGGCGGAAGAACGCCGCCCACGAACACGGTCCGGACCCGGACGCCCTCCTCCCGGAGGCACCGGGCGGTCTCCAGGGCCAGGGCGCTGCCGACGCAGTGGCCGTAGAGGACGAGCTCCCCCTGGATTCGGTCCGCGATCTCCCGGGCCAGCCGACGGGCCACCTCGGACCCGGACTGCAGGGCCTCGGGACGCCCGATGTCCCGGCCCGGCAGGTTGACGGCGTAGACGTCGCAGTGGTCGGAGGTCTGGGTCACGGCGTCGGCCAGGTCCTTGAAGAGGGTCCCGTTCCCGCCGCCGTACGGAAAGCAGACGAGGTGCAG
>JAKPNJ010000263.1 GCA_029548445.1 Bacillota bacterium | reverse complement strand
CCCACCGTTGAACCCACCGTTGAGCCCACCGTCGAGCCCACCGTCGAGCCCACCGTCGAGCCCACGGTCGAGCCCACCGTCGAGCCCACCGTCGAGCCCACGGACGAAGCCACGCCGACTCCCGGCGGAGTTCCGCCTACTGGGGATCCCGGCAACTTCGTGGTCCTGGCCCTGGCTGCCCTGTCCGCCGGAACCCTCTTCATTCGGCGCCGCGGCCGCAAGACATCCTGAACCCGGGCTGGACTGCCCGATCCATGATGCTGGGGGAAGCCGTCCGCGCTGATGGGCGGGCGGCTTCCCGGCCGAAAGGACAACCAGCCTGGTATCGGCCCGGAATCCGCCAGGACAAAAAAATCATAGCGCCTGCCGGCCGCCTCCGAATCGGTCGAAACAGGGGGGATCCGTGCAATATAATCATAGGAACGGATAAAGTCCGCCCTTTCCCACAGCATCCGAATGCCATTAGATGGAATTGTGGACCCGATGCCAAGATCATGCCGTGATCAGCATTTGCAAGGAGGGAACCCAATGAAACGTACCCTGTTGCGCATCCTGCCCATCCTGCTGGCCTTGTCGCTGCTGGTGCCCGCCCTGTCGGGCTGCGGTCCCAAGGTCACGAATACCCCCGAGCCCGGCAAGGAAGTCGTCCTGAACTACCCGACCTTCCAGGTGGGCGTCAACTCCTCCGCCCCGGTCCTGGCCGAGGTCATCAAGCAGTTCAATGCGAAGTATGCCGGGACCATCAAGATCGAGATCGAGGAGATTCCCGGCGACCAGGCCTATGTGGACAAGATGAAGATCCTCCTGTCGGCCAATGAACTGCCCGACATCGTATATGCCGGCGGCTACAACCTCCTCGACATGGCCCTCGAGAAGAATGCCGTCCTCGACCTGACGCCGTACCTGGACGCCGATGCCGCCTGGAAGGCCTCCTTCGACCAGGTCACCCTGGATTTCAACAGCCGCAACGGCAAGGTGTATTCGCAGCCCGACGAGAAGGGCATGTTCGGGTACTTCTACAACAAGGACCTCTTTGCGGAGGCCGGGGTCGAGCCGGCCACGACCTGGGAAGGGTTTGTTACCGTCTGCGATACCCTCAAGGCCAAGGGCATCACGCCCCTGTCCATGGATACGGACGACAGCGCATGGCTGACCAACCTGTGGCTCAGTTCCATCCTGGCCACTTCCTCCGAGACCGGCCGTACCTTCATGAAGGAACGGAACCCCAAGAATTACAATTTCCCGGAGTTCATCTCGGCCCTGGAGCTGATCCAGAAGATGTTCAAGGACTACACCACCGCCGATGCGGTGGGCGGCAAGTATGAGAACGGCGCCAACAACTTCATCAACGGCGTCACCGCGATGATCGCCAACGGTCCCTGGATGATCAGCGACTTCACGGACGAGACCAAGGCCCCGGCCGGCTTCGACGAGAAGGTCGGCGTCGCCCTGTATCCCGGATCCGGCCTCTTCAACGAGCCGATGCTGGGCTACTTCATCGCCGCCAAGACCAAGGAGAAGCAGGACGCAGCCGTGACGGCCCTCAAGTTCTTCACCAGCACCGAGATGGAGACCATGGCCCTGGAGATGATCGGCCGGATTCCCGCTTCGACCAAGGTGGAAGTCAGCTCGACCAACGACAAGGTCCACCCGATCCTGGCGAGCCTCGTCAATATCTCCAAGGACGCCCAGTACAATTACAACTACTACCAGGCCCTGTGGTATCCGAACGTTCTCGATGCCATCACATCCTACTATCCGGAATTCGCCCTGGGGAACAAGACCCCCACGGAGATGGCCCAGATCCTGACCGAGACCGCCGGACAGAACTAGACAGCCCAGTCCGCCAGTCGCGGACGAGTCCGGCCATTTCCCGGCCATGTGCCTCGTCTGGCCTCGATCCGAAACCATGATCCAGGCAGGGGCTGGCCAAGCGCCAGCCCCTGCCCGTGAAGGGTGTTGATCTCCGTGCGTCATCGAAGCTTGTGGATTGTGGTGTTCCTGGCACCGACCCTGGTCCTGTTCCTCCTGATCTACGCCGTCCCCATCCTGACGGTGGGCGTCACGTCGTTCTTTGACTACAGCTATGCGACCCTGACCTTCTCCGGCCTGGACAACTACCGCTCCCTGGTTTCGGGCACCCTGACCGGCCGGGAATTCGTCAAGGCGGTGGGCAACACCCTCATCTGGATTGGCCTGCAGATCACGGTCCATGTGGCGCTGGGCGTCCTGGTGGCCCTGGGCCTGTCCAGGAAACCCTTTGGCTGGAAGACCGTCCGGACGGCCTACATGCTGCCCAACATCGTGTCCCTGGCCGCCCTGGGCATCATTTACCTCAACCTGTTCGATTCCCGGAGGGGCCTGGTCAACGGCGTCATCCGGGCCCTTGGGAACAAGGACTTCAGCGTCAACTGGTATGTCGAGCACGCCTTCCTGACGACCACCCTGACCTGGACGCTGTTCGCCGGCCTGGTCACGATCCTGATCCTGGCCGACATCGCCTCCATTCCGGAGGACATTTACGAATCGGCCCGGATCGACGGCGCCTCTGGCTGGAAAATCGATTGGTACTTCACGCTCCCCCTGGTCCGGAACACCATCGGGACCAGTGTCATCCTGGCGGCCACCAGCATGCTCAAGGAATTCGAGCTCATTTACATGACCACCAACGGGGGGCCGGGGATCGCAACCCTGAACCTGCCCCTGCTGATTTACAAGAAAGCCCTGATCGAGCAGAACTACGGACTGGCCAACGCCATGGGCGTCGTCACCATCGCCATCGGGGTCCTGCTGATCGTCCTTGTCAACCGCCACCTGCTCTCGAGCCGATTCGAGAGCACCTAGGAAGAGGATCGCCATGCAGGACACCGCGATCCATCGCCGCCGCCACCGACGCCATCGTCTCCGCCTCCGCCAGGATGCCTCCCTGCCGGAGCGCATCCTCATGTCCCTGCTCCTGGCCTTCGTCACCCTCCTCTCCCTGGTTCCGGTCATCTGGGTTACGATATCCTCTTTCAAGACCAACCTGGAAATCATGGACTCGGCCGTGTCGCTGCCCTCCCGGATTACCTTCGACGGCTACGTCGCCGCCTTCCGGATCGCGCCCATCCTGACCTTCTTCGTAAACAGCGTCGTCGTCACGTCGGTCAGTACGGTCCTGAACATCCTCCTGGTGGGCATGGCTGCATACGTCCTGGCCATGTTCGCCTTCCGCGGCAAGAACCTGGTCCTCGTTTTGCTCTCCACGTCCCTGCTGCTGCCCATGACCGCCCTGATCCAGCCGGTGTACATCATCGTGCAGCGGATCGGGCTGTACAACAGCCTGCCGGGACTGATCCTCGTCTACTCGTCCCTGGGGCTGCCCACCACGCTGTTCATCATGCGGGGGTATTTCCTGAGCCTGCCCCGGTCGCTCCTGGAAGCCGCGAACATTGATGGCGCCGGCTTCCTGCGCTCCTTCCTCCTGATCATGCTGCCCTCCGCCCGGCCCGGCCTCGCCACGGCGGCGGTCCTCCAATTCCTGATGGCCTGGAACGAATTCCTGTACGCGCTGGTCCTGACCAACGCCATCCGGAGCCGAACCCTGCCCATCGCCCTCAACTATTTCAAGTCCCAGTTCAGCTTCAACTACTCCGCCATGTTCGCCTCGATCGTGGTGGTCATCATTCCCAGCATCCTCGTGTTCGTCCTGCTCCAGAAGCAGGTCATCAGCGGCCTGACCTCCGGAGCTGTCAAGGGATGACCGAATGAAACCCGGAAAGGGTGTGGAAGACATGAAACTGACCGTCCTGGGCGGTGGTGGCGTCCGTTCCCCGCTCCTGGCCCGCTCGATTCTCCGGCAGGCCCGGAAGCTCCACCTGTCGCAGGTTGTCTTTATGGACAGCGACCCGGAAAAGCTCCGGATCTACGGCGGCATCGCCCGGCAGGTCGCGACCCGGATCGATCCGGGCATCGCGTTCACCCTGACCACCGACCCGGTCGAGGCCGTTCGGGAAGCCGACTATGTCATCACCACCCTGCGGGTCGGCCAGGACCAGGGACGCATCCAGGATGAACGGATCGCCCTGGAGCTGGGGGTCCTGGGCCAGGAAACCACCGGGGCCGGCGGGTTTGCCATGGCCCTCCGGTCGATTCCGGCCCTGATGGAGTATTGCCGGCTGGTTCGGCTCCACGCCCGGCCCCACGCCCTGGTCTTCAATTTCACAAATCCGTCCGGCCTGGTCACCCAGGCCCTGCGAAGCGCCGGGTTCGACAATGTCATTGGCATCTGCGACGGCCCCACGGAAACCATCCACGAGCTGGAAACCCTGGTCGGCGCCGCGCCCGGAACCCTGGAGGTCGAGTGCTTCGGCCTGAACCACCTGTCCTGGTACCGGTCCGTCCGGTACCGGGGCCAGGAGCTGCTGCCGGGCCTTCTCTACCGGCCGGAGCTCTACCGCCAGACCGAAATGCGATTCTTCCGTCCGGAACTTGCCCAGGACCTGGGCATGGTCCTGAACGGCTACCTGTATTATTACTACAACCGCGAGGAAGCCGTGGCGAACATCCTGAAGGGAGGACGCACCCGGGGTGAAACCATCGCGGAAATCAACCGCCGGATGACCGACGAGCTGCGCGGTCTGGACCTGGACCGGGATTATGTCCAGGCCGTCGGCGTCTACCTGAAGTATTATTCCGAGCGCAACAACAGCTACATGGCCATCGAGTCCGGCAGTTCCCGGGAACCGGTCCATGCCAGCCTGGACCTCATGGACCCCTCCGATGACGACGGGGGGTATGCAGGGGTCGCCCTGGGCATCATCGAGGCCATGCAGGCCGATGCCGAGCGGAATGCCGCCCGTCGCGGCCCTCGCCGCATGGTCCTGTCGGTGCCGAACCGGGGGGCCATCGATGGCCTGGAGGACAATGACGTGGTGGAAATCACCTGTACCCTTGACCGGAACGGGGCAACCCCGATCCGCATCGGGGCCGTACCCGACCTCCAGATGGCCCTGATCCGCCAGGTCAAGCTGTTCGAGCGACTGACCGTCCAGGCCGTCGACCGGCGCAGCCGGCGGTTGGCCCGGCTGGCCCTGATGGTCCATCCCCTGGTCTGCTCCTATACATTGGCGGAGAAACTGGTGGACGCCTACCTCGAGGCCCACGCGGACTCGGTCGGGGAGTGGACATGACCCCGGAGAGCAGGGCGCCCCTGGCCGACATCCTGGTCAGCGGCATCGCCAGCGCCGACCTGGTCTTTCCCGGCCTGGCCCGCATGCCGGCACTGGGCCAGGAAGTCGCAAGCGAGGATTTCATCGTGAAACCCGGGGGTGCGGCCAACATCGCCACCGCCCTCCATCGGCTCTCCCTGCGGGTGACGTTTGTGTCGGCCTTCGGGGAGGATGTGGCTGGCCGCATCGTGACCGACCAGCTGCGGAGCCTGGGACTCGACCTGTCTTCCTGCCAGGTCGGGCCCGACGTCCGGACACCGGTTTCCGCCGTCCTGTCCTGCGGCTCGGACCGGGGCTTCGCCACCTACTTCGGCCGGTGGGACGAGGCCGACCTCGTTTCGCGCCTGCGGCAGGCCATCCCATCCTGCCGGCTGGCGTACGGCAGCATCCGGGACTTCCTCTCCTACCGGCTCCACGACCTGGCCCGGGCGGCCGGCGTCCCGTATGCCATCGACATGGCCTGGGACGACACGCTGCTTCTCCGGGACATCGAGGCCATTGTGGCGGGCTCCGCGATCTTTTTCGCCAACGAGGCGGAAGCCCGGAACCTGACCGGCCGCCAGGACCCGGACGAGGCGCTGTCGATCCTCGCCGCCTGCGCGCCGCTGGTCGTCCTCAAGCTCGGTCCCGCCGGCAGCCTGGTACGGCAGGGGGACCGAACCTGGCGGGCAGCGCCGGTCCCGGTTCCCAGGGTGGTGGATACAACCGGTGCGGGGGACCTGTATTGCGCCGGCTTCCTGTTTGGGTTCCTGCAGGGATGGCCCATTCGAGACTGCGCCCAGTGGGCTTCCGCTGCAGGTGCCCTGGCCGTGACCTTCCATGGAGGCGTCGACGCCGCCTTCACGCAGGAGGCCGTCGCCCGGCTCCTTCGGGAAGCAGGGCCGATTTGAGGCGGCAGGCGAACGGGAGTATCATGGGGATGGACTGCGGCCGATGACAGGGAGGTCGACTCCATGATGTCTTCCCGCGTTACCGAACCGTCCCCGGACGGCCACGGACAGGGTGCCGCCCGGCGTCGGCCTGTCCGGGCGATCCAGGAATGGGCCGCCTCCCTGGGCGGACGGGTGGTCCTGGTCATGCTGGCCCTGGTCCTTGTTCCCCAGCTGATTTCCGGCGTCTACTTCTACCGGATCTTTTCGGCCAATCTCCAGTCCCAGGCCGAAGATTACCTCGAATCCTTCATCGCCACGGTCAACCAAAGCGTGGCGGATCATTATACAAATATCGACTACACCAGCATGTCCATCCTGGCCAACCGGGAGATCCGCGAACTGCTCCAGGACAATACCCTCCTCGCATCCCAGCGGAATTCCCGGATGGCCGACCTGCTGAAGTACGAACTGTTCTTCAACCGGGCCTGGGACAGCAAGCTCATCGAACGGGTCTTTATTTGCCAGAGCCGGGAGGTCTTCTTCAGCACACCCCAAAGTTTCTTCAATCCGGCGGAAACCGCGGCCCTCGTCGACCGGCTCTTCGATTTCACGGATGGACTCGCGGCGGACAAGTACCTGGTCCCCCCCACCCCGGACCAGGACTCGGTCTACTTTTTCAGGAACATCAACGATATCAATACAACCCAGAATCTCGGCAGGATTTTTCTCCAGGTCAACCTGTCCCGATTTGTCGAAATCGATACCCCGATCCGGTATCGGGATTCCATTCTCATTACCTACGATACCAACGGCATCATCATCACCCACACCAACCCGAACCAGGTCGGCCGAACCATCGATCCGGCCTTCGTACCCCAATCCGACAAGCCAGGCGTGAGACATGTCCGGCTCGAAGACCGGGACTACCTGGCCACCGTCCGCTACCTGGAGGAGTTTGGCCTCTATTCGACCGTCGCGGTTCCGGAGGAGGAGGTCTTTTCGTCCCTCTATCGGATCGGCCGGACCTTGCTGCAATTCCTGGCGATCTTCTCCCTGGTCTGCATCCTCCTGGCCCTTCTGTTCGCAGCCCAGTTGGTCCGTCCCATCCGTTCCGTGATCCAGAGCGTCGTGTCCCTGCAGCAGAGCCGGTTCAAGGAGCGCATCCGGAGACAGAAGATCCGGGAGTTCAACGAACTGGCCGAAGTGTTTAATGGAATGGCGAGCGAGATCGACCACCTGGTCAACGTCGCCTATGAGAAGCAGTTGCTGCTGCGGGAGTCCGAGCTGCAGAACCTCCGTTCCCAGGTCAATCCACACTTCCTGTTCAATGTCCTGGAAACCGTCGGATGGCAGGCCAGCATTTCCGGGAACGAGACCATCGAAACCATGATCGAGTCCCTGGGCGAGCTGCTGCGGGCCAGCCAGTCCTGGAGCGGCAGCGATACGATCTCCGTGGCGGAGGAGCTCCGCTATATCCGGTTCTACCTCGACTTGCAGAAGATCCGGTTCGCCGACCGGATCCGGGTCGACATTGCCATGGACGACAAGACGCTCCTGGGTCTCCAGATACCCAAGCTGTCCATCATGCCCCTTGTCGAGAACGCCTTTACCCACGGGCTGGAGCCCAAGAAGGGGCCCGGCAGCCTGCGGATCCGGATCTGGGAGGAAGAGGAGGAACTCCGCTTCCAGATCGTCGACGACGGGATCGGCTTCGACACCCGCATCATCGACCTGGAGTCCCCCCGCAGCCTGGCCCCCCACGCGCCGGATCATGCCAGCATCGGCATCGTCAACTCCCACCGTCGCATCCGGATGCTGTTCGGTCCCCGGTATGGGATTCGTCTCCGGTCCGTGATCGGGGAGGGAACCGAAGTCATGGTGGTCCTGCCCAAGATGACGGAGGGGGCTGCAGGATGATCGGGAGAAGCCATACGGGACCCGGAGGTGCTGCATGACGAAGCTGAAGGTCATGATCGTCGACGACGAACCCATCATTCGAAAGGGCCTGATCCAGTTCATCGACTGGTCGTCCACCGATTTCGAGGTGGTGTATGGCGCCACCGACGGGGACGATGCCTGGCAGCACCTGCCTGTGATCCAGCCGGACATCGTGATCACCGACATCCGGATGCCGGGTCGAAGCGGGCTGGACCTGGTCCGGGACCTGTCCGAACAGTTCCCGAAGACGCAGGTGATCCTCCTGACCGGGTATGCCGACTTCGCCTACGCCCGCCAGGCCATCCAGTTCAATGTGGTTGATTTTGTCCTCAAGCCGACCCAGAAAAACCTGATCCTGGCCGCGCTGGAGAAGGCGAAGGCCCGAATCAGCCAGGATCGGGAACGGATCGCCCTCGAGGAATCGGTGGTCCGGTTCGACAGGGAGCGGACCCACCGACGGAAGGAGGATTGCCTGCGCACCCTGATCCATGGAGGCCGGTGCCAAGACCCGGACCTGGCGGCGGATCTGGACCGGCAGCTGAAGGCATACCACATGGTCCTGGTCGAGGCTTCCGTCCGAAACGAAGCCGGGGATTGGTCCGCAACCCCGTTTGCCGAATTTGGCGGGGAATCCGACGGATTCGAACTGCTGCCCGTAATCCGGCAGTCCTTCGATCCGTATGAAAACCATATCCTCGCCCTGCGACACGGTCAGTACGCCATCCTGGCGGTCGTACCCGAACATCGTCCCGACCTGCTGCAGGTCCTGGCGGACCGGTGCGGCGAGATGGCCATGCTGGTCGAAGCCCTGCTTGCAATCCGGCTTTCGGTAGGGATGAGCGGATGCCATGCCGGGATCGGGCAGGTGGCGGACGCCTTTTCGGAAGCGGCGGCTGCCCTGGCAGGTGCGAGAATCGGAGAAGCGAAGCGGACCCGGGAGCAGCCAGGGGAGGAGCCGCCGCCCTCCAGGGAATCCCTGCGGGCCCGGATCCTGGCGGACGAAATCCTCCGGCGAGTGCTGAACGGTGAGGCCGATGCAGCCGGCCAGCAACTGGGACTCCTGTTCCAGATTTTCCGCGAGGACCGGCATACCGTCGAATCCATCCGGGACGCCTGTCTTCACCTGGCATCCCGCTGTGCAGCTGCCGATCCGGGCCGCAACACCCACGTCGGAAACCACGCAGAGGGCGGACACAACGGCCACGGCAGTCAGCCAGGCAGTCACCAGGACATGGGCGATGCCTCGAAGCAGGTGGCCGGCATCCTGATGGCGGAATCCCTTCGGGAGCTCCACGACATCCTGGAGCCGGTGGTGTCGGCAGCGGCGCACAGGATGCAGAAGCGGCCGGTCAATTCGATCATCCTGGCCACCCGGTCCTATCTTCACGACCATTTTTCCGAACACATCACCCTCCAGCAGATCGCCGACCACGTCCATGTCAGCCCCAGTTACCTCTCCCGGCTGTTCCACAGGGAAACCGGACAGACCATCGTCGATGTCTGTCGTACCATTCGACTGGATCAAGCCTGCCTGCTGTTGCGGACCACGGACCTCCGGAATTTCGAAATCGCGGCACGGGTCGGCATCGAGGACCCTGCCTACTTTTCCAAGCTGTTCCGTGAGCATACCGGTGCCAGCCCGACGGAGTACCGGACCCGGAATCGCATGGATGAGGGCGGGGAGGGGAGCGGGGGATAACATCCGGTGTGCATGTCTTCCATAGTAGAATGGGAGGTGCGGCGGACACCGCCGGCATCCAGGGAGGCGGAAGACATGCAAAAATGGACGGTCCCGCTCGAGGCATCCGAACTGCCCATCCGAAGCGTGTCGCTCCTGGATCCCCCGGATCCGTCGGACTGGCTGGGGCAGCTGCCGGTGGTGGTCCACCTGGCTCGCCAGGGCCCATTGGTTTTCCGGAACCCGGTAACCTTCCTCGTCGGGGAGAACGGAACCGGGAAATCGACGTTGCTCGAGGCCGTAGCGGTGGCCTACGGGTTCAACGCCGAGGGCGGAGGCCGGAATTTCGCGTTCTCGACCTGCGCCACCCACTCCGGCCTGCACGACCGGATCCGGCTCGGGAAGGGCGTCCGCCGGCCGACGGACGGCTTTTTTCTAAGGGCGGAGAGTTTCTACAACGTCGCCAGCCGCATCGACGAACTGGACCGGGAACCCGCCGCCGCCCCGCCGATCATTCGGAGCTACGGCGGCCGCTCCCTCCATGCCCAGTCCCATGGGGAAAGCTTCCTGTCCCTCGTGATCCACCGGTTCGGCGGCAACGGCCTGTACCTGCTGGACGAACCGGAAGCCGCCCTGTCCCCGTCGCGGCTGTTCACGCTGCTGGTCCGGCTCGACGAGCTGGTCCGGTCCGGGTCCCAATTCATCATCGCGACCCATTCCCCGGTCCTGATGGCCTACCCTGGCGCGGAAATCCTGGTCCTGGACCGGAAGGGCATCCACCCGACCCCGTACGAAGAGACGGATCATGTCCGGCTGACCCGCCGGTTCCTGAACCATCCCGAATCCATGCTGCGGGAACTCCTGGGGCCGAACGAACCCTGATGCCTCGTGCGCCTATGCAACGGGGAACAGGGGACGGACCGAGTCGGACAGGCGCTTCAGCTCCTCCAGCTCGTCCGGATCCAGGGGACGGACCCCGTCGCGAACCACCCGGATCGCCATTCGCAGCGCCCGGATATCCCCGGGCGGCAGCGCCGACACGATGGACTGCGACAGGGCGTACCGAAGGGCGAGACCCGCCGGGCGTTCCTCCCGGATCGGCTCGTACCAGCACTTGGGGAAGTCCCGCTCGGCTCCCTCCGGCCAGGCGGCCCTGGCCATGGCCTTCAGGGCCAGGCAGGAGGCGCCCCGGCGCCGGGCAGCCTCCAGGGTCCGGCGGCCGTAGGTATCCTGGATCAGGCCGGCATAATTCAGCGGGAACAGGACCGAATCGAAGGGGAACGCCTCGAACAGGGCCTCGGCGGCTTCCTCCGAATGGGCCGAGAAGCCCAGGTACCGGACCAGGCCCTCTTCCTGTGCCTTCCGGAACGCCTCCAGGGCCCCCCCAGGGGCCAGGACCTGGGCCACATCCTCCGGGGTCGAGACGGCATGGAACTGGTACAGGTCGAACCGGTCGGTCCGCAATTTCCGCAGGGAATCCTCCAGCTCGGCCCGGGCGCCGGCCCCATCCCGCCGGGCGGTCTTGCAGGCCAGGAAGACGCCGTTCCGCCGTCCCTCCAGGGCCGGACCCAGGCGGTCCTGGGCGTCCCCGTACCCCGGTGCCACGTCGAAGTAATCGATTCCGGCGTCCAGGGCTTCGGCTACAAATCGGTTTGCGGTCTCCTGGGGCTCGTTCATCACGACGATGGCCCCGAACCCGATGACCGTCAGCCGGTCGCCGTTCCGTCCGTATGCGCGCTGTTCCATCCGGATCCCTCCCTCGAACTCCGCCATCCCCCGGCGGCCCTTTTTCTTCATTCTATCATTCGGGTCCCGGACCGGAACGACGGTTCTGGTACAATAAAGAGGATGATGGATGGATCCGCCACGGGGAGGGAGACCGATGCGTGAGGCGATCCGGCTGTCACGCCGGGAATCCGGGAACCTGCGACCGCCCGCGTCCGAAGAGCGGACCGGCCGGACGATGCCTGCCCCGTACCGGGCGCTCCTGGCGGCCGGGGTTGCGGTCCTTGTCGTCGCCCTGGTGCTGGCGATTCCGGGCGTCCGGATCCTGTTCGTCCCCGGCCTGGCGCGGCTCGCGTTCCAGGGAAACGAACTTCCGAGCCTGGATCAGACTCTCTCCCCCGCCAGGGAGCTGGACCTTGCGCCCCATATCCATTTGTCTGTCCCGGAAGGGGCGCTGGATCGGGAAACGACGTTCTCGGCCGCACCCCTGGATCCCGGAACGGCCCATGACCTGGCGGACCAGACCGGCCTCGTCCATCCGATCCTGTTTTCCTTCGAATTCTCCGGCGGTCTCGGGCCGGAGGCGGAGTTCGCGCAGGAGGTCCGGATCGAGCTGGACCTGGACGGGATTGGCATCCCCGAAGCGATTCGGTCGGACATGGCCGCCGTCCGGGTCGGAACCGACGGGATGCCTGTGTTCCTCCGACACCGGGTGGAGGGCGGCCGGATGATTCTCCAAACCCGGCGGAACTCCGTGATCCACCTCATCGGCATTCCCTTCCTGGTCGCCATTTCCGGCCTTCTCCTTAGGATGGAAGACCAGGGCAAGTACGGATCCCAGTCCTACCGGCTGTATCGCATTCCCGGCGAGGCATACAGCGGCTACACCCTGTATTGGCCAGCCTCGAGGAGCGGCGAGGCGCCCCGGAATCCGGGTCGCATCGATGGCATCCGCCGGGACATCCGGGTGATCCTCGAACGGACCGGGCTCCAGTGGTCCGAGGCGGAGCAACGGTTCCTGAGGGGGCCGGAGGACCGGGAGTATGCCATGGGGCTGCTGGCGGCCATGGACATGCCGGAATACCGGCGCCTGCAGGGCGACCTGCAGTGCCTCGATTTCCTCCTGGAGTACGTCTATCCGGAAAAACTGGCGCTGGTCGTCGAGCGGCTGGTCCGGGCCCATGACTACCTGTACGGCGTGCGAAAGTTTCCGAAACCCTGGTTCGGCGTGGACCTCGTCCTGCGGGATCCCTGGCCTCCCGAACTGGACAATGTCCTGGGCCTGTCCATCGACCAGACGACGAAGCTCCCCTATGTCGCCGTCAACCTGTCCGGTTTTTCCTCCGGCCAGGAAATCGAGGCGGCCATGCAGGACTGGATTCGAAAGGGATCCAGCAAGGAAAATGTGGAAAAAATGAGGAGCCGGGATCTCGAGCTCCAGAAGGGAGACCTGGACAGCCTGCAGGGGACCCTGGCCCACGAGCTGTTCCACGTGATCCAGGAGGAATATGCCAATCATGTCCTGCAGGAAAACCCTACTTTCTGCGAAGCGTCGGCCCTCCTGCTCGAAAGCGAGGCCATCGCGCACTTCCGGATGAAAGGGCTTCTGCTCGGGACCCCATACACCCTGGCCGACCATGACCGCTTCGAGCTCCTGTCCCGGGAATGGGGGACGCCGCTGCCCGTCCTTTCGACTGACGAACAAAAGAAGGAAGCCCAGGACCATGGCTACACGTTCTACCGGGTCCTGAAGTTCAACCGGGACACCTATGCGCCCTGGGCGGCCAATCCCGATGGCTTCCTGCCGGCCCTGATGCAGGCGTACACGTATTTTGGCGCTGTCACGGGCCTGCTGGCCACGTCTCGACAAAACCTCATGCAGGCGTATGCCCGGTTTGATGGGGCCGCCATCCTGGAACGCCTGGAGAAGCAGCGGTTCGCCCTGGGCCAGGATGTGTTCCGCCTGGACATTTCGCAGCCGCTGGCGCGCCTCACGGGGCAGTCCTTCCGGTCCGACTCGATCCAGGGCATGCGCCTCTCCGTGAACGCCGGATCGACCCAAGCCGTCGTCTTCCTCCGCCTCGACGGCATCGACGGCCTGCCCCGGGACCATGTGGGACTCGTCCTCGCCGAAGGCGCCGCCTCCCCGGCGACATTCCGGACGATTCCCCTCCGAAACGCCATTCTCGTCCTCCCGGCGGAGGATCATACGCTGCTGGTGACCCAGGAGTCAGCCCTGGGCATGGCGGAGATCACGACGGCGTCCTGCCGGATGCAGGCCGACCTGTCGGAACCGATCCTCCAGCCCACCATTCGATATGAAAAACGCAACGCCACCTTCATCGTGAACCTGCCGGAGGAATCCCACGAGGTGAGCGCCAGTTATCGGGGGCGGCTGATCGAGATTGTCTCGGTCGACAATGCGGACATCAAGCCCTATCGCCGGTTTGTACCCGCCGGCAGCCGGGAGGTTCGCATCCCCATCGAGTCGATCCTGTATGGCGACGAGGACCGGGTCTCGGTCATGGAACAGATGCTGGCCCGGGCCCTGGCGATGACGGCGAAGACCGGTCTCCGGGCGGCATCCCGGATGCCCAACGATTCGTTCGCCCTGACCGAATCCGACGGCCTGTTCCGCTTCACCCGCAAGGAACCGCCGCCGGATTCCGGGGAGGAGCCGGACGACGAGGCCGACGCGTACATCGACAAGACGTTCACGATGGCCGTGGAGGCCCGGGATGGCGTCATGACCGCCGCCATGGTGACGGACAAGAATTTTTACATGACCATGGAGCTGGGCATGGGCCCCCTGCTCGACTACCTGAAGTACGCCCGGCCCCTGTTCGCCCAGGTGGATGTCCGCTACGAGAAGGAGCTGGCGAAGTACGACAGCACCTTCTCCATGACCGTCCGGGAAGTCTTCAGTACCCAGGACCAGGTCGATCCCCAGCGGGTGGCTCTCTGCGAGCGGGTCATGGGCCAGGTCGGCTCAACCGTGGCCGGACCGCCCAGCCGTCCCCTGGAGTTCAAGGGCGAGGGGTTGGTCCTGGAGCCCGGGGTCCGCCCGGGGACCTATACCGGCCGGATGTTCGTCTCCTTCCTCACTAACATGGAGAACAACCTCGGCAACGAAGTCCGGGTCGTGGTCGGGACGGACCAGTCGGTCCGCGTCACCCTGGGCGGCGAAATCCTGGAGGGACGGCTGGCCCCTGCCGCCCGGCTGGGTCACTTCCAGTTCCAGGAAAAGATCGTCAAGGACGGGAATGTCACGTATCGGCCCGTTTCCGGCGCCACCGCCCTGTTCGCCGAGGACGGAACCCTGGTCTTCTCGTTCGTGCCGGTTCGGTTGCGGCGGACCGGATGACGGCAGTTCCCGAAAGGGCCGGCATCCCCGGGACCTGCAGACTGCAAGCCTAGTCCCACTCGATGATCAGCACCACGAAGAACTCGTCGATCTCGTGCTGGAACAGGTTGACCCGATGGGGATTCGCGTCTCCCAGCAAAAGACCGGCCTCATCGTACCGCTTCCAGGTGGCAGACGGCGTACCCTCGTCAAAGGAGCCCTCGGCGGCGACAGACCCGTCTTCGTTGTAATCGGTGGCTGGCCCGTTCGGACGGCCATCCTGGTAGGTTACCCGGCAGGACAGGTCCCCGTCGGGCTGGAAGAAGGTCCAGATGCCGCTTCGGCGGCCACCTGCATAGGCGCCTTCCGCCAATCGGTAGTATTCTCCGGTTTCGGCCCGCTCAAACTTGACGAAAGCCCCCTCCCGGATGCCGTTTTGCAGCACTGCGGAGAAGTCGAGGCTTCCATCGTCGTAGAAGGATTCCAGGAGGCCTTCAGGCACCCCATTCACATGCCGGGCACGCCACCGGAGGACCTGCCGGGCATCGTATTCCCTGGATTCCCCCTGGATGGCGAACACCCGGTACCAGTCCATATCGTAGTATTTCGCGTCGGCTTCCCGGGGCTTGTACTTGCCCTCCTGGTAGGTCGCAGGATCGGTCCGGGCGTACTCGGCTTCCCATGCCAGCCGGCCCTCCGCGTCAAAGCGCCTGGAGTAGGCGGTGTCGCCGTCGAAACCGTACTCCTCGAAGGGGATACCGGACTTGTAGACATAGTATCGACCCCGGCCGGAGGGTTTCCCCAGCAGGACCTGGGTCTGGGGAATCCAGGTGTTGCGGCGTTCCAGTTCGACCTGGCCGGAGAAATTCAGGATCCGGCAATCCTCCGCCTTCGCCAGGCGGCCCTCCCGGTCGAATTCGACCAGCAGGTACCGTCCATTGACATCCGGGTCGTCGGTCCGGAGCGTCGCGATCCGATACACATGCCCCTCCGCGTCGCCGGACACGTCAATCTCGTACCGTTCGTGGCGATAATACACGTCATACGCACCGGTGGGATCCTTGTGCCAGCCGCAGTCGTCCGGCCCCGCCGCATCGCCGTAGGGATCCTGCCAGTCGAACAGGATCCGCAGAATGTCCCGGGCCGGCAGGGTCCAGGTCACGTCGGCCGCTTCCCCGATGTCCGCCACCAGGTCGAATTCCCCGCCGCCTCCCGGTCCCGGTGACGGGCTGGGGCCGCCGGAAGGCCCTGGTGACGGGGTCGGTCCGGTATTCCCACCCGAAGCGGGCCCCCGAACCCGGATCAGCGACAGGAGCAGCAGGTCCACCTCGTTCCGGGTGAACCGGAAGGTATCCCGATTGGGGGTGCTGGCGAACCACTCGTTGAAGCGGTCCACCAGGTCCTGGGCGTTCTGGTAGGTCAGGTACAGGACATAGTTGTACCAGTCGCTCCCCAGCCGATCCCTGATGTACAGGCGGATGTTCTGCTGGGTGTAGCGCAGCAGGTCGTCCTTGTCGCTCCGCTCCTGGACCAGTCCCTCCACGACCTGGGTCAGCTGGTCCAGGACCACGTCGATGGGGATGTGGCGGACGACGCCGCTGGCAAACGAATCCACCAGGTCCCCAAAGCCTGAGCGTGGATTGAGCTTGTCCCAGAGAACCACCTGGTAGTGGCGGACAGTGTCGAGAATCCGGGCGGCGTTCTGGCGGTCTTCCTTCATGGGCAGGACGGCCGGCGGCCCCGAACCCTCGCCGGAGGGGACCGGGGTCGGGAACGGCGAAGTGCCGCTGGAGGGCACAGGCGTCAAGGTCACGGTTGGAGTCACGGTGGGACCCATTGGTTCCGCGGGAGTCGGCGTGATCGTGGGAAGGGGGGTCACGGGACCGATGTAGGTCGTATCGGAGGTCATGATCCTGTAGAAATTCTCGTACTGACGGACCAGCGGATCCGCAGGAGCCCGGGACGGCGTCGATACTCCCCTGGCGAGAGTTGAAGCCAGGTAGGATTCGGGATCGGCGGCGAAGGTGGCTGCGGCCGTCGGCGCCGCGGCACGGGAAGCGGCCACATAGTCGTCCGCGGCTGGGGATGTGGATCCGGGCGCGATGGACCGGGCTTCCCGCAGGGAGGAAAGGGCGACGTCGACGGGGGCCTGGGCAATCGCCGACAACCGGACGATGGGGAGCGAAGCGGATCCGTCCGCCGCCACCAGGCTCCGGAAGATTGCCAGGTCCTCTTCCATGCGCCCAAGGAGGACCCCGGGCAGGTCCTTCCTTCCTCGGTACGCCTGCAGGTCCGCTTCCAGGCCGTCCAGGGCCGTATCGATCTCCCCGAGACAATAGGCATGGCGGGCGTCGACGGCGTCCTCCACCAGGCCCACCGAACGGTCGATGGCCTCCAGCAGGCTGTCGATCCGGGCAAGGCGGGGCGCCGCCTCCCGGGTGAAAACGGATTCGACGGATGACACCGCGTCCTGCAGGCTGTCCTGGGGACTCGCCCCAGCCAGGAGTGGAAGGAATTCAGCCAGGTCCAGGAGGAACACCGCGTGCTCGGCCGCGACCTGGCCGGCCAGGGACCCAAGGTAGGCCAGTCCGAGATGCCGGAGGGCGGCCTCGTACTCCGTGGGGCTCCCCATCCGGCGAAGGTCATTCAGTCGGGCCAGGATCGCGTCGAGATAGGCCCGTCGGCCGGCCATGGCCGCCAGGACCGGCGCC
>JAKPNJ010000250.1 GCA_029548445.1 Bacillota bacterium | reverse complement strand
GGGCTTGCCCGGGCGATCCGGGGCATCGCGGCAGAGGTGGACACGGCCTCCCTGCCCGGGGTGCAGGACGCCCGGACGGAGTCGGCCGAGGATCTCCGCTGGTCGATTTCGGAAGGCGGCGGTGTCGGCTTTGCGGTGGGCGACTTCGGGGTGCCCCAGCCGGAGCGTGGCACCGGCAAGGTCCGGATTCTCCATTTCTTCAACCCGTCCCCGCATCCCCGTCGGGAAACGGTGTCCGCCACCGTCTGGGATTGGCCGGGAGACCGGAAGCGCATCGAGATCGTGGACGAGGCCGGGAAGATCGTGCCGTTCCAGGTCGAGCCGGGGAGCGACTTCGCCTTCTTCGGGAAGGGCCACTACTGGGGCCATGAGTATTTCACCCTGTCGCTGGCCGGCGACCTCCCCCCGTTCGGGTACGCAACCTATGTCCTGCGGGAGAGCGGCATTCCCGGGCCGGACCCGAAGATCCGGGAGCCCCGGGTCGAGGTGCTGGATCCCACTGTCCTGGAGAACGAGGTGCTCCGGGCGGATTTCGACCCCGTGACGGCAGGGCTCCGGTCCCTGGTGGACAAGCGCACGGGCCGGGAACTGCTCCGGCCGGGGGCGGCGGCGGGATTTCGCCTGATCGACGAGGACGACGCCCGGGGCATGACCGCCTGGGTGATCGGCCGGTACATGGCCATCGAGCCCGTGGCCGACAAGGTCCGGATGAAGCCGGTGCAGGGGGAGCCCGGCGCCCTGCGGCAGGTCCTGGAATGGACCGCCCGGTTCCGGGGGTCTTCCCTGAAGGTGGCGGCCTCCCTGGCCGCCGGATCGGATCGCCTGGAATTCAACGTGACCTGCGATTTCCGGGAAACCGCCGTCGTGGGCCAGTCCATCCCCCAGCTGAACTTCCACGCCCCCCTGGGCTACGGCTGCCGCTCGTATCGGTATGACATCCCCTTCGGCCTCATCGACCGGGAGCCCGTGGACATGGACGTGCCGGGCAACAGCTTTATCCTGGGCGTGCCGGGTGAGGCCGGGTCGCCGGCCCTGGGCCTGGTGGCCGCGACGAAATACGGCTTCCGGGGCGTCGAGGACGGCATCGCCCTGACCCTGATCCGGTCCTCCCACGATCCCGACCCGACGCCGGAGTTTGGGGAGCACCGGTTCCGTTTCGCCCTGATGGCCGTGGCGAATCCCGACGACCGGGTCGGCCTGCTGCGGACGGCGCATGACTTCTGCCACCCGGCCCTGCCGGTTCCGGGATCCCGGCACGCCGGCACCCGGCCCGGTTCCGGCTCCTTCCTGTCGGTGGAGGGCGGCGTGTTCCTGTCGGCCGTCAAGCTGCCGGAGGGCGATGTGTCCGGGCTTGGCTGGATCGTCCGGCTATACGGAATCGAGGGGAAGGACACCACCGCCCTTCTCCGGTTCTCCCGGCCCGTCCGGTCCGTGAAGCCCACCGACCTGCTGGAGCGGCCCCTGGCTGCGTCGGAAGCCGCCGGGATCCGCATTGCCGGCGACCGGGTCGAGTGCCCCGTGGGCGCGTTCTCCGTCCTGACCCTCCGAGTCGAGTTCGGGGAATAGGGTCCCGGCCATGGGCGCGGCCGCCCCTTCCCTTTCGGATCGGATCTTCGGGTGCCTCGTGGCGTCCGCCATCGGCGACGCCATGGGGGGACCCGTGGAACTCTGGGACGGGGAGGATATCCGGAAAGCCTACGGCGAAGTCGACCGGCTGCTGCCATACCGCCACTCGGCCGTGTCGGAACATGGTCCCTGGGGGCTGGAGGCCGGGTGCTTCACGGACGACACCCGGATGGCCCGGCTGTTCTGCGAGGCCATGCTGGCCTGCGGCGGCATGCCCACCACCGGGGACCTGGCCCGGACGTTCGCCGCGCGGTACCACGGGGCCGACAGCGACCTGGAGCGGGGATTCCTGGAGGAATATTACCTGAAACACCTGTATCGGGACGAGAAGCGGATCTTCGGCGGACAGCCCACCAACGGCGCCATCATGGGCATCGCGCCCTTCGGGGCCGTGGCGCCCTGCGATCCGGACCGGGCCTTCCGGGGCGCCCTGGACGCCCTGGCCACCACCGAGGGGTACGCGCGTCATGCGGCCGCCATGGCCGCGGCGGCGGTCTCGGCCGCCATGATCCCGGGACTCTCGCCCCTGGAGGTGGTGGAGGCGTCCCTGCAGGCTGTGGCACGCCACAAGGCCCGGGTGGACGGACCCCTGTGGCGGGGCAGCGGGATGTATGCCGGCATCGCCCGCAAATCCGAACAGGCCCTGGAAACCGCGGTGGAGATTGCCCTCCGGCACGGCCGGTACGACGACGCCTTCCGGACCGAGCTGCTGGGGGCCATTCGGATGGAGTTCTTCGCCGACGGGGCCGAAACCCTGGCCCTGGCCCTGGCCTGTTTCGTCCTGGCGGAAGGCGATCCCGGCCACACCATCCGGTACGCCGTCAACCTGGGCCGGGACAACGACAGTTCCGCCTGTGTCGCCGGAGCCGTGGCCGGCGCCTACCGGGGCGCGCCGGCCCTCGATCCGGACTGGATCCGCCTGGTGGAAGCCGCCTGCCCGCCGCCCTCGTTCCGATCCCTGGCGGACGGCCTGCTGGCCATCGTCCGAAGCGAACAGGCGGCCAGGCGCCGGACCCTGGTAGCCCTGGACGCCCTGGAGGCCCTGTAACCCCTGAAGGGCCCGGAGGCTCCCGGGGATGTCGCGTCCCCGGAGGCCGCGAGCGAACACGGCCCATCGATCGAACGGAGGAAAAAGCCATGACCCGTCCGAGCCCCGGAACCCGGGAAGACCTGCGGACCGTCCTGCGGGGCGGCGTACCCGCCAAGGTTCCCCACTTCGAGCTGGTCTTCCAGCTGGAGCAGGAAGCCTTCGGCCTGCGATGGCCCGGCTGGGAAGAGATTGTGAAGGCTTCCCCGGCGGAGCGGGATCGGCTCCGGGAGCGGTATTTCTCGATTTGGGAAGCGATCCTGGACCGGTTCGGCTGGTCTGCGGTCCAGATCCCGGAGACCCTGGGCGGGTTCTATGCCGGGGAACTGGTCCGGGAGGCGAAGGACCGGTTCGGCGACCGGGCCCTGGTCTTCGACTTCAATGGGGACGGGACCTTCTGGATGCCCTCCGGCCACGACATGCTGGACTTCTACGCCCTCTTCTTCGATTCTCCGGAGGAGGCCCATGCCCTGGCCCGCCGGAAGGCGGCGGACTCCATCGCCCTGGCCCGGCGCCAGGCGGCGTCCGGAGCGGACTTCATCGTCATCAACAGCGACTACGGCTTCAACGCGGGACCCTTCCTGAGCCCGGAGATGTTCGCGGAATTCGTGACCCCCTACCTGGCGGAGATCGTCGCGGCCATCCATGACGAGGGCATTCCGGCGATCCTCCACTCGGACGGGGACCTCCGGAAAATATTGGACCAGCTGGTGTCCACGGGCATCGACGGCTACCAGTCCATCGATCCCCAGGGGAACATGGACCTGGCCCAGGTCAAGAAGGAGTACGGGGATCGGCTGATCCTCATGGGCAATGTGCGGACCGCCCTGCTCCAGGAGCCCGACGAAGCCCTGATCCGGGACACGGTCCGCCACTGCCTGGACGTGGGCAAGCCCGGCGGCCGATACATTTTCTCCACATCCAACTGCATCTTCGCGGGCATGCCCCTGGAGAGCTACGAGATCCTGTTCGACGAATATTGCCGACGGGCGTGATGCCCAGGCCAACGTCTCAACCCATGGTTGAATTTCGCCTCTCCAACGGCTCGATGGACGGGCGGGGCCCCTTCCGGTACGATGGATCCATCCCCATCTCCAGGAGGTGTCCATGGACGGATTCAAGGATCGGATCGCCAGCCTGCGCAAGGCACAGGGCATGACCCAGGACGAGCTTGCGACCCGCCTGGGCGTCACCTACCAGGCCGTCTCCAAGTGGGAGACCGGGTCCTGCCTGCCCGATATCCTGCTTCTGCCGAAATTGGCCGACATCTTCGGGACCACGGTGGATTCCCTGCTGGGGCGGGAGGAGGACGGGCCCCAGGTCGTCACGGATTCCGCCGGGTCCGGGTCGGACCCGATCGATGTGGATGTTCCCGGCAACCTGGAAATCCGGCTCCTGGTGGATGGCCAGCCCTACCGGACCATATCGCCGGGGGATTGGAAGCCCGTCGTGATCCACCTGTCCGGCCCGGTACGGGATGTCGTGTCGGAGGGAAACCTGGTCGTGCTCGGGACGATCCGTGGGGACGCTTCTTCCGGCGGGAACCTGAACCACCAGGGGGAGATCCTGGGCGACGCCCAGGCCGGAGCCGACCTGCACTGCAACGGGACGATCGGGGGCGATGCCGTGGCCGGCTGCGACCTGCATGCGGGGTCCATCGGCGGGGATGCCGCTGCAGGCTGCGACCTTCGCGCGGGGTCCATCGGCGGGGATGCCGCTGCAGGAGGGAACCTCGTCACCGATCCCTCCGCCGTGCCGGATCCTCAGTCGTAAAGGACCCGTTCCTTCCCGTCGATCTTTTCCATATCGACGCTGCCCGCCGACCCGGACGGCACCACGATGGTCCGGGGATCGCCGTCGCTGACGAAGAGGGTTTTCGGCGTCATCCGCTCCAGCCACCAGGTCAGGTCGGCCTCCACCGGTTCCTTGCCCTGGGACCGGACCCGGGGGATGTAGGCGGCGTTGAATTCCGGATGGTAGACCGGGCGGGCCGGTTCGGCGCCCACGGCCAGGATGCTGGTATTGCGGTAGGCGATTCCTTCCCACTCCCCCTCGGCCAGGTAGGGTCGGAGGGCCTGGTCCTTGGGCCGGCTGCCGAAGGGCAGGCAGAGGGAACGGAACACCTGGCCGGGCAGGAGGGCCGACAGGGCCTTCTGGTTCCGGCCGATGGCCTCCTGGATGGGCGACGGGTCGGTCATTTTCGTAAAATCCACATGGCCCCAGGTATGGTTGCCCAGCTCGAAGCCGTGGTCCAGCATCCACTGGAGGCGGGTGGCCACGTCCCCCTCGCCCTTGAATACATTGGTCCCCACGTCCATGTTCAGGTTGAAGGTCCCGGCCAGGCCGAAGTCCGGGTGCTCCGCCTGGAAGGCCATGAGAATCCCCACTGCCGTCCGGGGTTCCGCCTCCAGGCCCTCCGCCCCCTGCCGCAGGTGGAACTGGCCGGCGGTTGCGTCATCGAAGGTAAAGACCACCGGATGGGTGCCGGCGGGCACGTCGATGCGCCCGGCCATGAAGTCCTCCAGGTGGACCAGCCGGTAGCCTTTCTCGTAGAGGGTAGGCAGCAGGGCTTCGAACTCGTCGAAGGTCGTGGTGTAGGTGGGATCGATCTTCCCGTCGTACGCCTCGACGAACCGATGGAACATCAGGATGGGCACACGACCCGACTCATTGGCCCCGAAAGCCGCGTAATCCGTCCGCACCAGGGCGCCGGGCCGCTGGGAAGGCCCCTCGGTGGGCACCGGTGTTGGCCCCGGATCCTCCGTTGGTACGGGCTCGGTGGGATTCGGCGGCTCCGTCGGGGCGCCGGGGGTTCCGCCGTCGGTGGGGGTCGCACCGTCGCTGGGTACCCCGGTGGGGGAAACCGCGCCGCATCCGGTCAGGAGGATGGGCAGGACCAGGGCGAGCAGCAGGACCATCGCCAGGGCGACAACCAGGGCGAACGTCGGCAGGTGGGCGGGGGAGCGGGGGTTTTGGCGGCGGCTCATGGGGTCCTCCCGGCAATGAAGTGGACCCGGCTCGCCGAGTCCTCGTGCAGGATGCCATTATATCCGTTCCGGAAGGGTCCGTCATCCAAACCCGTATCGTCCCACAAATTCCACGAAGACCACCGACTCGTAGTTTCGCTCGTACACCCGGCCGTCCGGGGTCTTGTCCACGATCCGGAGGTCCTGGAGCCAGCGCTGTCCCACCGGCAGGATCATCCGACCCCCCGGTGCCAGCTGGTCCAGGAGCGCGTCGGGCATCCGGGCCGCCGCCGCCGTCACCATGATCCGGTCGAAGGGAGCCTCCCCCGGCAGGCCGTCGCTGCCGTCGCCCACATGGCAGACGACGTTCCGGCAGCCCAGCCGCTCCAGCCGGGCCGACGCGGCGGCGGACAGCTGCGGAATCCGCTCGATGGTGTGGACCGTGCCGGCCAATTGCGCCAGGAGGGCGGCCTGGAATCCCGACCCGGTCCCGATCTCCAGGACCTTGTCGTCGGGGCGCGGATCCAGGAGCCGGGTCATGAGCAGCACGAGGCTCGGCTGGGAGATGGTCTGGCCGTATCCGATGGGCAGGGGGTGGTCCTCGTCGGCCATGGACTTGACGGGGCCTTCGAGGAAATCCGCCCGGTCCAGGGATCGGAAAGCCTGCAGGAACCGGTCGCGATCGTCCATGCCTCCATTATAGGCCCGTCCGGGATGCGGCGAAAGGGCTCGCCGGGTGGCGGGTTCAGGGACGCCAGTCCCGGCAGGCCTCCACATAGGCCAGGACGTTTTCCCAGGGTACTTCCGGTTCCAGCATGTGGGTGGGGGCGCAGAACATCCCGCCCGCCGCCCCGGCCAAGTCCAGGCTGCGCCGGACGGTCCGCCGGACGTCGTCGGGGGTGCCGAAGGGCATGGTGGTCTGGGTGCCAAGGGTCCCGTGGAAGGACAACCGGTCGCCATACGCCGCATGGAGGGCCGCCACGTCCATGCATTCCGGCTGGACCGGGTCCAGGATGTCGATCCCGGCTTCGAGGAAGTCCCCGACGAGGGGTTCGACAAAGCCGCAGGAATGGTACATGACCAGGATGTCGGGCTTCTTCGCCCGGGCCGCCGCGATGACCCGGGTGAGCCGGGGCAGGAGCCAGGTTCGATAGAGTTCCCGGCTCATCAGGAGGGTGCGCTGCATGCCCACATCGTCGCCCAGGAACAGCAGGTCGGCCCCGGCTTCCGCGGCGGCGTCCGCCCGGAGGCAGGCCAGGTCCGTCACCCGGTCCAGCAGGAACTCGGCCTTGGGATCCTCCTGGATCATGTCCACCATCAGGTCTTCCATGCTGCGCAGATACCAGGCGGTCTCCCAAATGGTACAGGTCAGGCCGAACATGGAGGCGCAGCCTGCGGCATGGAGGGCGTCGGCCGCCAGGCGGAGGTCCGGGATGCCCCCAAAGTCGAAGGACGGGAACGGAAACTCCCGCATCCGGTCCAGGCTGTCCACGCCGGCCAGGGGATGGCGCATGCGGGTCATGTGCATGGCGGCCGCGCTGCCGGGCTCGTGGGCCACGCCGAACAGGTCGAAGCCGGTGCCCGGCCGCAGGGGTTCCGGATACCAGGCGGCGAAGGCCGCATCGTCGGCGCGGCTGCAAGGGAGGCCGGGAAGGAAACGCATGGGAAAATCGAAATATTCCCAATACGGGATGGCGCTGCCGGTCCTCTCCCTGTAAACGGATTCCAGGTGGGGACAGAGCTGGAAATCCACCGGTGCCCGCTCGACCCCGGTTCGCCGGAAGAGGGACAGGACATTCTCGCGATTTGTCATATTTTCGCTCTCCTTCCAGTTCACGCGGACTGGCTTATTCTTTCATTTTATTGATTCCTGGGCTATGATCCATGGCAGAACCGGCAATTGATTTGTCTTTTCCGGTCAAGGCCGTATCGCTGGTCGCGGGAGCCGCCCGCCCGAAACGGAGGTCCGCATGGATGTGGTTTCCCTTCTCCCGGAAGCCCTGCGACGGACGAACGGGGTCCATCGCCAGTTCGGCACGGACCAGGATCGAACCATCCTGTCCGTCGGATTCCTTTCCTACCCCGAGAGCCCCCCGGACCCGGACCGGGTCCTCACCTTCACCTACTATGGCGCCCTGCTGCTGCTTCGCGGAACCGGCCGCTACATCGGGCCGGACGGGTGTTCCGTTCCCCTGGCGCCTGGCTGCTTCATCCAGCGTCGACCGGGAATCCGGCACCGAACTCCGGTGGACCCGGATTCCGGCTGGCTCGAATGCTATGTCTGCCTTGGCCGGCCGATCTACGAAAGCCTCCTGGCCGCCGGGATTCCGGGAATCGGGGAACCGGTCCTGGCGCCGGGCCTGGATCCCGGCCTGGTCCAGCGCTTTGTCGCCCTCCACGGCCGCCTGGGTGCGCGGGAGACCCCCTCTGCTTCCTGCCTGGCCGACGCAGTGTCCCTGGTGTGTCTCGCCCTGCAGCTGGACGCGGACCGCCGGGCCGCCGCCCCGGACCGGTTGCCGGAGCGCCTGGACCGGCTTCTTTCCCTTCGACCGGACGGTCGGGTCTCCCTGGAAGAGGCGGCGGACGAGGCCGGGCTCGGTGTCGAGACCTACCGGAAGCGATTCCGGGCCCAGGCCGGCGTCCCGCCCCACCGTTACATGATCCTGCGCCGGATGTCCCGGGCCCGGGTCCTGCTGGCCGATCCCGGCCACAGCGTGGAGTCCGTGGCCCTGAGCCTGGGATACCCCGATACGGCGACCTTTACGCACCAGTTCCGGCAGTACGCGGGGATCGCCCCCCTCCCGTTCCGCCGCCGCCTCTACGGATGATCGTTCCAATTGGTCACACGGGTTCCCATTCCACTTGCGTTTCGGGAGTAGGATAGGATCAAGACCCCGAGCTCGAACGAAATCATGAGGAGGAAATCGCCATGCGCAAGGACATCACCCTTCCTTCCCTCCGGCGTTTCAATTGGCTGATGGGCGCCCTCCACCTGATCCAGGGAACCCTGATGCTCGTTTTCAGCCTGACCGTCGACAAGATCAAGGATTTCCGGACCCCGCTCCGCACCTACTTCCTGACCTTTGATACGAATCTCATGCGGCTCGTCACCGAGCCGAAGGAGGCCGGCACCCTGCCCTTCGGCATCCTGGTCTCCAGCTTCCTCTTCCTTTCGGCCCTGGCCCACTTCGTCATTGCGGCCCCCGGCACCAACCGGGTCTACAACGAAAACATTCTCCGGGGCATGAACCCGTTCCGCTGGTATGAGTATGCCCTCAGCTCCTCCGTGATGATCGTCCTGATCGCGAACCTCTTCGGCGTCTTCGCCGTGGATACGCTGATCGCGATCTTCCTGCTGAACGCGTCCATGAACCTCTTCGGGTACGCCATGGAAAAGGTCAACCAGGGGGCGGCGAAGACCAGCTGGTCCTCCTTCGTCTTCGGCAGCATCGCCGGCCTCGGTCCCTGGATCGTGGTGGCCCTGAACGCCTTCGGCAACTCCGACCTGGGCGAAATCCCATGGTTCGTCTTTGCCATTACCTTCTCGTACTTCTTCTTCTTCAACCTGTTCCCCGTGAACATGTTCCTGCAGTACAAAAAGGTGGGCCGCTGGTCCAACTACCTGTATGGCGAGCGGGCCTACATCGTCCTGAGCCTGGTGGCCAAGTCGGTCCTGGCCTGGCTCGTATTCGCCGGCGTCATGCAGCCCCAGTAACCGTCCGGCACCCTCCAGTCCCCGAAAGGGCACGAACCGGAAGACCTGTCGCGGCAGGCCTTCCGGTTTTTCATGCCAGGAGATCCAGTTCCCGGCAGGAACTCAGAGGGTCAGGAGCCAGACGCCGAATCCCAGGGCGATGGCGGCGAAGACATAGAACATAATGACCGTCCCCTTTTCCCCCAGGACCTTGCGGAACATGCGGATCTTGGCCATGTCCCAGATCTTCTCCGGCTTTTTCACGTTGAGATAAACGACGAAAGCGGCGTAGGCGATCAGCACGAGCCCCAGCAGCGGCCACCCCATGATGCGGCTCCTTTCCTTTCTTCGGCGGATCCTCTTCGGGTGTCCGCCCGTCTGCGTCCCACTGGGGGACCTTCTTCGCGACGTGAACCGTCGCCATCCGCCAGGCCCGTGTCAGTCGAATCCCCTGCGGATCCGCTTCCACATCGACAGGAACACGACAGCGGTCAGGAGCAGGATGATCCCGCTGTTCACAAGGATATCGGACCACGCCGCCTGGTCCAGGACGATGGCGTCCATGGACCGGAACGCCCAGTAGAACGGGGACCAGTACAGCAGGGGGTGCCACTTCTCCGCAAGGAAGATCCCGCCCAGGATGGAGCCAAAGATCGGCAGGAACATCATTTTCATGGAGGCGACGGCGGTCATCTGGTTGTCGCTGTGGATGCCGATGGCGAAGCCGACGATCAGGCCGATGAGGGCGATGGACAGGATCACCAGTGACACCATCAGGAAATCGACGCCTGTGAACCCCAGGACCAGCAGGATGGCGAAGGCATTGACCATGGGCAGGACGAAGCCCAGGAGCCCTTTCCCCGCGATGTACTCCCACCGCCGGACCGGGGTCACGTTGACGGCGGAGAGAGTGTTGGATTGCTTTTCCTCCACCAGGTTCAGCATGACGACCATGCCGCCGAACACCGAGATGAAGACCAGGAGGAAGTCCGCCCCGAAACGCATGAGGGGCGACAGGAGCCATCCCACATCGGATACCGCAACGGTCACCGGCAGATCCAGGTCCCGGTTCCGCCACAGCACCGCCACCGACTCGGCCAGCTCCGGGACCCCCTGGGCCTCGTTCCCGCCGACCAGGATCTCGGTTTCCCCGGCGGATTCCACGAATCCGACCACGTCGTCCTTGGCTGCCACCCGGCGGACCAGGGCGTCCCGGCCAGCCACGGTCTCGACCCGGCCGTGCCGCTCGAGCATGTCCACGAAGGCCGGATCGGTACCCTCCGGGACCACTGCGTGGAGGACGGCCGCCCCCACCGACGGGACAAAGGACTTGAGCAGGACGGCCAGCAGGATCGGCATGACCAGGATGAACAGGACCATGAAATCCCGGATGCCGCTCTTCAGGTCCCGGAGTGCGATGGACAGGATCCGCCTCAGCATGTTCATGGCTGCGCCCCCCCTATACCGTCAGGGTCCGCCTGTAGCGCAGGTCGGACAGCAGGAAAAGCCCCACGGACAGGACGAGGAACACCCCGGACCAGGCCAGGACGTAGGCCGAATCCGGCTTGGCCAGCAGGGTTTCCCGCATGGCGAACAGCATGGGGTAGGTGGGCAGCAGCGTGATCCAGAAAGGGGAGAACGACGGCATGAAGTAGGAAACAGCTGTCAGGCCAAGAGCGATGATGGCGACATACAGGGCGCCCAGGGACTTGGTCATGGTGTCGAAGAAGCTTGCGATCAGCAGGCCCAGGGCCGACCCGAAGAGATTGCAGGCGACCAGGAGCGGCAGGAACAGCAGGATATGGACCCGAAACCCCGTAACGGCGAGCACCGTGAAAAGGCCCGTTACGAGGCCCATGCCCAGCATCATGGCGACCTTGCTCAGCAGGTACTCCCAAATCCGGGCGGGGGTCACCGCGAAGGCCTTGATGGAGCCCTCCTCCTTGTCCATGAAGATGTAGGCCGAAATGATGAAGAGGCCCACGAAGGCCGAGTTCATGACCAGGAGGATGGGCAGCAGGTCCAGCCGGGTGGGGAGTTTTTCGACGATCCTGTCCAGGACGGTGACCCGGGTTTCGTCCACGAAGCCCGGCACCGACCGGACCATTTCCGACAGGAACCCGGTCTGGAGGGTGTTCCGGACCTGGTCGCTCTCGTACCCCTGCAGGACAAACTCATAGCGGACCTTCCCGTCCTCCAGGGAGACCAGCAGGCCCACGGCGGACCGGTCGGCCTCCAGCCCGGCCCGGACATCCTCCGGCCGATCCGAGAGGGTCAGTGTCGTCGCGCCGGCTGCCGATTCCTCCTCCAGGACTTCCAGGAGCTTCTCCCGGAGGGCTCCCTCCACGCCCAGGTGAACGAAAACCGGCGTCTGCCGCGGCGCGTCCTCGGGCACGATGAAGACCAGGACGATGACGATGAGGACGGCCATGAGGATCTCGATATAGGCGTACAGGCTGCGGAAGGCCAGGGCCAGGTCCTTTTGGAACGATGCCAGGAATCTCATCCTTCCAACCCCCTGCCGGTGACCTTGATGAAAATTTCCTCCAAGGTCGCCTCCTTCGTGTGCATCGTCTCGATCTCCCGCTCCGAGAGCAGGAGCGCGAGGCGCTGCCGGTCCCGTTCGTCGACCAGGGACAGCCGCTCGGACCGGAGGCCCCCGTCCTCCTTGTAATCCACCTGGACCAGGCGTTCCCCGTACTGCAGCTTGAGGTTCCGGGGCGTGTCCACCAGGACCAGCCGCCCGTCCACGATAAAGCCGACCTTGTCGCTGAGCTGGTCCGCCAGGAACATGTTGTGGGTCGTCAGCAGGGTGGTGGTCCCCTGCTCCTTCCGGCTGCGGATGATTTCCTTGATCTGGCTTGCGATGGCCGGATCCAGCCCCGTGGTCGGCTCGTCCAGGAACCACAGGTCAGGGTTGTTGATCATGCTTCGGACGAAGGTCAGCCGGTGTTTCATTCCCTTCGAATAGGTTTCCGCCCGCTTGTCCGCCACCTGGTCCAGGCCGGCCAGTTTCAGCAGCTCCATGGGATCCCGGGTGGGGACGTCGAACAGCCGGCGATAGAACGCCAGGTTCTCCCGTGCGGTCAGCTTGCCGTAGACATTGGACTGCTCGAAGGAGACGCCGATCCGGTTGAAGAGGTCCCGGTTCATGTGGCCCAGCCGGAAGCCCGCCACCTGGCCGGTTCCCTTCTGCAGCGGCAGGAGCCCGGTCAGGACCCCCTGGGTCGTCGACTTTCCCGCCCCGGAGGGTCCCAGGAGGGCGAAGACCTCTCCCTTGTCGACCTGGAATCCCACCTCCCGGATGGCATAGCGGTCGTCATGGGTATACGAGTAGAACAGGCCGGTTACATCGATCATCGGGCATCCTTCCCTTCCGCTGTCGGGGGATCCGGCTTCTGATGCCTCTCCCCCGGGTCCCCCTGGCCGCCCCGGTCGGGCGGCACGCCGATTCCGTTCCGCAGGAAATCGATCATCCGATCCACATACTCCATGTACGACTCGTCATACCGGGCCCCTTCGCGTTCCAGGTAATAGTCGGCCACGGACTGGCTCAGTTCCGAGATCAGGTGGGCGGACATGGGGATGTCGATATCCCGCCGGATCTCCCCCCGGGCGATGGCCGCCTCCAGCAGGCGGTGGAAGACGACGTCCGACTTACCCCGGCTCGCAGCCAGGAACTCCAGGAGGACGGGGTTGTTCCGGTCGGCCAGGATCCGGGTCCCGATCCGCTGCAGCCTGGGATTCGACAGGGCGAACCGGAGGCCCGCCCCGTAGATCTCCCGGAGAAGGGAGAAGAATTCCTTCTGGAAGGGGTTTTCCATGACCGGGGCCAGGTACTCCAGCTTCCTCTCGACGATCCGGCCCAGGAGGTGGAGATAGAGATCCTTCTTGTCCTCGAAGTACTGGTAGAAGCTGCCCTTGGGGATGCCGGCCTTCTCCACGATCCGGTTGATGCCCGCGGCATCGTAGGGATAGGCGATGAACTCGTCGATGGCGGCTTCCTCGATCCGGCTCCGCTTGTCCGGCAGCAGGTTCAGGAAGGTCTCCTTCGGCATGGCCCGACTCCTTCCACATGACTGTCCGGTCATATGACCGTATGGTCACATGCTAGCGCGGCCGATGACGCCTGTCAAGCCCCGCCGTCCCGACCGGAACGCTATGGTATAGTGAAACCCAGGCAAGCCTGCCGTTCCCACCCCCAAGGAGGTGTCCCATGTCCAGCAAAATCCTGTTCGCCCCCATGGCCTTTTCCCGGTACGAAGCGACCCAGACCCTGCCCGAGAAGTTCGCCCGGCTGCTGAAGAAGAGCGGGTTGGCCGAGAACGTCGCGAAGAAGACCGTGGCCATCAAGATGCATGTGGGGTCCGGGGTCTCCTACTCCACCATCCCCCCGGTCTTCGTCCGGAAACTGGTGTCGTTTCTCCAGGAGCATGGCGCCGACTGCTTTATCGTGGACCACTACGTCCACGGCCGCCACCCGGAGCACTGGGGATACACCGAGTCCAACCTGGGTTGTCCCATCCTGGAAGCCTGTGGCCATCTCGGAAAATACTATTATACGAAACCCGTCTCCTTCCGGACCTTCCGGCATGTGGACGTGGCGGGCCTCATCCACGACGCCGACATGATGATCGACTTCTCCCATGTGAAGGGCCACGGGGCCTGCGGATACGGCGGCGCCTGCAAGAACATCGCCATGGGCTGCGTCACCGACCGGACCCGGCGGGAAATCCACGGCCTCGAGGGCGGCCTCGCCTGGGACGCCGCGACGTGCACCCACTGCGGCAAGTGCATCCAGTCCTGCAACCACAACGCCAACAGTTTCACGGGCCCCGGCAACACCGGGGAGTACAGGGTGTTCTACCACCATTGCACCCTCTGCCAGCACTGCGTCAAGGTCTGCCCCACCGGCTCCATTTCCCTGGATGCCCATGATTACGGCGATTTCCAGACCGGCATGGCCCTCTGTACGAAGGCCGTCCTGGACACCTTCTCCCCCGGAAGCGTGTACTACATCAACATGCTGGTTTCCATCACGGCCCTCTGCGACTGCTGGGGCCTGACCACCCCGTCCCTGGTGCCCGACATCGGGATCCTGGCCGGCGAGGACCTGGTTGCCATCGAGCGGGCCTCCCTGGACGCGATCCGGACGGAGGACCTGATCCCCGTGGGCCTGCCAAAGGGGCTCGCCCTGTCCGGGGAGGGCCACCTGTTCCGGCAGATCCATGGCAAGGATCCCTTCGGCCAGCTGGATGAGCTGGAGAAGGTCGGGCTGGGATCCCAGGCGTACGAGCTGGTGACGGTCCGCTAGGCGTCCCGGCCGCCAGGCACATCTCCCTCCCACATGGAACGGCGGGGGTCAGATGCTGACCCGGCGCCAGAAGGAGGGCATGGCCAGGAGCAGGATCGGGAAGATCTCCAGGCGCCCGATGACCATGCACAGGGACAGGACCACCTTGCTCAGGGGATGGAACCCGGAATAGTTCCCCATGGGACCCACGACGCTCAATCCGGGGCCGATGTTGCTGAGGCACGCCACGACGGACGAGAAGGCGGTCTCCAGGTCATGGGAGTCCATGGCGACGAGGAAGATGGCGAGGACCATCAGGACCAGGTAGAACAGGATGAAGGCGGTGACGCCGCCCAGCGTTTCGTCGTCCACGTTCCGGCCGCCGATTCGAACCGTGTGGACCGACTGGGGATGCTTCATCTTGACCAGCTCCCGCCGGATGATCTTCAGCGCCATCAGGACCCGGATACTTTTCATGCCGCCGCCGGTGGACCCGGCGCAGGGGCCGACGATCATCAGCACCAGCAGGGTGACCTTGCTGAACACCGGCCACCCGTGAAAATCCGCCGTCGCGAACCCCGTGGTGGTGGTGATGGAGGACACCTGGAAGAAGGCGTGCTCCAGGGCCGGACCCGGGGAGAACAGCGAATTGACCCACAGGTCCGCGGCGATGAACAGGGTGGCGCCGGCCACCATGGCGACGTAGAAGCGAAGTTCCTCGTCCTTGAGCACAAATCGCCAGTTGCGCCGGGTGATCTGGTAATGGAGCGTGAAGTTCATGCCGAACAGGAACATGAAAACCCCGATGATGAGGTTGATGGCCAGGCTGCCATAGGCCCCGACACTGGCATTCCGGTTGGAGAAGCCGCCGGTCCCGGCGGTGCCGAAGGCGTGGATCAGGGCGTCGAACCAGGACATGCCCGCGATCTTCAGGGCGATGATTTCCGCCAGGGTCAACCCGACATAGAGCCCGTACAGGATCTTCGCCGTCTGTCCGATCTTGGGAACGAGCTTTCCTGTTGAAGGTCCCGGGCTCTCGGCCCGGAGAATGTGGAGGGAACCGGCCCCGAACAGCGGGAGGATGGCCAGGGTCAGCATGAGGACGCCCATGCCCCCGATCCAGTGGGTGAAGCTGCGCCAGAAGAGGATGCTTCGGGGCAGGCCCTCCACGACGGGGAGGATGCTGGCGCCGGTGGTCGTGAACCCGGACATGGATTCAAACAGGGCGTCGACGAGACCGGGAATCGTACCGCTGAATACGAAGGGCAGCGCGCCGAAAAACGCCATGGACAGCCAGCCGAAGGCCACGATGGCGAATCCGTCCCGGGCGTAGAGCTCGCGGATCCGGACCCGGATCCGGGTCAGGGGCAGGCCGACGGACAGCAGCAGAAAAAGGGTCGTAAGGAAGGCGGCGGACTCGCCTTCCCGATAATGGAAGGCGACGAAGAGGGAGGGGAGCATGAACCCCGCTTCGCAGACGAGTACGATACCCAGGGCGCGCAGGACCGCCTTTCGGTTCATGGCGCGGCGCCCGGCCGGAAGACTTCGTCCAGGGAATTCAGCGCGCGGGTCTTGGCGAAGACGATGACCCGGTCATGGAGTTTCAGGACGTCGTCGCCATGGGGTATGATCACTTCCGTATTCCGAATGATGGCGGCCACCAGGAATCCCTTCCGGGCGCCCAGCTTCTTCAGGGGGGTATCCAGGTACCAGCGGCGTTCCTGGAGCAGGAATTCCAATATCTCCGCCTTGCCGTCCACGATCCGGTGCAAGGCCTCGATCCGTTCCCCGGTGGCGTTCCGGATGCCCCGCACATACTGCAGAATATGGTTGGCGGTGATGAGGCGGGGGCTTACGATGCTGTCCAGTTCCAGCGACTCGACCAGCCCCGCGAGATTCATTCGGGTGACCTTGGCGATGATCTTCCGGACGCCGGCTTTCCGGGCCATCAGCGACAGGATCAGGTTGTCCTCGTCCCGGCCTGTCATGGCCACGAAGGCGTCCATGTCCCCCAGGTTCTCCGACTGGAGCAGGTCGGCGTCGGTGCCGTCTCCCTGGATGACCAGCACGCCCGGCAGTAGCTCCGCCAGTTCGAGGCACCGGTTCCGGTCGATCTCGATGATCTTGACCCGCAGCCCCAGGTTCGTCAGCATGCGGACGAGATAGTAGGCGATCCGGCCCCCGCCGACGATCATCACGTTGCGGATCCGGAGTTCGCACTTCCCCATGGCCTTGCAGAAATCGACAGTGTTGGCCGTTCGGCCGACCACGTGGAGAATGTCGTTTTCCCGAATGTCACATTCGCCGTCCGGGATCACGACGTCCCCGTCGCGCTCCACGGCCCCGATCAGGATGGGGGACAGCAGCCGGCTGGAGATCTTCCGCAGCTTCATCCCGACGATGGGTTCGTCGCCGGTCATCCGGATCTCGACCAGTTCCACCCGTCCCTTGGCGAAGCTTTCCACATTCACGGCCGCCGGGTAATGGAGTATCCGGGCCATCTCATTGGCGGCGGATTGTTCCGGGTTGATGACCAGGTCGAGTCCGAGCTCGAGTTTCAGGAGGGACAGTTCATTGGCGTATTCAGGGTCCCGGATCCGGGCGATGGTTCTCCGGGCGCCCAGCTTCTTGCCCGTCAGGGTCACCACCATGTTCATCTCGTCGCTGGAGGTCGCCGCAATCAGGAGGTCCGCCTCCCGGACGCCGGCCTCCAGCAGGACACTGACGCTGACGCCGCTGCCCCGGATACACATGACATCCAGGTTTTCCTTGGCTTTCCGGAGTGCCTCGGGATTCTTGTCGATGATGGTGACGTCGTTGTCTTCCCTGGAGAGGTTCTCCGCCAGGGTGTATCCGACCTTGCCGTCGCCTACGATGAGAATTTTCATGGACGGGACTCCTGGATGCCGCCGGGGATCCCGCCGAAACGGGGCTTCGAACGGAGTTTCGGAGCATTCGCCGGCCGGGCGCTGTCTTCGATGATACCCCTTCCATCCGCCCGTTTCAATGACGATGCCCCCTGATCCCGGACCCCGGTCCATCCGGTATACTGGGGAAGACACCGGCCCTGTCCGGACATTCATCCGAAAGGAGCGGCCTGTCGCCATGGAAATCCGCACTGTCTCCCTGGTCGGGCTGGGCGCCCTGGGCATCCTCTTCGGCCACCACCTGGCGTCCCGCATGCCCCGCCGAGACCTGCGGATCGTGGCGGACCGGGACCGGATCGCCCGGTACCGGCGCGACGGCGTCTTCTGCAACGGCACGCCATGTGCCTTCCACTACCAACCGGACGATGCCCCCTGCCGTCCGGCGGACCTGCTGCTCTTCGCCGTCAAGTTCCCGGACCTTCCGGACGCCATCCGGACCGCCCGGAACCAGGTGGGACCGGACACCCTGATCCTGTCGCTGCTCAATGGCATCGAAAGCGAGGATATGGTCGCAGAGGCCTACGGCCGGGATCGGGTCCTCGACTGCACCTCCCAGGGCATGGACGCGGTCCGGGAGGGCTCTCGGCTGACTTACCGCAACATGGGATCCATCACCTTCGGCGAGCGGGAACCCGGCCTGGTGACCGAGCGGTGCCTCCGGGTCGAGGCGTTCTTCCGGCGGATGGAGGTCCCCCACCAGCTGTCCACGGACATGCGGCGGCAGATGTGGGGCAAGTTCATGACCAACGTGGGGGTCAACCAGGTGGTGGCGGCCCTGGAGGGGGACTACGGATTGATCCAGGAGCCCGGTCCCGCCCGGGACCGGATGGTGGCCGCCATGCGGGAGGTGCTGGCCCTGTCCGACCGGGAAGGTGTCGGCCTGTCGGAAGAGGACCTGGTTCGCTGGCTGGCCGTCCTGGACCGTCTCGATCCGGGCGGCAAGCCCTCCATGCGGCAGGACCTGGAGGCCGGGAGGAAAACGGAACTGGACCTGTTCGCCGGCACCGTCCTGGCCCTGGGACGGAAGCACGGCGTTCCAACCCCTGTCAACCGGGACCTGTACGACCGGCTCCTGGATATGGAGCGCCGTGGCCTGGCCCGCCGCCCGGCAACCCCTGCGGTGCGGTGTGATCCGGGATCCGGGTCATCCGGTTCCTGACGCATTCCCGGAAGCGGCGTCCGATCCGTCGCCCCACATCCCGGCCTTTCCCTCCCGGGCGGCTGTCTCGAGAGCCCGGAACAGGCCGAAGTACTTGACGTCCGTTCCCACCGCGATGGCCTCCGCCAGTCCCTCGGCCGCCAGGATGGCCCCCGTGTTCCACCGGGTTGCCGCCTCCGCATCGATCCGGTCCGGCCGGGACAGCCAGGCATGGCGCAACAGCCGGCCATAGGCGTCGGTCTCGGCATTCTCCCGCTCCAGGTAGACGGTCCCTTCCCGCAGAAGCGCTTCCAGGCGGGCCGTCGCCTCTTCCGCGAACGGTTCTCCAGCCGAACCCTCCCGTCCCCGTTCCGGGGTGTCGATGCCGATGAGCCGGACCGGGACAACCTGTCCCCCGGAGGTCCTGATCCGGATCGTGTCGCCATCCACGACTTCCTCCACCCGGACGGCTTCGAAGGGCGGCAGGCCAACGGGGACGCAGTCGCCGGGCGCCAGGCAGAAGACCTCGAGGATCCCCCGATACCGCTGGAGCCGGCCGGCGGCCCGGACGCGCCCCCCAACGGCGAATCCCAGCAGGTCCGGCTCGAGGGAATCGTCTGCGAACACCTGGATGGTGCCTGTTTCATCCCGGACCTGGAGGCGGATGGATCCGTTGGAGAGCCGGATCGCCTCGGTCAGCTCCCCCTCGATGGAGACCCGGCTGTCCATTTCCGCTTCGGCCAGGCTGCCGACGGACCGGGCGTCTTCCGTCCCGGGGCCTGTCGGGGACGTGGGCCATGGCAAAGGCGTGTGCAGGGGGGCCGGGATGCAGCCGCCCGCCAGCAGGCCGGCGGCCAGGACCAGGGGAAGGAGCCCGGAAAGGAACCGGGGCATGCTGCGGGAGTCGTTCATGGATCGCCCTTTGATGCGATCCCCTGGTCCGTGTTCTCGGGATCGCCCTTTGACGCGATCCCCTGGTCCGTGTTCTCGGGATCGCCCCCTGCTGCGATCCCCTGGACGGCGTCCCGGAGCGCCCGGGCCAGCCGCTCCCGGGCCAGCCGCGGATTCCTTTCCGCAGGATCCATCTCCAGGGCGCTCCCGATGACGATTTGCCGGGCCTTCCGGTCGATCCAGACGGGATGGAAGCGGAGGGCCTGCCCGGTTTCGCCGCCGTACAGCCAGGCCAGGTGGGCGAAGCCGATCCGGAAATCGCGGAGCTGCTCCGAATGGGGCCGTTCCCGGGCCTCCGGGAAGATGACCAGGGAGTGGCCGGCCCGGAGCGTGTCCAGGCTCATGCGGAAGGTGTCCCGAATGGCCATTTCGCCCCGGAAGACCGGGATCGCGCCGATTTGCCGCATCAGGCCCATGCAGACCGGGGTAATCAGGGCCGCGAGCCATCGGCTGGCGGGAGGCCGGAGCCGCAGGAGGCGACGGGTGAAATCCATTTCCAGGTGCTCCAGGCACCGCTCCCGGGACGCCAGGTTGCCGTGGACCCAGGGGCGGAACGGCAGGGGGAAGCGCAGGGTCATGACAATGGGGCCGTAAGTCTCGGCGTGGTTGCAGGCAAAGACCGCGGGCCGGCTCCGGTCCACCCGCCCGAGGCCGATCACCTCATGGCGGGGGTAGAACAGGCGCAGGATCCCCTCGAGGAAGCGGAACCACAGGGGGTGCCGGCCGGTCGGGGTAACGGACCCCACCTCGGGACGGAAACGGGCCGATGTCATCCTGCCATGCCCCGCTTCGCCTCCCCGTCGGATCCATTCCGCGGGATCCGGATCATGACCGTCGTCCCGACGCCTTTCCGGCTTTCGATCCGAACGCCGTATTCGGGTCCGTAGTAGAGCCGAATCCGGGCGTTGACGTTGGCGAGTCCGATCTTGTCCGGCTGGGTGCTCATGATCTGGCGCCGCAATTCGTCCAGCCGGTCCGGCTCCATCCCGATTCCGTTGTCCGATACCGAATACACCAGGTCGTGGCCGTCGGCCCGGCAGGACACCTCCACCACGCCGTCCTGCTCCATGGGCTCGACACCGTGATGGATCGCGTTTTCAATCATGGGCTGCAGGATCAGCTTCGGTGTCCGGTCGTCCAGGACCGATTCGTCCACATCCCACCGGAACTCGATCCGGCGGCTGTACCGCAACCGGATGATGTCCGTATAGGACTGGGCGTAGGTGATCTCCTGCCGGACCCGGATGATGTTTTCCATCCGGCTGATGCCGAACCGGAAGAGGTTGTTCAGGCTTTCGATCATGCCGATGGCCTTCTCGGTATCCTTCCGGACGACGATCCACTTGATGGACTCCAGCGTATTGCAGAGAAAGTGCGGATTGATCTGGGCCTGGAGCACGATCATTTCCAGGTCCTTTTTCTGAACCTCGAGGGAATGGGCGGCCATCTTGGCCACCAGCACCTCGTCGATCAGGGAATTGATCCGGAGGATCATGTCGTTGTAGGCCTGGACCAGGGCGTTGATCTCGGAAAAATAGTACCCTTGCGTGCCGGTCGGCTCCAGGGCGCTTTCCGTGGTGGCGATGGAATGCCGAAGGAGGTTCAGGGGCCGGATGAAAATCGTCGACAGGTAGAAGAGAACCAGGAGAAAGAACAGGGACACCCCCGTGGTCGCCAGGACCAGGTTCGTGAAGAACCGGCGGGTTCCCGCCCGGAGGCTCTCGTAACTATACCGGAGAACCACCTGCCAGGGAGCCTGGGACAGGGATTCCCTAAGGTCGTACGTTCCCGAGGTGCCGGACTCGGCCGGGGGAAGGCCGATCCGCTGCTTGTCCACATGGGACAGGACGATCCCGTCGGCGGACTCCACATGGATCGAGACGCCGGCGCCCAGGGAGTCCCGGTAGATCCGCTCCACGTCCTCCTCGTCGAACGCCACGCGGATGAATCCCTGTCGCTCCGGCGAACGGGGGGAGATCAGGGCGACCATCCGGACCTGCATCCGATTGAACTCGTTGGGCTCGGGTGCGGCGAACGCGACCTGTCCCCCGGCTGTCCGGGCCATTTCCACCAGGTCCGGAGACAGGACCGTGTCCCGGTACCCGAAGCCCTGGAGGATCGTTCGTCCCTCCCGGTCGAACAGGCTGACCGAGTCATGATACTGGCCGATTCGCATCTTGTTTTCCAGCAAGCCCTCGATTCGGACTTTCGTTTCGTCATCGACCGTTCCCATGACCGCCGACTGGATGGCCGGATCAAACACCATGCTGAGCAGGATGTTCTTCTGGGACTCGACCAGGGTGTTGACATTCTCCTTCAGCCGCGTGTAGTTTGTCCGGATCGAGTACTCGACCTCCCTCTCCATGAGATTGGTGAAGAAGGCGCTGAAAACCAGCGAGAAAACGAGTACCGGAAACAGCAGGATCGTGGTGAAGTAAAGAAGCAGCCTGGTCCGGAAGGAAGGGAAGCCCGTGGTCGGGACCTCGATGGTATCCCGGTCGTCCATGTCCCGATCCCGGCGAAAGCGTCTCAGCCGCTCGACCAGGATTTCCAGCAGCCGCAGGGTGCCGCGCAGCAGGAAGCGGGACAGGACGCCGGCGACCAGGATCGTCACGAGAACCGACAGCAGGACCTGGTTCCGGACCTGGACCAGCCGCTGCCGGAAATCCTCGATGCGGTTGATCAGGACGATGCGCCAGCCGCCGATTTCCGAATTCAGGAAGTACCCTGCGATCGACCGGCTCCCGGGCCGCATGTAGACGGTACCGGTGCTGTCGCTGGCCTGCTGCGTGAATTGGAAATCCCCGACCGGCCGGGCCGGTTCCCGGTTGCTCCAGATCGCCTGGTTCCCCTGGTCCAGGACCTGGATCTCGACGCCGCTGTCCATGACGCCGGACAGGAACTCCGGCTTGGTGATGACGAAAACGGCTGCGAGCTCCCTGCCGTCGGGAGGCCTGGTCACGAGACTCCCGTAGGACGGCCTGGAAAACAGGACATTCAGGGATACGTGCACCCCAGGTATAATGGTCTCCTGCGTGACCCCATAAATGGTCGGGAACAGGACGGGCGCCGCCGGGGACTCCTTCATGGGGCGATACACGGCTTCATTCGCACGGATCGAGTCCAGCGGGTTGTTGTAGAAGAGAACCGGGCCGGCCGCGAACACATGGCTTTGTCCGATGAGCACGATGGACTCGATATTGTCGCTGTAGAGCTTGTATTGCGTGAGAATCGCCTCGAGGGAGGTGCCGGTTCGGACCGCTCCCGCCAGTTCGCCTTCCCGGACCTGTCGCTCATAGGTCTCGAGCAGGGTGGCCAGGCGGGCATCCGCCGCGGCCAGCTGGCACGCCTTCCCGATTTCCCGCATCTGGAAAACGAGCTTCCTGTTGAACTGGACCAGCTCGCTGCGATACACGCCGTCGAGATTGTCCTGGACCAGGTTCACGCCGCCAATGTAGGACATCGTCCCGACCAGGGCCATCACGATGGCGACGGTCAGGATGGAGAGGGCCAGGATGGCGCCATGCATGCTGGTGCCGGCCAGCCACCCCGTCGGGGATCCCCTGGGCCGCCGCTGTCTCACAGGAATTGCCGCTTCCGATATTCAAGCGGGGTCTGTCCGACCACTCGCTTGAAGACGCGGCAGAAGTGGGCCGTATCGTAGAACCCGACCTGCTCGGCGATTTCGCTGATGTGGTGGTCGTGTCGGGCCAGGAGCCGCATGGCCTGCTCGATCCGGAGGTTGTTGAGGTAGGCCGTGAAGCTGATCCCGGTCTTCTCCTTGAAATGGGCGCTGAAGTAGGACGCGTTCAGGAACTGGGAGGCGGCGTAGTCCTCCAGGCGAACCCGGCTCCCAAGGTTTTCCCGGAGGTATGCGATGGCCCGGCGGACGACTTCGCTGCCCAGCTCTTCGCCGAGGCGGGCCTGGATGATCCGGCACTGGTCCGACACCTTGTTTTTCAGGCAGGTCAGGGTCGCGCACCGGGACAGGGACCGGAAGGAGGCGGACTCCCGGATGCCGCCCGCGTCGGCGGACAGGTCCTCCAACAACTGGATGCAGCGGTTCATCAGCAGGACGGTGGTCTCGACGAGCCAGTCCGGATCGGGCTTCCATTTCCGCATGCGGCCGAAATAGGCATCCAGGACAGTCGCAAGCGGTTCCTCGCGGCTCTGCCGCAGGGCAGCAAGCAGTTCGTCCCCCGTTTTCCGGACCGACTCCTCCAGGTCCGGCGTCACGGGGCCGATCACGATCCGATCCCAGTGATAGAGATGGGGTGCATCGTCATAGTACGCCATGCGAACGGCTTTCCTTGACTTGGCCAGGGATTCCGCCACGCGGCCGGACGGGCTGGCGGGAGGGCCGACGCCGCAGGCGAACGCCTGGCCGGAGGCCTGGCTCGCCTCCCGGACCGCCAGTCCCGCCAGGCGATCCAGCTGCGCCAGGGAGATCGGGTTCTCCTGGAACAACAGAATCGCCAGGCTGTTCGCATCCTGGGCGAGTACCCGGAGAAGCAGCCTCCCGCCTTCCCCGCTGCCTCCCGGACCGGATTCGAGACGGGCCTGGAGCCGCTCCGCCAGGTCCTCCGGGAGGGTTCCCGGTTTCTCTCCGCAGGGCTCCAGCACGAACCCACAGGACCACCGGGAGGGGATGCGAAGCTGGAGATGGCGCACTTCCTCGTCGAAACGCCCGGGTTCGTGGAGGTCTCCCTGCACGAGGCGGCGGAAGAACCGGTCCAGTTCCAGGGAATGGACCTGCAGGCTCCGTTGGCGCCATTCCTCCTGCTGCTGGCGCTGTCCTTCCTCCTGGCGGAGATCGTCACCCAGGCGGGTGAAGGTTTCCAGGATTTCCCGATTCGTGGTCGGCTTCAGGAGATAGGTTTCCGCGCCGAACGCCATGCCCTGCCGGGCATATTCGAAGTCGTTGTACCCGCTCAGGATAACGGTCCGGATAAGGGGATACTCCCTGTGGATCCGTGCCAGCAGTTCGAGCCCGTCCATGCCGGGCATCCGGATATCGGTCAGCACCACGTGGGGTGATTCCCCGGCGATGATGCCCAGGGCCTCCTGGCCATTGCCGGCGGTCAGGGGAGGCGCGAAGCCCATGGCTTCCCAGTCGATCCCCTGCTGGAGACCGGTGCGGATGATCTCCTCGTCGTCGACGATGAGCAGTTTGTACATGGTTCGGCCCCTCTGCCGATCGTTTTCCGGTCCCGAAATCCGTTCGGAGGATGCGGTGCGTCTCGGGATCATTATATGGCCGACCGGCAGCCCCTGCAATGTGAAACAGGGTCTCGCATGGTAATTGTACAGTTCCGACCAAAATGCGTACAACGAATCCTGTGCATCGGACCATATAATAAAGTCAGTTCACTGATTTCAAAGTGGGTTTCGGGTCCGAAACGGGAATGCTCCGTGACGGGTCCACAGGAAGCAGGAAGGGAGACCCGGCCGTGGCGAAGCGATCCCTTGCGGGCAACCTCGTGCACTACAGGTACTTCTACCTGATGCTGGTGCCGGCCATCGTGCTGCTGTTCGTCTTCAATTACATGCCGATCTATGGAATCGTCATTTCCTTCCAGAATTTCAAGCTTCTCAAGGGCGTCTGGGGCAGCGAGTGGGTCGGGCTGACCAACCTCCTGTCCCTCTTCAACAAGCCCAGTTTCCTGACCGCCCTCTCCAACACCGTCGTCATCAGCCTGCTCCGCCTGGCCTTCTCCTTCCCCGCCCCGATCCTCTTCGCCCTGCTGATCAACGAGATGCGGCCGGGCCGCTTCAAGAAATATGTCCAGACCGTCTCCTACCTTCCTTACTTCGTGTCCTGGGTCATCGTGTCCGGCATGGTCATCCAGGTCCTCTCCCAGCGCGGCCTCGTCAATGCCCTGATCGACCTGTTCGGGGGACAGAAGATCAATTTCATCGGGGATCCCTTCTGGTTCATGGTGGTCCTGATCGTGTCGGGCATCTGGCAGGGCGTCGGCTGGGGCAGCGTCATCTATCTCTCCGCCCTGGCGGGCATCAGCCGGGAGCTGTACGAGTCGGCCCACATCGACGGGGCCTCCCGTCTCCAGCAGGCTCGGTACATCTCGCTGCCCGGCATGTACCCCATGATCATCATTTCCCTGATGCTGACCATCAGCAACATCCTGAACGCGGGATTCGACCAGGTCTTCAACCTCTACAACCCGTCCGTCTACAGGGTGGCGGACATCATCGACACCTACATGTACCGGCTGGCCTTCCGGGACGTGGGCGGCACCAACTACAGCCTGGCGACCGCCGTGGGCCTCTTCAAGAATGTGGTGGGATTCACGCTGCTGTACTTCTCCAACCGGATCGTCCGTCGCTTCAGCGACTATTCCTTCTGGTAGGGGGGCAGCGCCATGAAGCTCCGCATGCCCCGGATTCGTCCCTTTGAAATCGTCAACGGCGGGTTCATGCTCCTGCTGTGCTTCAGCATTCTCTATCCCTTCTGGGATATGCTGATTACGTCGTTCTCCTCCCCGGCGGACGCCATGAAGCTTGGCTTCACCCTGGTACCCGACTGGGATTCGCTGACGACCGACGCCTACGTGACCATCTTCAAGGAAGGCCGGATTCTCACCGGCTATACCAACGCCATTTTCCGGTCCGTGGTCGGAACGGTCCTGATGGTCCTCGTCTGCACCGCCGCCGCCTATCCCCTTTCCAAGCGGCATCTCCCCTATCGCCGCGGCATCCTGTTCTACATGGTGTTCACCATGTATTTCAGCGGCGGCATGATCCCGACCTATCTCCTGATCCGGAACCTCGGCCTGATCGACAGCCTTTGGGCCCTGATCCTCCCCTCCGTGGCCGTTGTCTTCAACATCATCCTGATCCGCAATTACATCATGGCCGTCATCGACATCTCCCTGGAAGAGGTCGCCCAGATCGACGGCGCCAATCCCCTGGTCATCTTCTGGAAGATCATCATCCCCCTGAGCAAGCCGGTGCTGGCGACAGTGGCCCTCTGGTCCATGGTCGGGCACTGGAACGAGTGGTTCCAGGCCATGCTCTACACCTCCAGCCCCGACAAGCAGGTGGTGCAGCTGATGCTCCGGAAGCTCCTCATCGAATCCAGCCAGCAGGACATCCAGCGGTTCGCCGACATGGCCGGCCTGAAGACGATCCGCTCTCCCGAATCCCTGAAGGCTGCATTCCTCTACCTCACCATCACCCCCATCATCATCGTCTACCCGTTCCTGCAGAAGTACTTCATCCGCGGCATCATGCTCGGCGCCGTCAAGGGCTGAGCAGGATCATTGTTCCACCCGGAGTCCCACCAAGAAAAGGAGGAACCCAGATGAACCGAGTCCGAACCGTCACCCTGCTGCTGGTCCTCGCCCTGCTTGTCGGAGCCGTCTTTACCGGCTGCGGCCAGCAAGCGACGCCGACCACCGCCCCCACGGCCGCCCCCACGACCGACACCACGCCGACCACCGCCCCCACGGAGGACCCCTTCGCCGAGAAACTGGAATTGGTATGGGTCATGCCGGCCGACTACTCTGCCTATAAGGAAGGCAGCTTTGTGGAAACCGAGATCGAGACCCGCTTCAACGTCGATCTCAAGGTCATGCCCATCAATACGTGGGAAGAGGACAAGCTTTCGGTCACCATCGCCGGCGGCCTGCTGCCCGATGTCTTCGCCCGCTGGGCCCACCAGAAGTACTTCGAGGACGGCATCATCCGGGAAATCCCGGAGGAAATGGTGCGGGAATACTGGCCGACCGGCGCCGCCAACATGGACAAGGAAGGCGACCGGGCCTGGACCATGGGCAAGAGCTACCGGACCGGCGGCCTGATCTGGGTCTTCGGCCTCAACAAGATCGGCGACGCCCCCTGGATCACCCTGCTCCGGAAGGACTGGATGGACAAGGTGGGGATCACCAAGGTCCCGGAAACCCTCGATGAGTTCTACCTGCTGGCCAAGGCGTTCCGTGAGCAGGACCCCGACGGGAACAACGTCAAGGACACCTATGTCTACGGCGGCGGCCGGGACCACTGGGCATGGAATTATTTCTGGGCCCAGACCAACGGCGCCTTCGGCTGGGTTCCGAACCAGTGGATCGAGGAAGACGGCAAGATCGTCAATTCCTATGTCAGCAACCGCTACAAGGAAATGCTGAAGACCTACCGCCAGTGGTTCTCCGAAGACCTGATCGACCCGGAGGCCTTCACTGACCAGTATGCCATCATGAACGCCAAGATCGTCGACGGCAAGCTCGGGGCCACCTTCAACATGGCCTCCGACTACACAGCCTCCTGGGATACCAGTGTGCTGACGACGGAGAAGAACCCGGAAGCGACCTGGGCCGTCATGGCCAAGCTCACGGGGCCCACCGGCCTCAGCGGCACCTGGTCCTACGGCCAGCTCTCCTGGGCCTTCGGCTTCGGCGCCGAGACCTCCGACGAGAAGATGATCCGCGCCATGCAGATCATCGAGGCCATGGAATCCGATTTCGACCTGTGGAAGATCGTCCGCTTCGGTGAGGAAGGCGTCGATTACACCGTCAACGAGGACGGCGTCGCCGTCGCCAAGGAAGGCGTCGTCGCCGTGGATCGCGGCATCGGCCTCTTTGTCCCGATGTCCCTGGATACCGATGCGAAGCAGATCATGTACCGGGGGAAGACGGTTGTCGACCAGGCCAACGCCCTCATGCAGCAGGTCAACATCCTCAAGAACATCATCAACAGCGAATTTGCGGAATTCACCGCGCAGAACGATCCTACCGCCGACTTCGCCGCCTGGTTCACGCTCCCGGCGGAGTTCTACGTCAACGCCGTTACGAAGCCCGGTTTCGATATCGATGCCGAGTGGGACGCCTATGTGGCCAGCTGGAAAGCGGCTGCGGGCAAAGTCGTGGACGATGTCCAGTCCTATCCGACGTTCCGCGGCAACTGATCCCCCGCGGGTGCAGGAACCCTGCATCCGACACGAATGAATCCCACACCCTCCGGAAGGGGCCGCCGATCTCCGGCGGCCCCTTTCCGGAGCCGGGGCACGGCCGCGCATCGCCGGCCAGGCCTGCTGGAACGGAATGGAAAGGAAACGCCACATGACAGGACCGGAGCCGGCTTCTCCCTACCTGGGTGCCTTTTCCCCGCCTGAGCCGACGATGGAAGAAACCGTCGTCCGGCCCGCCAGGTCCGTCCTGGCCCGCCGGGTCCTGCACCCCGATGCCCTCTGCGGGCATTCCGGCTCCACGATCCTCCTGGGCAGCCGCGGTCCGGCGGAACTGGTGCTGGATTTCGGCGAGGAGCGGGTGGGCGACCTGTCCCTCGAGCTGGAAGCCTCTGCGAACGCCGACCTTCTCGTCCGGTACGGGGAAACCTTCGAAGAAGCGTTCGCGGACCCCTCGACGGAGTTGCCCTGGTTCCGGTTTCCCCGGGACCGTTTCGATCTCCGGCCGGGGCCAGCCCGTCTCCGGAGCGGCGGGCGACGGGCCTTCCGCTTCGTCCGGCTCCTGGCGGCGGGCGGCGACCTGCACCTGTCCTCCCTGTCCTGTATCCAGGCCCTGTACCCGGTCGAGTTCCGCGGCAGTTTCCGGTGTCCGGATCCGCTCCTGAACCGGATCTACGACGTGGCGGCCCATACGGTGCGGCTGTGCATGCACCGGTATTATGAGGACGGCATCAAGCGGGACGGCCTCCTGTGGATCGGCGATGCCCGGGTGGAAGCCCTGGTCGGCTATGCGGCGTTCGGGGATCGGGCCCTGGCCCGCCGGTCCCTGCAACTCTTCGCCGCCACCCAGCGCGAAGACGGGTCCCTCCCCGCCTGCGCATCCCGTGCCGGCGGCCACCAGCATCCGCACAGAATTGACTACATGCCGGGCGTCACCGACGGGGTCGGCCGCTGGATTCTCGACAATTACTGCACCGATTTCATCGGCATGCTGCGGGAGTACCACGAGGCCACCGGCGACGACGAGACCCTGGCTGCCCTCTTCCCCTACGCGGAACGAACCCTGGACTACCTGGCCGCGACCGTCCGACCGGACGCCGTCGAGCCCGGCCGGTTCATCACCGACGAGAACCGCAGGGCTCCGGATACCTGGTGGGCTTCCCCGGCGGTTTTCCTGTCCCAGTTCGCCATGGCTGCGGACGACATGGCCCGGATGGCGGCCCGGCTTGGCCGGGAGGCCGGCGTGGCGCGGTTCCGACAGGCGGGCCGGGCGATCGGGGAGGTGCTCCGGTCCCGGCATCTGCATCCGGAGACGGGCGTCTATTCCGACTTCCCCGTAGGCTCCGCCGAAGCGCCCTCCTCCAGCCTCCACGCCAACGCCTTCGCGGTTCTCGCCGGCCTGGCGGCATCCCCCGGGGAGGGACGGCTCCTGCTGGAGCGGGCCGCAGGCCTGGAGGACGAGGCCCGGCCCATGGCAGGGTTCATGGCGTACTGGGTTCACCGGGCGATGATGGAGTCCGGGCTCGTGGCCATGGCCCTGGCGGACATGCGGTCCTATTACGGATTCATGCTGGACCGCGGCGCCTCGACGTTCTGGGAGAAGCTCGTGCCGGGCCGGGCCGACACGATCCTGGAGGACGCCCTGCTCAGCCGCTGTCATGGCTGGTCCGGCGGCCCCGCAGCCCTGCTGCCGGCCTATGTGCTGGGCATCCGTCCCCTCTCGCCCGGATTCCGGTCGGTCCTGGTCGCGCCCGATCCGGGAGGGCTGGCCTGGGCCGAAGGGACCCTGCCGACACCCCAGGGAGATGTGTTTGTCCATTGGGACGCGTCCGCAGACTCGGATCCGCAACGGCTCGAAGGGTTCATCCTGTTGCCGGAAGGCGTCACCGGCCTGGTCCGCCTGCCCGGTTCGCCCGGCATCCCCGGGCGGGAATTCCGGATTGGGCCGGGGGAGACCCGGTTCGGGCCGGACCCTGAAAGGAGTTCCCCATGAAGTACAAGGACGATTGGGCGGCCTGCCAGGCCCGGTTTGACGCCTTCTGGTCCGGGGGCCCGACGGACCGGTGTCTCGTCGCCGTGACGGCCCCGAGACAGACCCCCCTCCCCTCCGACCTGTCCTTCCAGGCGTACGGGTCGCTGGAGGACCGGTGGATGAACGCCGACCGGATCTTCCACAACCTCCTGGCCGGATGCGGGCAGGTCTTCCTGGGCGGCGAGTCGTTTCCCAATTTCTTTCCCAACCTGGGACCCGGCGTGGTGGCGGGTTTCATGGGGTCGCCCTTCCGGCTGGCGGAGGACACGGTCTGGTTCGACCGGGACCCGATCCTCCGGGACTGGGACCGGATGCCCCCCATTCAGCTGGATCGCGAATCCCTGCCATGGACCGTCATCCGGCGGATGACGGAGCAGTGGGTGTCCCGGTCAGGGGGGGATTTCTGCGTCGCCCTGCCGGACCTGGGCGGGACCCTGGACATCCTGGCCTCCCTGCGGGGGACGGAAAACCTGCTCACGGATTTCCTGGACCGTCCCGACGACGTCCTATCGCTGGTCGAGGATGTAGACCGGATCTGGCTCCAATGCTATCGTGAATTGCAGGCCCTGCTGTCGCCCCACCAGGAAGGAACCACCGCCTGGCTTCCCTTGTGGTGCCGGGGCCGGTATTATCCAATCCAATGCGACCTGTCGGCGATGATCTCCCCCGACCATTTCCTTCAGTTCGCGCTGCCGTCCCTGGAGCGCCAGGCGGCCTTCCTGGACCGGTCGATCTACCACCTGGACGGACCCGGCCAGCTGGTCCACCTGGACCACCTCCTGGCCATGGACCGCCTGACCGGGATCCAGTGGGTCCCTGGGGCGGGGGCTCCCGATGAAATGGATCCCGCCTGGTACCCGCTGTACCGGAAGATCCAGGCCGCCGGCAAGCTCCTGGTCCTGTCCTGCCGGGACCCCCGCCGGATCGAACCCCTGCTGGATGCGATCTCGCCGGCGGGACTCTATGTCGCAACGTCCTGTGGCACCGAAGCCGAGGCCCGGGACCTGCTGGACCAGGTGGCGCGATGGAGCGAGACCGCCCTTCGGCGGATCGAGGGTTAAGGGAGACGACGCGACTGCAGGGGGCCAGGATCGACGGGCATCGGCTGGACGGTTGCCGCTCCCGGGGAGGAAGCGATGGAAGGACGAAGGCAATGGATGGCGGAAGGGGCCGACCTGCAGGTCGGCGTCACGCGGTTTGACGGCTGCCTGCCGATTGCCGGGACCTTTCGGTCCGTCGGTTTCCATCCGGCCGAAGCCCTGTCCCTGGCCCTCGACGGACACGCCTGGACGGTTTCCGTCCAGGCTGTCGACGGGCCGCCATCCCGCCCCGACGCCATCGACCTGGACATCCGCTTCCTCCTGGCCAGGGGTCGGGCCGCCGGTGTGCAGGCCGCCGTTCGCCTTGTTTTCAGGGACTGGTCCGAAGGGCATTTTGTCCTGATGCCCGCCGGCGCCTACGACGGGAACCGGTTCGAGACGAGAACGATGCCCTATCCCCCGATCTTCCGCGATCCGGATGATCTGCGTCCCGACCTGCCGGTGGTGATCACGGACATCCCCCGCCTGTCGCCCGGTTCGGGTCCGTCCCGCATCCAGCTGATGACCCGGGACCTTTCGACCCCGGCCATCGGGTTTCTCCACGGGCAGCGCGACAGGGGCTTCTGGCTCCTGGCCGACCCGGCGACCCGGGCCGGCGACTCGGGACTGGAGATCGAGGAGAGTCCCGATCGCAGCCAGGCGGTGCTCTCCGTCACGGCTCCCGGCATCCGGTACCCGACGCGCTACACGATTTGCGACATGGGCCATCCCTGCGACGACCGGGGTGTCGACCTGGAAGAGGGCGAATCGATTGCGATTCGGCTCCGGATCATCCGGTTCGATTGCCCGTCCCTTCCGGACCTGTTCCAGGTCTTCTCCGCCATCCGGAAGGACCTTTCGCCCCCAGCCCTCCGACGGCCCTCGATCCCCCTGTCGGCGGCCTGGAGCCTCCTGGAGGACAAGTACAACCGGGACAACTGGGTCGAGGCGAAGGGGTACTACGGCGTCGGGGTCGACGAAAACTGGCAGGTCGGATGGGTGGGAGGGCTCATGGCCACCCTGCCCCTTCTCGCGGCAGGATCCCCGCTTTCCGTCCATCGTGCCGGCCGCAACCTGGATTTCGCGTTCGGCGAAGGCCAGTCGGCCTCCGGATTCTTCCACGGATGCGCCGATCCCCATCGCGTGTTCGGTGACCATTTCGACGACCCCGGCAAGCCGTGGCACCTGGTCCGCAAGAGCGCCGACGCCCTCTGCTTCCTGGCCCGCCATCTCCTGTACCTCCGGAAGGCCCGGCCGCAGGAACCCCTTCCGGACCGGTGGCTCCAGGGAACCCGGCGGGTGGCGGACGCCTTTGTCCGCCTGTGGGAGACCCGCGGACAGTTCGGCCAGTTCGTCAACACGGATACGGGCGACCTCCTGGTGGGCGGCTCCGCGTCGGCCGCCATCGCACCGGCGGGCCTCGCCCTCGCCGCCAGGGTCCTGGGAGACCCCCGGTATCTCGCGGTGGCCTCGGCTGCCGCAGACGCATATGATGCCCACTATACCCTCCGGGGCTTCACCACCGGGGGGCCCGGGGAAATCCTCCAGTGCCCGGACAGCGAATCCGCCTTCGGCCTGCTGGAGTCTTTCGTGACCCTGTACGAGGAGACCCGGGAGGCCCGCTGGCTGGAGAAAGCCTGCCGGCAGGCGGACCTCTGCGCGACCTGGTGCGTTTCCTACGACTACCGGTTCCCTCCGGACTCCACGTTCGGCCGACTGGACATGCGGACCACCGGCACCGTGTATGCCAGTGTCCAGAACAAGCACAGCGCTCCCGGCATCTGCACCCTGTCCGGGGACTCCCTCCTCCGCCTGTATCGCGCCACGGGGGAGTCGCGTTTCCTGGAGCTGCTCCGCGACATCGCCGCCAGCCTTCCCCAGTACCTGTCCCGGGAGGACCGGCCGATCGGGTCCCCGGACGGCAGGGCCATGCCGCCCGGCTGGATGAACGAACGCGTGGAAATGAGCGACTGGCTGGAGCCCATTGGAGAAATTTTCCACGGGTCCTGCTGGTGCGAAGTCTCCCTGATGCTGACCTTCCTGGACCTTCCCGGCCTGCATGTCCTGCTGGACACGGACCAGGTCACGGTGTTCGACCAGGTGGACGTCCGGGTCGCCTCCACGGACCCGGATCGCCTGGTGCTGGAAGTGGCGAATCCCACGCCCTTCGACGCCAGGGTACGGGTTCTGGCGGAAACGCGAGCCGGGATGGCGATGCCCCTGGATCGTCTCGCCTGCCTGGACTGGCCCGTGGCGGACATCCCGGCCGGCGCCGTCTGCCTCCTGTCGGTTTCCAGGACGACCGGGGGGATCGATCCGGCATGACGGAAGCGGTATGATGGACGAATTGGCCGATCATCGCCCCCGCTGTCGGAAGGCGCCGGGCGGCAACAAGGAGGGGTACCCCATGCGTTCGTTCGATAGAAACGGGAAGGCCTCCGGTCCCCGCATCGGGGTCCAGGGCAGTGTCATGGGATGGCTGGATCCCTGGCATCCCGAGTGCAGCCGGACGCTCATGCGGACCGGCGAGGGCCGGGTCCTGGGCCCCCAGGATTCGTCGCCCTCGGCCAGTGAATTCGTGGCCCTCCTCCGGACCCTCGGCGCCGATTTTTACCTGCACCATGCCATGCCCGGCGACAGCGGCATCGACCGGCTCATCGACGACATGGCCGCCGCCGGCCTGGACTTCCTGCTTGGCAACGAATACGGCAACATCAACGGTCCCTTCGGGGAGACCGAAAACCGCTTCGACATCCCCGAGGCCGTCGCGGAACGGGCGGCGGCCACCGGGCGCTGCCTGGGCCTCCTGTACGACGAGACGGAGCATCTGCAGCTTCACCCGTCCATGTACCTGGATTACCATCCCGGGGAGTCGGGCCGCAATCCGCGCCGGCACCAGTGGGCAGCGGTCGACGGCCTGTCGCTCCAGGAATCGGAGGACGCCGTCGCCGAGGCCGTCCGCCGACGGGTGGCCGGCTATGGCGGCGGGGTCGACCTGTGGTCCGAGCAGGTGTTCCCGGTCATGTACCACGCCCTCGCCAGGGGCGGCATGAATCCCTGTCCCAAGCTGCTGAAGGAGGAATTCGCCTCCGTGCAGGTGGCCACCGCCCTGGGCGCGGCCCGCCAGTATGGCCGGAAGCTGGGCTTCTGCGTGGATTTCTGGGGCCAGGACGTGGGGGACTGGTTCACCCGGATCTGGGGGTTCCCCGGCCACTCGCCGGCGGAGTACCGGTCGGCCCTGGAGCTGGCCTATCTCATGGGGCCGGACCTCCTGTTCACGGAGAACGCGGATGTCCTGGCCCGCCATACCGATGCCGGCTTCCGCCTGACGGAATTCGGCGCCGTCCTGGAGGAATTCACGCAGCGCTTTGTCCCGGCGCATCCCCTGGCATATGGCCATGCCCAGGCGGATCCCGACGTCGTCCTGATCCGGTCGGACGATACCGAGTGGGGTCTTGAGACCCACCCGTACGGGAACCAGGCCCTCTCGTTCGACTACCGGTCCCGGACCCCCTTCAAGGTCTTCAGCCTCATGAGCCGCGGCCGGATCCCGCCCAACGGCCTCATGACCTTCCTGCCGCAATACACGTATCACGCGGGACTCTGGCCCCGGGACGACGGAACCGTGAAGCGGCTCCCGCTGGAGCAGGGCGTGGATCCCGGACTGCGAACCCGGACCCACCGTCTCTTCCATCCCCTGCCCAACCTGCTGGTCCTGGATGAACGCGCCGGCGGGAAGGCCCTGGGAGATCCCGGCCTGATCTTCCTCGCCGGGACCCGGATGACGCCGGACTGCCTGCAGGCGGTGGCGGATCGTGTACGGGGCGGCGCGACCTGCGTGGCCCTCCGCTGGCTCCTCCCGGACGGATGGGACCGGGACCGGAAGGACGGGGACGGCCGGTGGATCGTGGTGGAGGACCTGGAATGCGACCGGGTGGCGGAGGCGGCGGCGCCCTTCCTCGGCGAGGAGGGCGTCTGGATGCAGCGCTTCGGCGATTTTGAAGTCCGATGGACGGATGCGGCCGGCGACGGCGTGACGCTCCGTCATGAGGTGACGAGGGTGGAAGGAAGGAGCGGAACGAGATGAAGGAACGCGTGGTGTGTCATGTGTCGCCCGATGGTCGGGACCAGGCGGCCGGAACGGCGGGCGACCCGTTCCGGACCCTGGAGGCGGCCCGGGACGCCGTCCGGCCGGGGCTGTCCGAAATGGGGTGCGATCATGTCATCCTCCTGCGGGGAGGCCTGTATCCGGTGGAGGAACCCCTCCGGTTCACGGCCGGCGACTCCGGGCGAAACGGCCACCGGGTCGTCTACCGGGCGGCTCCCGGTGAAACGCCGGTCCTGAGCGGCGGCCTGCGCCTCTCCGGATGGGAGCGGGCTCCGGAGCCCGGCCTTCCCACTCTCTGGAAGGTCCATCTCCCCCACGTAGCCGGCACGCGCCACCTCTATCTCGATGGCCGCCGGGCCCGGCGGGCCCGGAGTCCGGAAAAGGCCTCGGAAGGCTGGAGCGTACTCCAGGATCCGGACATGGTCCTGGACCGGGAGATCGAGCGATACAGCTGCTATCTCGGGGTCCTGCCCGTCCATGAGGGATACCGGACAACCCGGATGGACCTCCTCCACTGGCGCCGGCCGCAGGATCTCGAGTTCGTCTACGATGTGGGCTGGACGCACTCCATCTGCCCGGTCGACGAGATCATCCCGAACCCGGACGGGGAAAGCGCGTTCATCCGCATGCGGATGCCCTGTTTCCGGGATTGCCAGGTCAAGGGGGGCGTCCAGGTCGGCAGTCCGAACTACATGGAGAATGCCTTCGAGCTGCTGGCCGAGCCCGGCGACTGGTATTTCGACCGGACGGACCGCATGCTGTATTGCATCGCCATGGACGGCCAGGACATGAACCACGTCGAGGCCATTCTCCCGCGGGTCGAGTGCCTGCTGTCCCTGGAGGGGACCCTGGACGCGCCGATTTCCGACATCACGTTCGAGGGGCTGGCCTTCCGCCATACCACCTGGCTGAAACCCTCCCGCGACGGCCACGCGGAAACCCAGGCCAACCTGTACCGGAATCCCGACGACCGCGCCCTTCCCCATTCCTGCTTCCTCAAGCCCCAGGCGGCCGTCACCCTGTCCGCCGCCCATGGCATCGCCTTCGAATCCTGCGAGTTCCGCTCCCTTGGATGCACCGCCCTCGACATGGACCACGGCGCCTGCGGCAACATCGTCCGGGGGTGCGAACTGGCGGACATCTCCGGAACGGGCATCCAGCTTGGGGGATTCAACATCCCGGACGCCCATCCCGACGACCCGCGCCGCATCGTGTCGGACAACACCATCACCGCAAACCTGTTCCACGGGATCGGGGTCGAATACCGGGGCGGCGTGGCCATCCTGGCCGGCTTCGTGCGACGGACCGGGATTTCCTGCAACGAAATCCACGATTGTTCGTATACCGGCATCTCGGTCGGGTGGGGATGGGGATACTGGGACGAATCGTCCGACGACCGGCTGACCTACAAGCCTCCGGCGGACTATCCGCGCTTCCGCGTGCCGACGGTGGCCTCCGGGAACCGAATCGAGCGGAATCATGTCCACCATGTGCTGGAGAAGCTGCATGACGGCGGGGGCATCTACACCCTGTCCCTGCAGCCGGACTCGGTCATCCGGGGCAACCATGTCCACGACAACGGCCGCTTCGACGGCCATCGGTTCGACCAGGACATGCTGGTGGGAAGCGGCCTGACCCTGCCGAAGGAAACGTTGAAGCAGGTTGAAACCCTCAAGGGGTTCCCGGGCGGAATTTACCTGGATGAGGCCAGCGGCGGTTTCGATGTGTCGGAGAACATCGTCTACCATGTGGCCGTTGCCTTCAACTACCACGATGTCGGCATGAACGGCCGATTCCGGACCAACCGGATCCATGACAACCATTTCAACATCCCGCCCGATGACCCCCGATTCCCCGCCGGCCTGGCGGAGCAGGCCGGGCTGCCGCCTGCGTACAGGCATCTCCTGGAGAAGGGAGACCCGTCATGACGACCCTCCCGCGGATGCGCTTCGCCGGGGCCGACAGCGCCGGCCAGATGGGCCGGATCTTTGCCGAGAACCTGCAGGATCTCCTGGCCAAGGTGGAGCGGACGGAGAACGGCCCCTACGGGGCAGGGTTCTTCCATACCTCGACCGTTCCCCACGACGGGACCTGCTACTACGATCACATGTGGTCCCGGGACGCCGGCCGCGGGCTGGTCGAGCTGGCCCGGCTGGGGTTTGCGGAAGAGGCCCTCCTGGTCTCCCGCCACTTCCTGGACCATATCAGTTATGGGGATCACTGGGGTCGGATGATCGACAAGGGGGCCCGCAAGGACGAGTTATTGATGGATTTCATGCGGTGCGAAACCGACGGGAACGCCCTGGCCTTCCTGGGGTTGGTCGGCACCTGGAAGGCCGGCGGCAAGTCCCGGTCCCTGGCCCGGGAATTCCTCGAGGGCGCCGGGCCCGTCCTCGAGTGGGTGCGCCGGGAGATGGAGGGGTCGCCCTACGGATGCCTCCTGCCGAGCGTCTCGGAGATGTCGGGCAATCCCGAGTCCGACTCCCTGGTCTACGCGATCTATCCCAACTACGGCATGAGAACGGCCCTGGCCGGTCTCGCCGGCATGGCCCGCGAATCGGGACTCACCCGGGAGGCCGCCCGGCTGGCCGACCTGCATGACCGCCTGTCAGCCTCCATTCTCGATTGGCTCGTTTCCGGAAAGGGCGCATGGCACCAATCTGGCGCTCAGACGGGATACGAGCAGCCATCGCCTGTTCCGCCCGGGTGCTGGATCAACGGAATCGACGGAAGAAACGGTCGGGAACATCTGTTTTCCGAATGGGGTGGCACGTCCTGGCCCGTGTATCGCTGGACGAGGCAGGTTCCGTTCGTCTTCGACAGCGACCTCGGCCGCCTGGGTGTGGAAGACGACGAGTTCCGCAGCGTCCAGCAGGGCAGCTATGACTACCTGCATGAAGGCATGTGCCGCAGCCGGTTCTTCCGGAAGTACGGATTTGTCAGCAACACGGCCTGGACCGGCATGGGGGGCCGGCACGACGACACCATGTGCGGGTACGGCCAGGGACTCATGACCCAGGCCGCCCTGTTGATGGACGACATCAACACCTATACCCGGCTGGTCGAGGGGATGGCCCGGCTGGCCTACGACGGCGACGTGGTCAGGCCCCTGGCTTTCGACATGAATCCCTGGGTATTTCACGAGTGCTTCAATTACCAGAACTTCGAGGAGGGACTGGACCACACCTTCGGGGTCCTGGGCGAAGGCCGGTACGGGATCATGGACAACCCGGGCGACGAGGGCAACCTGGTCCAGGAGGCCGAGGCCCTGAAGGCCATGACCCTGATGGCCGGCATCGACGACAGCCGGCCGGGCCAACTCCGAATCCTCCCTCGCCTTCCGTGGCATTGGGACCGGATCGAGGTCCGGGATTTCCCGTTCATCCTGGGGGACGGACAGGCAGGCCGGATCGAGTATGTCCTGGAGCATGAGCGCTGGCTCCGGAAGGCGTCCCTGAGTATCCGAACGTCGATTCCCGTTCCGGACGCAGCGGTTCGGATCGGTCCCTTCCCGTCCCGCCTGGCCTTCCGGGAGACCGATACCGCCCGGATCGAACGCAGCCGCGGCGGGACCTGGGTGTGGGTCACGGGTCTTTCGGGAACGGAAATGGAGGGTACGGTCGACCTGGATGCATAAGGGGCCGGACGCCGTTCAGATCGCCAGGAGCGTCGCCTTCAGCTGGCGGAAGATCTCGTGGACAGACAGGATCTCGCGAATCCTGTGAACCTGGCTTCCGCAGAACACCAGGGCCCGTTCGGACACGCCGCCGGGCAGGGCGTTGTTGAGGGCCCGCATGATGCAGAAGCTGTGGCTGCAGCGTTTCAGGCACCCGATGCATGGCTCGTTCTCCTCGTGGTCTTCCCGCTCCACGCTGTCCAGGAACCGATTGCGCAGCGCCTGGCCGGGCAGTCCCACCGGGCTGTGCATCAAGGTCACATCGTCCGCTTTCGACTCGACATACATCCGCTTGAACGCGTCGGATCCGTTTGCCTCCTCGCTGGCGGCGAACCGGGTGCCCATCTGGACCCCGTCCGCTCCCGACCGGAGGGCCCTGGCGATATCCTGGCCGTCGAGGATCCCCCCGGCGCCGATGACCGGAATGCCGACCGCTGTCCTGACTTCCGGGAGGATGTCCAGCATGGGGCGGTCGGTGCCGAGATGGCCGCCGGCTTCCGCGCCTTCGACGATGACGGCCGACGCGCCCAGCTTCTCGGAAAGCACCGCCAGGCGGGCCGACGAGACAACCGGAACGATGGGGGTGCCGCTTTCCCTCCCCCAGCCGAACATGTCCCGGGAGAAACCCGCTCCGGAAATGACCAGGCTGATCTTCTCGGAAATGGCGGTTCGGACGAGTTCGGCAAACTGGTTGACGGCAAAGAGCACGTTGACCCCGATGATGCCGTCCGACAGGCGCCGGGCGGCCCGGATTTCGTTGCGCAGTTCCTCGGGCTCCATGCCGGTTCCCGCGATAACGCCGATCCCGCCTTCATTGGCCACAGCGGCCGCAAGGCGGGAGGTCGAGATGCGGACCGCCATCCCGCCCTGGATAATGGGCAGGGAGGCTGTCAGCTTTCCGATTGTCAATGACGGGATTTTCATGGGCGTCTCCTTCCCTCGCCGCCGGTATCCGCATGGCTGCATCCATCCCGGTTCGGCGGTCCCGGAAGCACGGCAGTTCATTGTCCGATGGTAGCACGCCGGAGACGACCTGTATATCAAAATATTTTGATTTTCAAAATAATCGGTTATCCTGCGGTACAGCCAGGTTTCCCCGATCCGCCCGCCAGGTACAGAAATCCTCCGCCCAGGGTTGTCGTGTCGTACCACTGCCGCAGGTCCATCCCGATCGCCTGCTCCCCGTCGTAGATCTCCGCCGGGAACGCGTCCGCGGACGGGCCATCCCCGACGGCCACAAGGGTTACCCAATGCCAGGGTTCCAGGTTTCGGACCGTTCCGTTGGACAGGTTCAGGAACGCCACGGGGCTGTCGCTGCGCAGGCCCTCCGCGATGAATCCCGCCAGCGCCTCGAAGGGAGGCCGCGCCCCGCGACGCCGGGCTACCCCAAAGGTCCTGCAGTCCAGGGGAACCGCATGGGCGTGCAGGAAGGCATGGACGCCGCCGCAGAATCGCTTCAGGGTATGGAGGCCCATGGCGGTGGGCGTGACATGGACCCACACCGCCTCCATGAACGCCAGGAGATCCGCCCGGCTGTCCAGGGCAAAGGGGAGCTCCAGCCGGCGGGTCCGGTGCAGGTACAGCAGGAGATTGGCGGCGACGCAGGGGCCGCACCCCGCCCGGCGCTGCCACTCGGATCCGAACCACTCCTGGTTGAATCCATGGGACAGGTTCCCGTTCGCGTCCTCCAGGTGGAGGAGTTCGGGATTGCGAAGCCGGATGTCCTGCCCGTCGGCCATGGCGACCGCCTCCTTCCGTTCCTGCCTGCAGAATAGGCGACCGCCGCGGGGCCGTCAACCTGCTTGCGCAATCGGCCGCTTTTGGCGATAGTGGAGTCATCGTCCAACCGCGTCCGACGGGAGGCCCCATGCCGAAAAACCACGCGATGATCCGAACCCTCCTGGGCCTTCGGGGGAATCCCCGGGCCTGCGTCTATACGGAGCCCCTGTGGGGAATCCCCTACAATTTGTTCATTCCGTACGCGTCGCTGTACATGCTGGCCCTGGGGGTATCGGCCCAGGAAATCGGCCTGGTGGCCAGCATCGGCCTGGCAGCCCAGATCCTGTTCGCTCTTTTGAGCGGTGCCCTGACGGACAAGTTCGGCCGCCGGCGCACCACCTTCGTCGTGGACCTCATTTCCTTTACCGTCCCCTGCCTGCTGTGGGCCTTTGCCCGGGACATCGGGTGGTTCGTGGCCGCAGCCCTCCTGAATGCGGTGAACCGCATCGCCGTGAACTCCTGGGGATGCCTGCTGGTGGAGGACAGCGACCATGCCCAGCTGATCCACATTTATGCCTGGATCTACGTGGCGGGGGTGGTGTCGGCCTTTTTCGCCCCCCTGGCAGGCTTGCTGGTGGGCGGTTTCGGCCTGGTGACGACCCTGCGCTGGCTCTACCTGCTGGCCTTCGTCCTGATGACGGCGAAGTTCGTCCTCCTGTACGTTTTTTCCACAGAAACGCGGCACGGCCTGGCCCGGATGGCAGAGACGCGGCATGTGCCGCTTCGGACGCTGCTGTCCGGCTATCGGGGGGTTCTGGGCCAGATCCTGCGGGCCCCGGGCACCCTCCTGACCCTTTTCCTCATGCTGGTCACGGCCATCTGCACCCTGGTCAACACCACATTCTGGTCGGTCTACGCCACCAGCACCGTCGGCGTCGAGGCCCGCTGGATCGGGATCCTCCCCTTTGTCCGGTCCATTGTCATGCTGTTCGCTTTCTTCACCTTCGTGCCCGGCATCCGGGCGCTGCGCTTCCGCAGGCCCATGCTGGCCGGCCTGCTGCTGCTGGGTGCGAGCCAGGCCCTGCTGCTGGCTGCTTCCAGCCTGGGACCGGTCGCCCTCTTTCCGAGCATCCTGCTGGAAGGCCTGGCCCTGGCCACCATCAGCCCCCTGCTGGACTCGATGCAGGTGGTCCTGGTGGACACGAAGGAACGGGCCCGGATCATGTCCATCCTCTATGTCTGCCTGTTGGCCCTGAGTTCGCCCTTCGGCTGGATTGCCGGCCTGCTGTCGGGCCTGGACGCCCGGTTGCCCTTCGTCCTGAACCTGGTCCTGGTTGCGTCGGGGATGGCGGTCCTGTTCCTTACGGCAGCGGGGTCCGGGTCAGGGATGACGGAAGCTCCCCTTCCAGCAGGATCTCGCCGTTCTCCGCCCGAATCGTGACGAAAACCGCGCCGGATTCCTCGTGGTAGTTTTCCAGCAGCTTGTCGATCAGGCCGGCGACGATCGTGTGGGCGTCCGCGGACCGCACGATGTCCGCGGGAACCGCGACGCCCATGACCGACGCGGCGTAGAGCCGAAGGTCGACGACCTTGTTGTTCTCGATCCGGCCGCTCACCTTTGCATACCCATTGACCCGCTCCGGAATGAGGTCGAGGATGCCGATGGAGGCGAGGGCCTCCTGGATCTCTTCCCGCGAGTACTCGGACAGGAGGCTGTCCAGGGCATAGTCCCGGTCCACGTTGGCCGAAACCTCAATGGGCAGGTCCGATGTGGCAGGCAGGGACCCCAACGACAGGGCCGCCCAGTATGACCAGCCGCCAATTCCCATCTCCGGCTGGGTTCCGATCCTGATCTGGACATCCTTCAAGGGGAAATAGGACGGCCGGTTCAGGTTGAAGAACGCGGTCACCTCCGCGGCGGACAGCCGCGTTTCCACCGGGACCACGGGACCATACTCGTATTTGTAATCCTGGCGGGTCCCGGACTGGGGCGCTTCGTCCTTTTCATACCCCAGCTTCTCCAGGACGCTCTCGTAATCGCGCTCCGTGTAATGGACGCCCAAGTCGACGGGCCGGAACAGGCCGGGGAGCAGGAAGTAGACGGCCACCGCCCCGGCGACCAGCAGGGCCAGGATCACGAGAAACGCGATGAGGCAGCCGTGGCGCTTCTTCCTTCGAGCAGGAGCCGGCGGCAAAGCGGCAGCCGGCGGCGGCATGGGGGCCGCAGGCGGAAATGGGGCCGGCGCCCCCGGGGCTTCCGTCGGCCGGGCGGCAGGAGCAGGGGCGTCCGGACCAGGTGCCTCCGGACCGGAAACGGCCTGGCCGCAATGGGGACAAAAGCGGGTGTCGGTTTCGATGGGATTTCCACAACTCCGGCAAAACATGCTGATCTCCCTCCCTTGGTCGTGTGCCGTCCGTTTCGGATGGAAGCGCGGGAGCGGGCGGTACCGGCAATATGAGGACAACCCAATTATAACAGGCGGGACGGAACCTGGACGATCAGGTCTTCCCGACCCGGACCCATCGGCAGGCCCGGGATTCCAGCAGGTCCACCAGGCTGAAGAGCATCCAGCCCATGAGGCTCATGGCCAGGATGCCCGCATACATGTCCGGGTAATCGACCAGGAGCCAGCTGTTCATGATGAAGTAGCCGATGCCGTAGGTTGTCGCGAAACTCTCCGCAAAAAACAGGACGGAGAGGCCGATCCCGATGCCGATCCGCACGGCGGTCAGGAGTTTTGGCAGGATGGCCGGCAGCACCAGGTGGACCAGCAGCCCGCCCCGCCCCAGGCCGGTGGACCGGACGGACAGGAACCACTCGGCGGGAATTTCCCGAACCCCGTCCCGGACGGCCAGGAGGACCTGGAAGACGAGGATGAACACGATCAGGAGGATTTTCGGGGCGTTTCCCAGGCCGAACAGGATCATCAGGATGGGCAGGAAGGCAATCTTCGGCAGGGGATACAGCAGGTACACGATCGGGGCGATCCACCGGTCGCTTCGGGCGCTGAGGCCGGTCCACAGGCCGACGACGACGCCCAGCAGGAGGGAGGCGGACAGGGCCGCCAGGATCCGGCCGAGACTCGACAGGAGATGGAGACCCAGGGCGCCGGGCAGCAGGTCGACAAAGGCCGCCGCCGTTACCCAGGGCGACGGGACGATGGCAGAGCCGATGGCGACATGCAGGATCGTCCAGGAGGCCAGGAGGCACAGGACGGCGTACACCGTCCGGAGGAGGGGTGCAAAGGGTCGCTGCCGGGGGACCCGCGCCGGTCCGTCAGGCCGTCTCATGGAGCTCCCGCCGGATGATCCGGCACAGGTCGTGGAATGCCTGGGCATCCCGGGCATCGGGCAAACCGAAACATGGGTTATCGACCCGGCTCCGGATCCGGCCCTGGGCCATGACAAGAATCGAACCGCCCAGCAGGACCGCTTCCTCGATGCTGTGGGTGACCAGCAGCAGGGTGACAGGCCGCTTCCGGAAGATCCCCAGGACCAGGTTCTGGATTCGTTCGCGGGTCATGGCGTCCAGGGCCGAGGACGCCTCGTCCATGAGCAGCAGGTCGGGCTCCAGGGCCAGGGCCCGCCCGATGGCGACCCGCTGCCGCTGGCCTCCGCTGAGTTCTCCGGGAAACTTGTCCGACTGGTCCCCGATGCCCAGGTCGCCCAGGATCGCATCGGTCCGCTCCCGGCGCCGGTGCCGGTCCAGGCCCCGGGACCGAAGCGGGAAGGCGATGTTGTCCCGGACGGTCTTCCAGGGCAGCAGCCCGTACTCCTGGAGAATCAGGCCCGTTGCCGGCCGGATCGCCTCCAGGGGCGCCCCGTCGATCCGGATGCGTCCTTCGTCGGGTTTCAGCAGGCCCGCCAGGGCATACAGCAGGGTGGTCTTTCCGCAGCCCGAAGGGCCGATGACCGCGCAGCTGGCGCGCCGTTCCACGGAGAAGGATACGTCCTGGAGGGCCGTCTCCGTCCCGTAGGACACCCGCAGGCGGTCCACCTCGATCATGGGTCCGGCCGGGGCGGCTGTTTCCGATTCACCCGTTCCCCGCGCGTCCACTTCCGTCATCCGACAAAGGAGTCGTCGACCAGGTCGGCATACGCCAGGTCGGTCCGCTTGCCCAGAACCCGTTCGTTCCATTCCATGACCTGCCGGAGAAAGGCCTCGTCCGGCACCCGGGCCCTGTGGTAGTCGGGCATCAGGATCCGGTCGCGAATCGACGGGTCGAGGCCAAGAACGGAGATCAGCAGGTCCCGGGCTTCCCCGTCGTCGGCGTTGATCTCGTCCACGGCCCGGTTGTAGGCCTGGTGGAACCGGCGGAGCGCTTCCCGCTTGTCCCGGATGGCCTTGCCGGCAAAGACCATGACATCCGGCGAAAACGGATCGTTATTAGGATACAGCACCTTGAGCAGCCCGTTCCGTTCCCCCTGGGACGCCATCGGTTCGGGCACCACCGCCAGGTCCAGGGCTCCCTTCCCGATCATCTCCAGCCGGGCTGGAATCTCGTTGATATAGACCTTCTCCAGCTCGAACCGGTCCCCCAGCAGCCGGTCCGACAGGTAGTTCGTCACGCTGATCTCCATCATGCCGGCCCGGATCTCGGTCCGGCCCGTGAGGTCCTCCTTCATGAGAAAGGGAAAGACGCCGTCGGTGCTGGTCGTGATCCGGATGTCGAATCCGTTCTCCACATTGTTGACCAGGGCGACGACGTCGGTCATGGCCCCGTCCAGCCCGCCGCTCTGGAGGGCGCTTTGCCGGTTCATGGCGTTGGTGTAGACCTGCACGTCGACAACCAGGCCCAGTTCCCCGAAATACCCTTTCTGATCGGCCAGCAGGATGGGGGCCGAATCGACCGCCGGCATCACGCCGACCGAGAGGGACAGGGACGGATCGCCCGGGCCGGGAGTGGCCGGGGCGCATCCGCAGGCGAAGGCCGACAGGACGGCGGCCAGGACCAGGGTGAGGGCCATGCGGAACGCCCCACCGGACCGGGTCGAAGCGCGGACGGCTGCATGCATGGGACGTTCCTCCTCGACAGGTTGCGGCCGGTTCGTCAGGACGGATAGACCATGGGATCCCGGGAGGTCACCCGCCGGACCAGGAGCAGGACCAGGAGGCCCGCCGCCAGGAAGGCGAGGATCGAGCCGATGGCCCAGAGCAGGCCGGATTGTTCTGCCGCCACGGCATCCAGCCCCTGGGCCAGGTACCACCGGTTGGCCCGGTAGGAGATGGTCCCGAAAACCAGGGGACCGATGAAAGTGGATGTCCGGCCTGCGACGGACAGGAATCCGTAGAACTCCGCCGTCTTCGTTACGGGCGCCAGCTGGCTGACCATGGTCCGGCTCACGGCCTGGGCCCCGGACAGGGAGAACCCGGCGAAGAAGCCAATCACGAAGAACAGGGTGATGTCCTTGATGAAGAACAGGCCGGTGATGGACACGATCAGGACGATCAGGGAGATCAGGATGGCATCCTTGCTGCTCATGCGGTCGGAGATGCGGCCGAACAGGAGGGAGCCGACGGCCCCCGCGACCTGGATGAGGATGACGAAGAGGATCAGCTGCGTCTGCTGCATGCCGAACAGGGTCGCCCCGATGATGGCGGCGAAGTCCATGAGCATCATGATGCCGTCGTTGTAAATCAGGAAGGCGATGGTGTACTTGATGAACTCCTTGTAGTGGCGGGCCGAGCGGAAGGTCTGCTGGAGTTTCCGGAATGCGAGGCGGATCGTCGACTCCCCTTCCGGAATCCGCTCCGGTTCGCGCAATTCCCGGACCCACAGGAAAGTCGGGATGGAGGAGACGAGGTAGAAGACCGCCGTGATCAGGAAGGCGATGTGGATCATGTCGTTGCCGAGGAGCTGGATCGGCACCAGGACCAGGAGCAGGGCGACGATGCCGCCGACCATGCCGACGGCCCAGCCCCGGCCGGACACGGTTCCGATCGTCTCGGGGGTGGACACGTCGGTCAGGAGTGCGTCATAGAACACCTGGGCGGCCCGGTACCCGATCTCGGCCAGGACGAAGAACAGCACGCCGGTGAAGACATCCCCCTCGCCGACGAAGAACAGCAGGCCGGTACACACCACGGCGATGGCCGTGAACAGGAAGAGGAACTT